>JBAQAB010000474.1:0-23303 GCA_049285535.1 Xanthobacteraceae bacterium
GACGCCGACCATGCCGCCGCCTTCGGCGGCGACGACCGGTTGATAGTGCACGTCGAAGGTATTTTCCGCGATTGCCCTTTCCAGCTCGCGCAGGAAAAAACGCCGCTCGGCATGCTCGACATGAATGTCCGGCACGAAATGGCGCACCGATCCGCGGCCGCCGCGCTTTGCGGTGCGCAGCGCCAAGGCGGCGTTGCGCTGCAATTCGTCGCCGGTGGCGCCGTCGTCGGGCGCCTTGGCGGTTCCGATACTGGCGCTGATCTGCCACGACTGATCCATGTAGATCGGCGCGGCGAGCGAAGCCGAAAGCTTCTCGGCAAGCGTGGCGGCGACGCCTGTGTCGTCGCCGGTGACAATGGCCGCGAACGCGTCGCCCTCGAAGCGGCCGAACAGCGCGCCGGGCGGCAGCGCCGCTTTGAGCCGTTCGGCGATGCTGCACAGCATGGTGTCGCCGCCGGCGCGGCCGAGCGTATCGTCGACGTCGTGAAAGCCATCGATGTCGATCAGTGCGAAGGCGACGAAGCGCGCTCCGCGCGTCGCAACCGCTTCATCCAGACGTTCGAGCATCACGCGCCGGTTCGGCAGCCCGGTCAGCGGATCTTGCGTGGTCAGCTTGCGGATCGTCGCCACGCTCCGCGCCAACGAAGCGCTGAGCCGCCTGGTCGCGCGCACCGAAATATAGGCGGCCAATGCCAGCGCGATCCCGACCAGGCCGAGCAGGCCCCACAGCCACGCCATGGCGCCGATAAAGCCGCGATCGGGCGCCCAACTGAACCAGCCGACGATGCGGCCCTGCGCATCGTGCACCGACTGCACTTCGCGGCCACGGTCGGCGGTCAGCGCGGCGTCGAAGCGGAGGTCGTGCAAGCCGGCGCTGCGTGCGATGCGGCTAAGCTCGGCGGCGTCGAACTGTTCGGCTTGGCGCTCGCCAACCGCCGCCTGCAAAGCGGCGTGCTGCTCCGCGGCAAGGCCGCTGCTGTTGTGTTGCGTTTCGGTGAGGCCGATGGCGGCGCAAGCCAGCACCGCGAGCGCCAGGATCAAGGACGCGACCGCGCCACCGCGCGCCATTATGCCGCCCGGCGTGGCGGCGGCCGACGGCCAACCGGATCGCGGCCGCGCCCAGCCTTTTCGGGCCTCCCCAGCGGCCTTCATTTCCCACGCCCCTTACGCAACGCCAAAGGCGGAAAGGTAAGGGAGCGTGATTAACGGCAAGGAAAGGCACGCATCGGTGAGCGCGACTAATTGTAACGGCGGTTATCAACAGCGCGGGCCGGCGAATTGTAACGTTAACATGACATTAACCAGCCAAACTTTTAGTCTTTTGTCAGGGTGGAAGGTGGTTCGTGGCAGATTGGGTATTGGCAGGTTGACGGCCTGCCTTTCGAAAGCTGGGGGAATGGCGACTATCAGAGCCGGCTTCGTGGCGGCGGCTTTCGCGGCGGCGGTGACTGTACCGCTCGCCGCGTCGTCGGCGCACGCCCAAACCGCCTCGCCTGACCAAGTCCAGGGTCAGGCCAAAGACCAAGCCAGCGACCAGATCACCCCTCAAGCGCCCGATCAGACCAAAGCCCCGGCTGCAGACCAGGGCCAAAGTCAGGCGCAGAACGCCAGTCAGACCTGTCCTGGGAATCCTGACGCGCTGGGCACCAGCCGCGTGCTGCCGATCGATTTTGGCGCCTATCAGCAGCTCGGCCGCATGCAATATCCGGACTCGCTGCCGCTCAACGACAAGGAAGTCGTCATCACCTTCGACGACGGCCCGCTGCCGCCTTCGACAGACAAAGTGCTCGATGCGCTCGCCGCGCAATGCGTCAAGGCGACGTTCTTCATGGTCGGCGAGATGGCGCGTTCGTTTCCAGCGACGGTGCGCCGCGTCTACGAGGAAGGCCACACCATCGGCACCCACAGCGACCACCACCCGACCGGCTTCGGCAAATTGCCGCTCGATCGCATGACGGCCGAAATCGATGGCGGCATCGCCGATGTCAGCGCAGCATTCGGCGGCGATTCGAGATATCTGGCACCATTCTTTCGCATCCCCGGCTTCGCGCGCTCCGATCTTGTGGAGAGCGAGCTTGCCGAGCGGGGGCTAATTGTGTTCTCCGCCGACGTGGTGGCCGACGACTGGCACCGCGATATCACACCGGCCAAGATCATTTCGCTGGCGATGAGCCGCCTCGAAGAGCGCGGCAAGGGCATCTTGCTGTTACATGATATCCACCCCAAAACGGCGGCGGCGTTGCCCGGCTTGTTGGAGCAACTCAAGGCGAACGGATTCCATGTGGTGCAGGTGGTGCCTTCGGCGTCTTACGAGATAGCGATGGCGCGCAGGCCCGCCACCGAAACCCTGGCATCGGCAGGTACGGGCGAACTCATGATCGATGAGGATAATCGTCCGGCTTGGCCGCAGAGCGCGGACAAATTGATGCCGGATGACATCGTTCTGCCAGTCCCCGACCCTGCAGCTTTCGAACCGGACACGGTCTTGACCGACGAAAACGCCGCAGTGCAATGGCCCGACATTCCGAAATCCGAGACAACGGCTGGCGCCGCGACGCCGCGAGGCCGACACCGGAGGGTCGCGGAGCGGCCGGAACACCGAAGGCTTCACGTGGTGCACTCGGTCGAACATCAGCGGGTCGAAAAGGGACGGCGGCCGCTGCGCGCCCACGCCCGAGCGGGCGCCGACGGCCAGCACGCCGACCTCATGACCCGGATTCGGTCAGTCGCCGCGCTGTTCTCGCCGGCGCAGGCGACGCGCTGAAACACGGCCCTCGTCCTCCGCCTCAGCCCCGCCGTTTGGCCTTGTCCCGCAATAGCCTAGCTGTTACATCCGCGCCGTCACGCGCCGGCCTGGCGCGTGGCCAAGCCCACATGCGGCCGTGGCGGAATTGGTAGACGCACTAGCTTGAGGTGCTAGCGGGGCAACCCGTGGAGGTTCGAGTCCTCTCGGCCGCACCATCCTTCGTCGCGCGCCGGCCGCAGGCGAAGGTTCAGGCGCCCGCCGGCGTTCGCGGCAGGAGCTGCTTGACCTCGACCGCGATCTTGTTGCCGCTGACGATGACGGTGCCTTTGGCCACCGGCAGGTTGTTGGCGAGGATACTGACCTCATCCTCCTCGGATGCGTCGAGCTCGATAATGGCGCCGCGGCCGAGCCGGAGCACCTGGTGAATCGGCATGGAGCTCGTCCCCAACACCACCGCAATATCGATCGAGACGTTGTCGAGTGTCGGCACGCTGCCCCCTGTTTCGGTTTTCACGTTGGCGGTCCATAGTGTTGGACCTGTCATGGTTACGAGGTGGTTAACACGCGCAGCGACCTGACCATCGGGCTAAAGCCTGCCCCCGGCGCGCCGCCGGTTGAATGGCTGGTAAGCGATTCGCCCGTGGCCTATGACGCCGCGCTTGCAGCCATGACCACGCGCGCCGCGGCGATCGCCCGGGGCGAGACGCCTGAACTGGTCTGGCTCCTCGAGCACCCCGCCCTCTACACCGCCGGCACGTCGGCACGGCCGGCCGAACTGATCGAGGCGCGATTTCCAGTCCACATGACCGGGCGCGGCGGCCAATTCACTTATCATGGGCCCGGCCAGCGGGTCGGCTATGTCATGCTCGACCTCAAGCGCCGCGCGCCGGACGTCCGCCGCTTCGTCGCCACCATGGAGCAATGGATCATCGATGCGTTGGCCGCCTTTAATGTCCGCGGCGAACGGCGCGACGACCGCGTCGGCGTCTGGGTGCGGCGCCCGGATAAAGGCCAAGGAATGGGCGACGTTTTTGAGGACAAGATCGCCGCCATCGGCGTGCGTGTACGGCACTGGGTGACGCTGCATGGCTTTGCGCTCAATGTCGAACCGGAGCTGTCGCATTTTTCCGGCATCGTGCCGTGCGGCGTCACTGACGCGCGCTACGGTGTGACCTCGCTCGCCGATCTCGGCTTGACGGTTTCGATGGCGGAAGTCGACATGGCACTGCGCGCCGCGTTTGAACCCTTGTTCGGCGTCGCCGCCAACGCTCAGATAGTGCCGAGCACTGAGAATAATTCGTCGCGCCGGCGCAGCGCCACTTCGTCCGGCCTAGCCTCGCGGTGATCGATAAAATCGACGCGCGCCCCGGGCGGCCCGGAACGGCAGTGGTCAATCATCGCCAACACGTCGTTTTCCATCCCAATGAACAAAGCCTCGACCGCGCCGTCGCGGCGATTGCGCACCCAGCCCTGCAGGCGGCGCCGCAACGCCGTCACTTCGGTCCAGGCGCGAAAGCCGACGCCCTGCACTCGGCCGCGGATCAAGACATAGCGGTGCACGGTCAAAAAAGTTCTCCGAGCTTGCGGTAGCCCGATCCCAGCGAGCGCACCGGCAGCCATTCTTCCAAGGAAGCGACATAGTCGCCGGGCAGTTCCAGCGCGCGCGCGGCGGCGACGACAATCTCCATATAGCCGGCTTTGGGCCGCCCGAGCGGCCGTGGCCGCGCGACATAGACCAGCGCCGGACGACGCCGGCCGCTTTGGAGCACCGGCAGGATCTCGGCGCGATATTGCCCCGCCGCAATGTTCTCCCAAAGGTCGAGCGTGACGCGGTCGCGCGGCGCGAGCCGCCACAGAGCGCCATACACGGCACGTCTACGCGAGGGTTCGACTGAAGCATAGCCATCCGACGTGATGACGAAGCGATACTCCGCGAGCCGCGCCATGCCGACCGGCGCCGCCGTCGGCGCGTGCTTACGCATGACGCCGCGGTGCATGTTCGAGCCATAGGCGAAGTGGAGCATTACGTCTCGCCGACGAGGCTCGGCCGCCGCGCCGCCCATATCGAGAAGCCGACGGCCACGACGATGGGCGCAAAGCCGATAACCAGCAGCAGCACCACCATGAGCCAAGCCAAATCGTAATGCGGCGAACCGATCAGAGTAACAATGACGTAAAGCAAGAGAATGAGCTCCAGCGCACTGCTCGCGGCGGCGTTGTCCATCAGATCGCCCGACGTATTGAAGAAGCTGTCGGCGACGATCAACAGCAAGACAAGGGAAAGTACGTACAGCAAGGCGACCGCAGCGGCCAAGCCGCCGCTGCGGCCGGCATCGTGCAACCGCTTGGCGTGCAGCACGAACCAGATCCAGAGCAGCAGGATTTGGGCGGCAACGAAGGGCCACAATCCGCCGTGCCGGATCACATCCGGCGTGGTGAGGAGATGCGAGGCGACGCCGAACAGATAGACGCCAACCGCACCATAGATGAACGGCTGCGGCTTAAGCCGCCCGTTCGGCGAGAAAAGAGAGGGTGCTACCTGCATCTGGCTTGCTCCGGCAAAGCCAGCATCATGCCCGATTCGGCAGGCCCCCGCCTTCAGGCGAATTCCATGATCACCGCGTCGACAGCGACGCTGTCGCCAGGCTTGACGCGAACTTTCTTGATGATGCCATCGCGTTCGGCGCGCAGAATGTTTTCCATCTTCATGGCCTCGACAACGGCCAGCGTCTCGCCGGTCTTGACCTCCTGGCCCTCGCTGACGCCGAGCGAAACGATGAGGCCCGGCATCGGGCAACGCACCGCCTTCTCGCTGTCTGACAGCTTTTTAACCGGCATCAGCCGCGCGTAGCGAGCCTCACGCTCGGTATAGACGAAGGCTTTGACCTCGATGCCATGATAAGCGAGCTCAAAACCGTTCGGGATCGCGCGCACATGCATGGCGACCGGCGTTCCGTCGATGGTGCCGGCCCAGACCGGCATGCCGGGAATCCAGTCCGACGACAAAACGTGCCGCGCGCCGTCCTCGAAGGTCACCGCGGTCGCTTTGCCGTCATGCTCGACGTCGGCCTGGTATTCGTCGGGTCCGAGCCAGATGGCGCGCCGCCGCTCCCGCGTCAGCGTCGCGTTCAATTGTCCGGAAATTCTGCGCTTGCGCTCGCCGAGCAGGTGATCGATCGCGGCGGCCACGCTGGCGATGCTGCGGGCGATTTCGGCCGCCGGCGCCGTTCGCTCGAAGCCGCCGCGAAATTCCTCCGCGATAAAGGCAGTGGAGAGCTTGCCGGCGCGCCAGCGTGGATGCTGCATGATCGCGGCGAGGAACGGAATGTTATGGCGAATGCCCTCGATGGTGAAGGCATCGAGCGCTTCAGTCTGCGCCTCGATCGCCTCGAGCCGCGTCTTGGCATGGGTGACGAGCTTGGCGATCATCGGATCGTAATAGAGCGAAATCTCGCCGCCCTCGGTGACGCCGGTGTCGTTGCGCACGGTGGCGCCGTCATGCACGCCTTCGGCGGGCGGCCGATAGCGCACCAGCCGTCCGATCGAGGGCGCGAAATTGCGATACGGATCTTCCGCATAAATCCGGCTCTCCACCGCCCAGCCGGAAAGCTTTATGTCGCTCTGCGTAAACTTCAGCGGCTCGCCGGCGGCGACGCGGATCATCTGTTCGACCAGATCGATGCCGGTGACGAACTCGGTCACCGGATGCTCAACCTGGAGCCGCGTGTTCATCTCCAGAAAGTAAAAGCTCTTGTCCTGCCCGGCGACGAATTCGACGGTGCCGGCGCTGTCGTAACCGACCGCCGTCGCCAGCGCGACGGCCTGTTCGCCCATCTGCTGGCGCGTCTTGGCGTCGAGCAGCGGGCTCGGCGCTTCCTCGATGACCTTTTGATTGCGGCGCTGGATCGAGCATTCGCGTTCGCCCAGATAGATGACGTTGCCGTGCTTGTCGCCCAGCACCTGGATTTCGATGTGGCGCGGATCGGTGATAAATTTTTCGATGAAGACGCGATCGTCGCCGAAACTCGATTTCGCCTCGGAGCGGGCGCGGGCGAAGTTTTCCGCCACCTCCGATTTGGAAAACGCAATGCGCATGCCTTTGCCGCCGCCGCCGGCGGAGGCCTTGATCATCACCGGGTAACCGATCTGGTCGGCGATCGCGATCGCCTGAGTGTCGTCCTCGATGACGCCGAGATGTCCCGGCACGGTCGAGACATTGGCGCGGGCAGCGGCCTTCTTCGACTCGATTTTGTCGCCCATGGCGGCGATGGCTTTGGGATTGGGGCCGATAAAAACGATACCGGCCTCGGCCAGCGCGCTGGCGAACGCCGCGCGCTCGGACAGAAAGCCGTAGCCCGGATGCACCGCCTCGGCACCGCTCGACTTGCAGGCAGCAACGATGTTGTCGATGACCAGATAGCTTTGCGCCGCCGGCGGCGGCCCGATCGCTACGGCGTCGTCGGCCATTTCGACATGGAGCGCGTCGCGGTCGGCCTCGGAATAGACCGCCACGGTTTCAATTCCCATCCTGCGGGCGGTCTTGATGATCCGGCAGGCGATCTCGCCGCGATTGGCAATCAGGATGCGCTTGAACATCTAAGCTTACGATCCCGCGAACCAGCCTGTCCGCTTTGCGGCGGCGGCATGGAAATGTCAATGACGCCGCACATCCGCGATCAATGCCGCAGCAAGAGCGACGCAAGCAGTGCGACCGCAAGAAGTGCGGCCATGCCCTGCCAGATTTGCACCGGATAGCGTTGATAAAGCGTCCGCGTGCCGCTGGTCCCATGCGACGCGCGCTCCGGCCCCTCCTCCATCTCGATGGCAAATTCCATCATATCGCGAAACCGGTTGGTCGGATCGGCCGCGATCGCGCGCGCCAGGACGGCTTGCAGCCATGCGGGAAGATCCGGCCGCAGCTCGCCCAGCGGCTTCGGCCGATCGCGGCGCGGTTTGCTGGTGGCGTCGAGGTTGCCGTACGGGTACTCGCCGGTAAAAGCGCGAAACATGGTGACGCCGAGCGCATAAATATCGGTCGCCTCGTTACCGGGTTCGCCGCCAAACATTTCGGGCGCCATGTAAGCCGGCGTTCCTGGAATGTCGTCGGCCGGGAAATCCTCGAGCCCGGGCACGCGCACCACGCCGAGATCGATCAGCTTGAGCAACCCGCCACCCTCGAGAATGATGTTATCCGGCTTGATGTCGCGGTGAATGATGCCGGCGCGATGCAGGGCCGCCGCGCCGCGCGCCAGTTTGATTGCAATATTGCGGCCTTCCTCCAGACCGATCCCCGGCCGTCGCGCGAGCCGCGTTTCCAGAAGCTCGCCCTGATAGAGCGGCATCACCGTGTATAGGCAGGTCTGCCGTCCCGGCGGCAGCACGATGGTGCGGCCGACATAGGGACTGTGCACGCGCGCGCCGACCCAGGATTCGCGCGCGAATGCCGCGCGGTAGGTCGCGTCGGCCGCGACCTGGGGCTTTGGAAATTTCAACGCCACCTCGCCGCCTTCAACCTCGTCGATAGCGCCGAACAGGCGGGTGTAACGGCCGTCCGACATCAGCACTTTCAGCACAAAGCCGTCGACCGTCTCGCCGTCGATTGGCACCGGGATCAGCGGCAGGTCCATGATCTCGGCGCCGATATCGGCCGATCCTGCCGTCGGCAGATCGACGACGTCGAGCACCAAGGCCGTGCAGTTGTCGGTGCTGCCGGTGTCGAGCGCGGCCTTCACCAGCGCGCGGGCGGAATCTTCCGAGCCCGAACGCTCGCGCAAAATTTCGGCGATCGTCTCCGGCGTCAGGTAGCCGTGCACGCCGTCGGTGCACAACAGATAGCGGTCATGCAGCGCCACCGGATGTGCGGCGTAATCGAGCCGCACCTCCGTCTCGACGCCGAGCGCGCGCGTAAGGATATTCGAGCGGCCGCCGCCGGGCTCCTCGCGCACGTGATCGGTCGTCAGGCACGCCAATCGTTCGCCCCGCAGCCGATAGGCGCGGGTGTCGCCGACATGCACCAGATGCGCGATGCGCCCGCGCAACACCAGCGCGGTAAAGGTGCATCCCATGCCGGCGGACTCGGCGTTGCGATGACCTTCCGAATAAATCCAGCGATTGAGTGAGTTGAGCACGCGGGCGGAAGCGCGACGTACCTCCATGGTTTCGGGCAGATCGCAGAATCCATCAAGAAAGCCGCGCACCGCCGTCTCGGCTGCGATGCGGCCGCCTTTGGCGCCGCCGATCCCATCGGCGATCGCGGCGACAATATCGCGGCGCGGCTGCGGCAGTTCAGAACCGAACACCACGCCGCCAAAATCTTCGTTGCGTTCGCGGGGTCCGGTTTCCGATGCGAAGCCCGCACTGGCCTTAACACCGGACACCCGCTCGGTCACCGGTGCGGCACCAATTCTTGCGGAGACCGGCGCCGCCGGCACGGCCGCGCTTGCCGGATTAATTATCGAGTTTGCAGGTGTCATGGAGGAAGTAGCCGCCGGTGCTTGAAGCGACCACCACCGTAAGATTTCCCGACTTACGATCAAGCTGATAGTTTTCGCCGCCGGCAGTGTGCCAGGAAATTTGAGCGTCACTAATCTCGGCCGGGAGCGAGTCGACCATATTGCGGTTGTAGTCGACCTTAATCTGCCAATTCGCGCCGCTGGACGGATTTGTGCATGTGATTGTTTTTTCGCCGGTGGGCGCTGCCCCCGCGGTTGTGGAAAGGGCAATCACCAGCCCCGGCACGGCCAACGCCCTAATTCGCGCAGCCAGTGACCTACCCCAAATTAATCCCCTCATAAGCTCCTGCCTAGTTTATGCTCAAGATGCAGTATTTTTAGTCACAGCCTTCGAACTCCCCTCAAATCCTCCATGGAAATCGTATCCAGTCAACGTCCTAATGACTGGCATAAATTTTGCCACTTCGTTCCCCGCTCGCCTAGTCATCATTGGTGCTTAGGGCGGCAGATACTGGGGGAAAGGACAGGACATGGCACTCGTTCCATCACCGACTTGGCTCAATGAAGGCGATAATGCGTGGCAGATGGCTGCTGCGACTTTCGTCGGCCTGCAAAGCATTCCAGGCCTGACGGTTCTCTACGGCGGCATCGTCAAGAAGAAGTGGGCAATCAACTCCGCTTTTATGTCGATGTACGCTTTTGCGTCGGTTCTCGTCGTTTGGGTTCTCTTCGACTACAACATGGCGTTCGGGCCACAGTGGTTTCCGTTCCTCGGCAAGCCTGGATTGGCGGTATCGGCCGCGTTTACGTTAGGCCAAGCGACAGTTCCGGCAGCGGCAGCGGGCATGCCCGCCCTCGCCTTTCCGATGGCGACGCTGATGTACTTCCAGTTCGTGTTTGCGGCGATCACGGTCATCATCTTGGCCGGATCGGTCTTGGGCCGCATGAATTTCACGGCTTGGATGATCTTCTGCCCGATCTGGATGACGCTGGTTTACACCGTGGGCGCGTTCAGTCTCTGGGGTGGCGGCTGGCTTGCGACCTTGGGCGTGGCGGACTTCTCGGGTGGATACGTGATCCATCTCGCGGCCGGCGCCTCCGGGTTCACCGCCGCTTGGGTTCTCGGCCCGCGTCTTCAGGCTGACCGCGACCACTTCCCGCCGAACAGCTTGCTGGTGACCCTGGTCGGCGCCGGCATCCTGTGGATCGGCTGGAACGGCTTCAACGGCGGCGACCCGTACTTCGCCAATGCTGACGCCGGCGCGGCTGTGCTCAACACCAACACTGCGACTGCGGTCGGCCTGCTTGTCTGGACGCTGATGGACAAGATGGCTTACGGCAAGCCGTCGGTTCTCGGCGCCGTCAACGGCATGATCGCCGGCCTCGTCGGCATCACGCCCTGCGCCGGTTATGTGGACGGCTGGGGCGCGATCATCGTTGGCGTCTGCGCGGGCATCATCCCGTGGCTCAGCATGAACAAGTTCCAGAAGCTTGCATTCATGCAGAAAGTCGACGATACGCTTGGCGTGTTCTCCACCCACGGCGTGGCTGGACTGATGGGCGGCCTGCTGACCGGCATCCTGGCGAACCCGGCGATGCTGCAATACATCGGCACCGACAAAGATGCGCCCGGCGTCAGCATCACCGGCTGGCTCTACGGTAACCCGACGCAGCTTCTGCTGCAGGCGGAAGGTGCGGCGTTCATCATCGTGTACAACGTCGTCTTGACCTTCATCATCCTCAAGGTGATCTCGATCTTCGTCAGCCTGCGTATGGACGAAGCCACCCTGAAGGTGGGCGACGACGCGGTGCACGGCGAGACCGCTTACGCGATCGGCGTGGAGGGCGAATAACTTCCCTCGCCACTTCCCTTGCGGGCATGATGGCCGCTCGCAAGTCAGGGTCCGCGCTTCTTCTCCAGTTGCGCGGACCCATGGCGGCCCCAAAGGGGCCGCCTTTTTTATGTGACTTGGGGCTTCACGCTAGCCCACCATTTCCGCCCCAGGCCCGCTAATCCCCTGCCAGCGCACGGCATTGTCACGTGCAGGTCATATATCGCGGACTAGCTTCCCCTCGAACGCCGGCACAATTTGGGGGATCCTATGACCAGTAAGCTCTTCTTGAGCGTCGCGTTTTGCGCGTTAGCGGCGCTAGGTTCGGTTTTTATCCCACGCAACATCGCCAATGCCGCGGAATCGATTGCGCCGGAGGGCACGTCGGCTCCCGGCCCGCAGGACGCCGCACCGACCGCGACGCCAATCAAGCACTTGGTGATCATCTTCAACGAGAACGTTTCGTTCGACCATTATTTCGCGACCTACCCCAAGGCGACCAATCCGCCGGGCGAGCCGGCATTCACCGCCAAGCCCGGCACGCCCAAGGTCAACAATCTGGCCAATGCGCATCTGTTGACCAACAATCCGAATTTCACCAACAAGGCCAACGGCGCCGATGCCGCCGAACCGTTCCGGCTCGATCGCAGCCAGGCCTTTACGGCCGATCAAAACCACGCTTACACCGCCGAACAGCAGGCCTATGACGGCGGCAAGGCCGACCTGTTCCCCAAATTCACCGGCAAGGCGACCAGCGGGGGCGCCGGCGCCTTCGGCACCAAGGGCCAAGTGATGGGCTATTATGATGGCAATACGGTGGCCAGCTTCTGGAACTATGCGCAGCAATTCGCTATGAGCGACAATGCCTTCGGCGACACCTACGGCCCATCGACGCCCGGCATGCTCAACGTCTCGTCAGGCCAGACCAACGGCATGACCATCGTGGCCACCACCAAGCAGCCATCAACCGTCACCACCGTTTCCTATTACATCAATGACGGGCAAGGCGGCCTGACCATGATCAATGACGTCGATCCCGGCTACGATGTCTGCTCGAATCCGAAGGATCAGGCGATGATGTCCGGCAAGACCATCGGCGATCTGCTCAACGGCGCCGGCATCACCTGGGGCTCGTTCATGGGCGGCTTCCGACTCGACACCACCAACGCCAACGGCTCGACCGGCTGCAAGCGCGCGACGCATTCGACCGTCGTCGGCGCCGACGTCGTGGACTACATTCCGCATCACGCCTGGTTTCAATATTACGCGTCGACCGCCAATCCGAAACACGAGCGGCCGAGCTCAACCGCGGCGATCGGTTATAGTCTCGAGCACGACGGCACGACGCACGATCCGGCCAATCACAACTACGATCTGACGGATTTCTACGACGCGGTAAAAGCCGGAAACTTTCCGGCGGTGTCGTACATCAAGATGCCGGCCTATCAGGACGGCCACGCGGCCTATTCGGATCCGCTCGATGAGCAGAACGGCACGGTGACGCTGATCAACTTTCTCCAACAGCAACCGGATTGGAAGGATACCGCCGTCGTCATCGCCTGGGACGATTCCGACGGCTGGTACGACCACGTCTTCGCCAAAGTGACGAGCCCGTCGTTCGACGCTGAAGCGGATCAGCTCAACGGTCCGGGCAAGTGCGGCACCGGTACGGCGCTGCCCGGCGTCGGCGGCAAGCCAGTCAACGGCCGTTGCGGTCCCGGCACCCGCATTCCGTTTTTTGTAATTTCGCCCTGGGCGAAGCAAGACTATGTCGGCCACGGGCAGATTTCGCTCGCCTCCGTCGTTCGTTTCGTCGAGGACAACTGGTTGCAAGGGCAACGCCTCGGCGGCGGCTCGTTCGACGCCACGGCGGGTTCGATCAACGGCCTGTTCGACTTCTCCGGCTCCGGCAAGACAGCGGCGCTCTATCTCGATCCGACGAACGGCACGCCGCTCAAAGCGCCGCTGCCATCGGGAGACGCTCACTGAAGACGAGAGCGCAACAAAGATGGCTTGTCATTGCAAGCCTGTTCTGTGCCGCCGCGCTCGCGGGCGCGCCGGCCAATTCCTCGTCGCAGACGCCCCGCGAGAACCCGCATCCGATTGCACTTGTGCGTCCACCGAGCGGGCCGCTGTCGGCCATGGCCGAGATCGGCCGGTTGATTTTCTTCGATACAAGCCTGTCCTCCTCCGGCCGGCTCTCGTGCGCCTCATGCCATAGTCCACAGCTCGCTTATGGCCCACCGGGTGATCTGCCGGTGATGCGCGGCGGCCCGCAATTGTCGCGCACCGGCGTGCGCGCCGTGCCGTCGCTGACCTATCTGGAGCGGCAGCCAAGCTTTGCCATCGGCCCCGACAACGAAGAAAACGAAAATGTCAGCATCGCGCAGCTCGTCACCTTGAGCCGGGACGCTGTGCGCGTGCAAAAAACCGCGCCGCAGGCGAGCCGCTCGGCGACCAATATGGTGCCGCAAGGCGGCCTGTTCTGGGACGGCCGTGCCGACACGCTGCAAGATCAGGCGCTTTCGCCGCTGCTCGATCCGCGCGAGATGGACGGCGGATCGATCGACATCGTCGCCGCCAAATTGCAGCGCTCGGCCAACGCGGCGCGTTTTGTCCAGCTTTTTGGCGGCTCAATCTGGTCCGATCCGCGCCTTGCAGTGAGCGAGGCTCTTTTCGCGGTAGCGCGTTATCAGATCGAGGACGTGAGCTTTCACCCCTATACCAGCAAGTTCGATTTCTGGCTGGAAGGCAAAGCGCGCTTTACCGAGAGCGAAGCGCGCGGCTACGCGCTGTTCAACAATCCGGCCAAGGCCAATTGCGCCGGCTGCCACGCCGATCAGCCGACGCGAGATGGCCTGCCGCCTTTATTCACCGACCATCAATTCGAAGCTTTGGGCGCGCCGCGCAACGCGGCGCTTAACGTCGACACCGACCCCGGATTTTTCGATCTCGGCATTTGCGGGCCCTATCGCCGCGATATGGCAGCCGACACTCAGTATTGCGGTCTGTTCATGACGCCGACATTGCGCAACGCCGCGACACGGCACGCGTTCTTTCACAACGGCGTTTTTTCGACGCTCAAACAAGTTTTGGATTTTTACGACTTCCGCGATACCAAACCGCAACGTATTTATCCGCGCGGCGCGGACGGCACGATTGAGAAATTCAACGACCTGCCGCTGGCCTATCGGGTCGATGTCGACGTCACCGATCCGCCCTTCGAGCGCAAGGCGGGCGATCCGCCGGCAATGACCGATGCGGACGAGGACGACATCATCGCCTTCCTCAATACGCTGGTCGACGGTTATAGCGGGAAATAGCAGCGATCGCAGATGGACGCCGCGGCGGCGGGCTACATTTGCACCAGGCTGCGGGCGCGGCGACCCTCGGCCGCGATCCAGTTGAGGATCGCGATGTCCACGTCATCGAATCCGGCGGGCAACCGTTGGCAAGGCGGCCGGGCGGCGACGATTTGCGAGCGCGCGATCACGGCGGTGAGCGTCTCGAGATCGGTATATTGCATTCTCGGAACTGCCACTGCCGCCTCCGGCCCCTGCTCATAGAAACCCGCGCGCTCGGCCCTTGTTCCATGCGTCGCGCGTCCTGCGCCACGGGTTCAAACTTCAATGCCAGGGTGGCTCGTAAAGGGCGGCAGTACGGCGATCTCGCGGCAGTCCCCCGCAATGTTTTGGCAGCATGTTCGGGCAATGCCGCTCATGCGCGTCAAAGGGCCCCGGAAGATCGAGAAACTGCCGTTAAAAAGAACTTTCCGGATGCGCCTGGCGTGCAGATGAATCTTCGCTCTTTGATCGCGTCTCAGAGGAAATAATACTTTCGGTTCAAAGGAATATTATCCGCCAAGGCTGGCAATTACACCGCATGGCCCGTACATAAGGCAGCGCGAACAGTTTCCGAACTTCGGATCACCCGCCTAACGATCGACCTACGCGACGGAGGATTTTCATGGCACTTGCGATTGGCGATACCGCCCCGGATTTCGAAGCCGAAACGACCGAAGGCAAAATCCGCTTCCACGACTGGATCGGCAACAATTGGGCAGTGCTGTTTTCGCACCCCAAGGATTTTACACCGGTGTGCACCACCGAGCTCGGCACCATGGCGCGGCTCAAGCCGGAATTCGACAAACGCGGCGTCAAGATCATCGGCCTGTCGGTCGATCCGGTCGACAACCATGCGAAGTGGGCCAGCGACATCAAGGACGTGGTCGGCTTTGCCCCCAATTACCCGATGATCGGCGACACCGATCTGAAGGTTTCCAAGCTCTATGGCATGCTGCCGGCGTCGACGAACGGAAGCTCGGAGGGCCGCACGCCTGCCGACAATCAGACGGTGCGCAACGTCTTTGTCATCGGCCCGGACAAGAAGATTAAGCTGGTGCTGGTCTATCCGATGACCACCGGCCGCAATTTCGACGAGGTGCTGCGCGTGATCGATTCACTGCAGCTCAACGCCAAGCATCGCGTGGCCACCCCGGCGAACTGGAAACAAGGCGAGGACGTCATCCTCACCGGCGCGGTGAGTGACGAAGAGGCCAAGAAGCTCTACCCGGGTGGCTGGAAGACGCCGAAGCCGTATATCCGCGTGGTGCCGCAGCCGCGGTAGCAACGCATTGAAGTCTCTGCTTTGATTGTCAGGGCGTGGCCGAGGAAGCATCTTTGGCCGCGCCCTTGATGCGTCAGGAGACTGCAATGCTCGTGCTTTATCACACCTCGCACTCCACCTGCAGCCAGAAGGTCCGGCTGGTGCTGCACGAGAAGGGTGTCAAATTCGACGAAGTTCGTATCGACCTGGCGAAGAAAGAGCAGCTCAAGCCGGACTATCTCGCGCTCAATCCGAACGGCGTGGTTCCCACCCTCGTGGACGACGGCATTCCGATCATCGAATCGAGCGTGATCTGCGAATATCTTGACGAGAAATTTCCGCACAACCCTCTTGTTCCCGCCGATCTCGTCGAGCGGGCGCGCATGCGGGCTTGGACGCACTACATCGAAGAGGTCGCGGTCGGCGCGATCCGTGTCCCTTCCTTTAATCGGGCGTTCCTTTACCGTTTCGAGGGCCAAAGCCAAAAGGAGTTCGAGGACCGCGAGATCGAGCCGCGTCCAGTGCGCAAGGAACTGTTTCAGCGCTTGGGCTCGCCCAAGGGCTTCTCGAAAGAGGCAATCGATAAATCGCTCGGCGAGCTGTCGGAGACCTGCCGGCGCATGGATGAGGCGATTGCAAAAGACGGGCCATGGATCATGGGCGGCCAATTCACGCTTGCCGATGTGCTGGTGATGCCGAGCATCGACCGCATGGCCGATCTCGGCCTGGCGTCGATCTGGGAAGGAAAGTATCCACGCGTCGCGCAATGGTATGAACGGCTGCAGGCGCGGCCTGCCTTCCAGGCGACCTACTATCCCGGCTCGCGCGTGTCGGATTTCCTGCCGCTGCAGCCGCTTTATGCCGCCGACCGTGAACAAAGAGCATGAGCCACATAATGAACCCCGACGCCAGGCTTCAGCCGCCATTTGCCGACTTCATGGGCATGAAAATTACGCACGTCTCGAAGGACAAGGTCGTGGCCGAGATGCCGGTGCGCGAGGAGCACAACAACCGCTTCGGCACGCTGCACGGTGGCGCCGTCATGGCGCTCGCCGACAATCTCGGCGGCACGGCCACCGTGGCGAACCTGCCGCCGGGCGGACGAACAGCGACGATCGAAAGCAAGACCAACTTTTTCACCGCCATTCCGGTCGGCGACACGGCTTACGCCGAATGCACGCCGCTGCACCGTGGCCGCTCGACGATGGTCTGGCAGACACGGATCACCAGAAGCGATGGCCGGCTGTGCGCGCTGGTGATCCAGACGCAGATCGTCATGTTGCCGGAGAAAGATTAGCGGTCACAGCACTTGGTAGAATTTAAGATTCACCCTCGCCTGCTCGCGCGCGCCAGTGCAAATGACGATGTGCTTCGCTATCCAGGCATGAAGCGGTGCGCTGGTCTCGAAAAAGGCCGCGCCACGAAAATAATAGGCGCCGGGCTCGACCGGCTGGCCCGCAGCCAGTGCCGCCATCACCCCGGCCGGGCCGTGGCGCAGCGCGTGATTGCGAACATAGATCAACGCGCCGTCGTCGGTGCGAAGGGTGTAACGCGCCTCCAATTCGGCGACGCCATCGCTGCGCAGCACCTGCCAATCCGCGCCGCCTGAGAGCACCACACCGCGCAAACGCGGGCCGGAAAACTCTCCGCCGGTGATCGGAACGATGCGCCGGCCGCCTTTGCCGACGTCGCCGAGGTCAAGCGGCGCATCGACCGTGACGCGCGCAGCAAAGATGAACTCCAATCCCCGAACTGGGAGTTCCGGCTGCGCCGGTTCTGGGTTTGCCATCCACGCCTCGTAATGTCATCGTTTGCAAAAGCGAGCGAGGATAGCATGGATGTTCGCGCCGCCGTGGCCTACGCGCCCGGCAAGCCGCTGGAAGTGACGACGGTGCAGCTCGAAGGCCCGCGCGCCGGCGAAGTTTTGGTCGAGATCAAGGCGACCGGCATTTGCCACACCGACGAATTCACCCTTTCCGGCGCCGATCCGGAAGGCTTGTTCCCCGCGATCCTCGGCCACGAAGGCGCCGGCATTGTCGTCGACGTCGGTCCCGGCGTCGCTTCGGTCAAAAAAGGCGATCACGTCATTCCGCTCTACACCCCGGAATGCCGGACCTGCCCGTCGTGCCTGTCGCGCAAGACCAATCTGTGCACCGCCATCCGCGCCACCCAAGGTCAGGGCGTCATGCCCGACGGCACCTCGCGCTTCTCTATCGGGGGCAAGACGATCCATCACTATATGGGCTGCTCGACCTTTGCCAATTTCACCGTGCTGCCCGAGATCGCGGTGGCGAAAATCCGCGATGACGCGCCGTTCGACAAGGTTTGCTATATCGGCTGCGGCGTCACCACCGGTATCGGCGCGGTGATCAATACCGCGAAGGTCGAACCAGGCGCCAAATGCATCGTGTTCGGCCTCGGCGGCATCGGGCTCAACGTCATTCAAGGCCTGCGCCTGGTCGGCGCCGACATGATCATCGGCGTCGACGTCAACCCCGAGAGAAAGGCCTGGGGCGAGCGCTTTGGCATGACGCATTTTGTCAATCCGAAAGAGATCGGTGGCGACCTCGTTGCCCATCTCGTCGCCATGACTAAGAGCGGCGCCGACCAGATCGGCGGCGCCGATTACACGTTCGAATGCATTGGCAATGTCGGCCTGATGCGCATCGCGCTGGAAAGCTGCCATCGCGGCTGGGGCCAAAGCATCATCATCGGCGTCGCCGGCTCGGGCCAGGAGATCGCGACGCGGCCGTTTCAGCTGGTGACCGGCCGGGTCTGGCGCGGCAGCGCCTTCGGCGGCGCCCGCGGCCGCACCGACGTCCCGAAAATCGTCGACTGGTACATGGAGCGCAAGATCGAGATCGATCCGATGATCACGCACACCATGCCGCTCGTTGACATCAACAAGGCTTTTACGCTGATGCGCGAGGGCAAGAGTATCCGCAGCGTCGTGGTATATTAGCGCGCTGGATCAACCCTACGATCGCGCCGCGGGCGCGCTGGTAGGCAAAGGGGCAATTCGCCGTGATCGGAGCTGGCGCGCCAGACCGCCGAGTCATTGCGCTTCGCGTGGCAGCCATCGCGCTCGCCTGGATGGCCCTGATGCCGGGCGTGGCAAATGCCGGCCCGCCGTTTCGCACCGACGATCCCGAGCCCGTCGATTATCAGCACTACGAATTCTACACATTTTTCACCGGCACCCATATCAGCGGCGATACGTCAGGAGTAGGACCGGCCTGGGAATTCAATTACGGCCTCATTCCCAACGGACAGTTCCACATCGTCGCACCGCTCGCGTTCGACAGTCCTGCCGGCGGACCATCGCAGTTTGGCTATGGCGACACCGAGCTTGGCTTCAAGTACCGTTTCGTCCAAGAGGACGATAAGGGGTTGCGTCCGATGGTCGGCGTCTTCCCGCTGGTCGAACTGCCGACCGGAGATCAGGGCAGCGGTCTCGGCGCCGGCCATGTGCGCGTATACCTGCCGGTGTGGCTGCAAAAAAGCTTCGGCGATTGGACCACTTACGGGGGCGGCGGCTATTGGATCAATCACGGCGGCGGCACGCTCGACCAGGATTACTGGTTCGTCGGCTGGCTGTTGCAGAAACAGGTCACGAAGCAGCTCGCCATCGGCGGTGAAATTTTCCACCAGACCGCCGACACGATCGGAAGCAAAGACAACACGGGATTCAACCTTGGCGCCGTTTACGATTTCGACGACCATAACCACTTGCTGCTATCCGCCGGAACCGGCATTCAAAATGCGTCCATGACGAATCTTTACTCGTGGTATGTCGGCTACCAGATCACCAACTGAGCCGGCGGCGCCGCACGACCATTGCGAAACCCGGAGCTCCACCTTCACCCGCCGCGCACGAAGTCCTGCAATGCCGCCCGAACGCGGGCGATCACGTCATCCCATGTTCGCGTGTCGTCCTGCCGGAACAGCCGAGCGGTCGGATACCAGGGGCTATCTTCGCGATCGAGCAACCAGCGCCAGTCCGGAAGAAACGTCAATAATATCCAGACCGGCTTTGCCAGCGCACCGGCGAGGTGAGCCACACTGGTATCCACGGAGATAACGAGATCGAGGTTCGATATCAGCGCCGCGGTGTCGGAGAAATCCTTCAGCTCCGCGCCGAAATGACGAATATCGCTGCTGCTTTGCAGCACGGCGGCGTCGCCGTCGCGGACCTCCCGCTGCACACTGACGAATGTTGCATCGACCTCGGTCAAGAGCGGCAAAAGCCGATCAAGGGCGATCGAGCGATTGCGATCGTTGCTGTGGCTCGGATCGCCGGACCAACCAAGGCCGATCCGCGGGCGATGTCGCGGACCAAGCCGGGCTTTCCAACTGGCCGTCCGCGACGGCGGCACGAACAAATAAGGCGTCGCGCACGGTATCGTCGCGAGTTCTGTCCCAAACGCCCGCGGCAGGCTGAGTAAAGGGCACTGCAAATCGAAATCGGGAAGCGCGTCGCCCCTCGCGAGGATCCGCTCGCCTCCGGCGAGGCTGCCCATCAACTCCTGCAGCGGCTTTTGCACCTCCAGGATCACGCGCGCGCCCCGCGCCGTGACCAGAGGCGCATAGCGGTATAAATGGATGGTGTCGCCAAAACCGTCGGCGGCGTGGAGAAGAATGGTCTTGCCAGCGATCTCCTCCCTGCCCACCCACTGCGGCTGCGCGAACTCTCGCTTGAAGCTTGCGTAGGGCTCGATTTTCCATCGCCACTCGAACTTTTCGAAGCCGCGACGAAGGTCGCCGGTCAGCAACCGGGAATGAGCCTCGTTGTAATGCGCGTCGGCAAAATCCGGGCGCACGGCAAGCGCTCGGTCATAACTTGCCAGCGCCTCCTCGAACCGCCCCAGCTCATAAAGGGTGGCGCCGCGGTTGCAGAGCGCATCGGGATAGTCCGGCTCAATGGCAAACGCGCGGTCATAGTCCGCCGATGCCTCCTCGAACCGCCGCAGTTCATGCAGGACGATGGCTCGATTGCCATAGGCCGCGGCGCGGTCCGGCCAGAGCTCGAGCGTGCGCTCACAGCTTGCCAGCGCCTCCTCGAAGCGCTTGAGCTTTCGTAATGCATTACCGCGATGGACCTGCGCCTCGACAAAATCCGGCCGCAGCGCGAGCGCGCGGTCATAGCTCGCCAGCGCCTCTTCCGGCGCTTTCAACTCAAAAAGCACCATTCCGCGGTTGCAGTGCGCCTCAGCATAATCGGGTCGCAGCGCCAGTGCGCGATCGTAACTCGCCAACGCGTCGTCGAACCGCTTCAACGCCAAAAGTGCGAGGCCGCGATGGTTCAGAGCGAGGCTGTTGTCGGGGTCTTTCGCGAGAATGAGCCCTATTTGATCGAGGGCCCGCGCAAATTCGCCGCGCTCATAGGCCATGACACCGAGCAGGTGCAGGCTGTCGAGGTGGTCGGGCTGCACCGCGAGAATTTTCTGATAGATCCTTTCAGCCTCGGCCCATTGACCGGCCTGATGCTGCGCGAAGGCCTCGATCAACCAGGACGTTATGGTGATCGCCGTCGGCTGCGAAGGCACCGATCGCTCTGCCACATACTCCTCCACGAAACCTTCCCGCTGACGTGCATCCAAGCTGCGAAAGCGCCCGCGGAACCCCGTTTCACGTCCGGCAGTTAACCCGATGGCGGCGCGCTTGAGTCGGCCACGGTTCTTGCCATCCGATGACTGTGAACGTTCCTCCTCGCAAACGCAGGCATTTGCACCGGGTCGTCGCGCGCTATCGGCAAGCGCGAAAAACATTGCATACGCCCGCGTCGCCGCAAAGCCGCTACGGCCTCGACTGGATGAATTTTTTCCTCGCCGACGTGCAGACCGGCTTCGGCACCTTCGTCGCGTTTTATCTCGCGCATCTCGGCTGGACGGAGCGGAACGTCGGCTTCGCGCTGACGCTGGGCGGCCTGGCGGGCGTGGCCAGTCAAATTCCCGGTGGGGCGCTGGCCGATGCCGTACCGTGGAAGCGCGCGCTGATTGCTACCGGCATCGTGATGATCGGCGCCGCTGCGCTGATCCTAGCGCTTGTGCCGAACTACCTGATGGTTCTGCTGGCGTCGCTGTTACAGGGCGTGACCGGGGGTATCATCACGCCGGCGATCGGCGCTATCAGCCTCGGTCTGGTTGGGCGGCGCGCCATGGCGCTGCGGACCGGGCGAAATTACCGTTATGCCGCCGGCGGCCACGCCGCGACCGCGGCGTTGATGGGGCTCCTCGGCGCTTATTTTGCCATGGGCACCATTTTCATCGCCGCCGCGGCCCTGTGCATTCCCGCACTGATCGCGCTTTCGCTCATCCGGCCGGACGAAATCGATTATGCCCGCGCCCGCAACGCCGCGGCCGGCGCAAGAGCGCACGAGGTCGGACGCATTGCCGATCTCTTGAAGAACCATAGACTTATTTTGTTCACTGCGGCGCTTGTGCTGTTTCAGCTTGCCGACGCCTCGATGCTGCCGCTGATCGGCGAAAATCTGGCGACGACGATACCGACCGAATCGTCGCTGTGGATGTCGGGCCTGATTATCGTGCCGCAGATCGTGGTCGCGATCTTCGCGCCTTGGGTCGGCTATCACTCCGAAAAACGCGGCCGCAAGCCGCTGCTGCTGCTCGGCTTTGCCGCCGAACCGGTCCGCGCCGCGCTGCTGGCTTTCAGCAACGCCTATGCGTTCCTTGTTGTGGCGCAATTACTGTCCGGGATTACCGGCGCGATCATCGGCGTTCTGACCGTGATCGTGATCGCCGATCTGACCGCCGGCACCGGCCGATTCAATCTGGCGCAGGGCGCAGTCGGCGCGGCGATCGGTGTCGCCGCTTCGCTGAGCACCTTGATCACCGGCTTTCTGTTCCAAGGTATCGGTCCGGCCGGCGGCTTTATCGCCATCGCGGCAGTCGCCGGCGCGGCGACGGCGCTGATTTGGATATTCGTTATCGAGACCAAGCCTTCCGATTACAGTTGAATGAGCTCGCGTTCCCCGAGCTCATTGCATCTTGATACCGGCTTCTTTCATGATCGGCCACCATTTGTCGGCCTCCGCCTTCTGAAAGGCCGCGAATGCCGCGGCCGATTGCAGACCCGGCGAGGAGATTTGCTGGCCGAGGCTATTGAGCTTGTCTTTCACGCTGTCGTTTTTCAGCGCCGCGACGGTCGCGGCGTGGATTTTGTCGAGGACATCCTGCGGCGTGCCTTTCGGCGCCCACATGCCGAACCAGATCGACGCATAGAATCCCGGCAAACCCGCTTCGTCCGTGGTCGGCACCTCCGGCAAGCTGGTCATGCGGGTCTTAGCCGGAACGGCGATGGCGCGGATGGTGCCGGCCTTCACCTGTGCGGTGAAATTGGAGGACGGTTCGATCATCATGTCGATCTGGCCCGCCATCAAGTCCTGCACCGCCGGATTGTCACCGCGATACGGAACGAATTGGAATTTGGTGCCGGTGGCCTTCTGGAATGAAATGCCGGCCAGATTGCCGGTCGAGCCGATGCCGGGAACGCCGACGCTGGCCTTGCCGGGATTGGCTTTGAGCCAGGCGATCAACTCTTTCAAGTTATGCACCGGCAGGCTGTTCTTGACGCAGATCAAAAGCGGCTCGTAGGCGAGCTCGGCGATCGGCACCAGATCGTTGAGTACGTCGAAATCCAGTTTATAGA
>JBAQAB010000475.1:0-9357 GCA_049285535.1 Xanthobacteraceae bacterium
CCTCGGGCTGGGCGCGAACCCGCGCCTGTTTTGATCGCGTCTTGAGGTCGCTGGCGCGGGCCACGCCGCTCGTTTATGAACCTGAAAACCCAGGACCTGACCCATGTTTTTTGAAGAGCGCGTTGCCGAGCTGATGCGCAAAATGCTGCGCAAGAAGCTTTATGTGCTGATCTCGACGCCGGTCGTGCCGCCGGAAAAGCTCAAGCCGTTTCTGATGGCGCATCTGGAATACATGATCGGGCTCGAGCAGCGTGGTCTCGTGTTCGCGTCCGGGCCACTGGCCGATGGAGAGGTACCGCCGAGCGGGCACGGCCTGACCGTGTTGCGGGCGAAGAGCGCCGCCGAAGCCCGGGCGCTGGCCGAAGCCGACCCGTTCTTTATAAACGGGTTGCGCACTTTTGAGTTGAAGGAATGGACGATCATGGAGGGCACGCTCGGCCTCTCCGTCAATCTCTCAGATCAATCGATCGAGGTGACATGACAATCCACGCGATGTCGCGCTAACATAGCGAATAAACACAGAAGAAGAGTTGAGGACGCGTTCATGGAAACCATAGGTTTTGTCGGCGTCGGCAAGATCGGCATGCCGATCTCGGAGAACCTGATCAAGAGCGGCCACCGCGTGGTCGGCTATCGCCGCCACTCGCTTGCCGAATTCGAAAAAATCGGCGGCGTTCCCGCCCGCTCCGCGGCCGAGGTCGGCGCGCAGGCCGACATCGTATTGTCTTGCCTGCCGTCGACCGAGGCGCTCGACGAGGTCATGCACGGTCCGCAAGGCCTCACCCAATCGGCGCGGCCGGGGCAGATCGTCGTCGAGCTCGGCTCGCATCCGGTTCCGGATAAGCAGCGTCAGATCGCGCCGCTCAAGGAAAAAGGCGCCATTTTCATCGACGGCGAAGTCTCCGGCACGCCGGGCATGGTGTCGGCACGCAAGGGCGTAATCTATCTGGCCGGCGATGCCACCGCCTGCAAGAAAGTTGAGGGCGTGGTCGCGGGTTTCGCGGACACTTGCCTCTATTTCGGCGAGTTCGGCGCTGCGAGCCGCGTCAAGCTGGTCAATAATCTGTTGGTCGCGGTCAACATCGCGGCCACGGCAGAGGCGATGGCGCTCGGGCTGAAAGCCGGCGTCGACGTGCCGCTGATGATCAAGGCGATCGCCAGCGGCAGCGGCGGCTCGACCCAGTTCGGCATCCGCGCGCCGTGGATGGCGGAGCGCCGCTTTCAACCAGTGCAGGGTACCGTACCCGGCCTGCAGCACTATTTCGACATGCTCAAGGACTTCGCCGACCACGTCGGCGTGGCGACGCCGCTTTTGGATTGCGTCGTGCCGCTGTACCAACGCTTCATGGACATGGGGCTGGGCGACAACGACGTCGCCGCCATGGTCGACGTCATCGGCGCGCTGCCACGCGCCAAAACGCCATAACAAACCATAACAACAGGAGAGTTCGTATGATCCGCGTCAGCAAGATCGCGCATGCCAGCTACGAGACGCCCGATCTGGATCAGCAGACCGAATATTACACCGAGATTTTGGGATTGACGCTCGCCGCCAAGGAGAAGGACGCGGTCTTTCTCGCCTCGACCGTCGACCACCACTCGGTGGTGCTGCGCAAAGGCCCGCAGGCGCAATGCGTACGGGTCGGCTTTCAGATCGTGCCCGATGGCGATCTCAACGACTTCGAAAAGCAGATCGCTAGCCACGGCATCAAGACCGAACGCCGCAAGGACCCCGAGCCGTCGATCTCCGACATGCTGGTATTCGCCGATCCCAAAGGCACCGTCATGGAGGTGTTCAAGCGCGACGCCTTCGCGCATCAGAAATTCCAGTCCAAAGGCATCGTGCCGTTCAAGCTCGGCCACGTCGCCTTCCATGTCACCGACGTCAAGAGTGTCACCAAGTTCTATTGCGACGTGCTCGGCTTTCGCGAATCCGACTGGATGGGCGACTTCTTCTCGTTTCTGCGCTGCGGCCCCGACCACCACACCATCAACCTGATGCAGACCGGCTCAAACCGACATTTCCACACCGCCTTCGAGCTGCGCGACTGGGGCCACATGCAGACGGCCTGCGATTTCCTGTCGCTACGGGGCTATAAATTATTGTGGGGGCCGGGCCGTCACGGCATCGGCCACAATCTGTTCGCCTATCATCGCGCGCCGAACGGCCTGATTACCGAGACTTTTGCTGAGCTCGACCGCATGAACGAGGAGCTCGGTTATTTCGAGCCGCGGCCCTGGCACCGCGACAATCCGCAGCGGCCGAAAGTGTGGGCCAAGGACCCGTCAGCCTCCAATCTGTGGGGTATTATGCCGACCGACGAGATGCATCACTGACGCCGAACGGCGCAGCCCCTGGGGAGGAAAGAATGAAAATCTGGTTTCGCGCGGCGGCGGCCGCGATCGCCTGCCTTGCCGCGGCTCTGACGGCAAACGGCGCCGCGCGAGCGGACAATTATCCGTCGCGCCCCATCACCATTATCGTCCCCGCCTCGCCCGGCGGCGTCACCGACATGCTCGGGCGCATCCTGGCGCAGCACATGATCGCCGACTGGGGCGCGCAAGCGGTGGTCGAGAACAAGCCCGGCGCCAATAATCAGATCGCGGCGGAATATGTCACGCATCAGCCGGGCGACGGCTATACGCTGTTCATCGGTCCGGAGACCACGTTCGTCGTCAATCCCGCGCTCTACCCGCATCTGGCCTACGATCCGGTGAAGGGATTCACGCCGATCACCGGGCTCGTTCAGATCAATCATGCGCTGATCCTCAATCCGGCGGTGCCGGCCAACAACGTCAAGGAATTGATCGCGCTCGATAAGGCAAAACCCGATCAGCTCAACTACGGCACCTTCGGCGTCGGCTCGAGCGGTCATCTCAATATGGAAATGTTCAAATCCATGACCGGGACGAAATTCGTCGCGGTGCATTACAAGGGCGCGGCGCCGGCCATGCAGGACGTGCTTGCCGATCATATCCAGCTGATGTTCGTGTCCATCGGCAGCGCCTTGCCGCAGGTCAAAGGCGGCGGCTTGAAAATGATCGGCATCGGCGCGCCCAAACGCATGGCGCTGTTGCCGGATGTCCCGGCGATCGCCGAGACGGTGCCCGGTTTTACCGCGGTGTCGTGGTTCGCGCTCTACGGGCCGCCCGACATGCCGAGCGATGTGGTCGCCAAGATCAACAGCGAAGTGCAGAAGATCTTTGCCGATCCGGACGTGCAGAAGAACTTCCTCGACAAGCAATATTTCGAATCGATCGCCGGTTCGCCCAAGGAGCTGCGCGAGCGGCTGCGCACCGAAGAGCCGAAATGGCACAAGCTGATCACCGAAGCGCACATCAAGGTGGAATGAGGCGGCGATCGGGCGGCATGATCCGCCGCATTGCCGGGTCGTGCCGTCGCTGGCCGTCCGGCGTCTTGACTTGCCGGGGATTTGAAAAGACGCCAATATCGTTTTTCAGGTCGCGGCAATTCGCAGCTTCTGTCGTGATCACACCGCCGCCCGGCGGTTCGAAGGGCATTCCGGCAGCCGATTGATGTCGCTCAGGCGTTTGATGGATTTTCCGTGGGTGCAGCGCACGATCGGCGTGGCGGCCGCCGAATATTTGCGCTTGGTCTGGAACACCTGTGAGTTCGGCATCGATCCTCCGGACATTTACACGCGGGTGCGCCCGGATCTGCCGGCGATCGTCGCCATGTGGCACGGCCAGCATTTCATGATGCCGTTCTTCAAGCGCAAGGAGCATCTGGTCAAGGTGCTGATCTCGCGCCACCGCGACGGCGAGATCAACGCGGTGGCCGCGCGCCGCCTCGGCGTCGAGCCGATCCGCGGCTCCGGGACGAGCGGCCGCGATTTCCTGCGCAAAGGCGGCGTCGCCGGCTTCAAGCAGATGCTGGAAGCGCTCGGCCGCGGTTACAATGTCGCGCTCACCGCCGATATTCCAAAAATCTCGCGCGTTGCCGGGCGCGGCATCGTGCAGCTCGCGCGCGCGTCGGGGCGGCCGATCTATCCGGTGGCGGTGGCGACCAGCCGCTACATCGAGCTTAAATCCTGGGACCGCTCAGTGCTCAATCTGCCGTTCGGCCGTTTCGCCATCGCCGTCGGCGAGCCGATCCGCGTCGCGGCGGCCGCCGGCGATGCGGCGCTCGAGGAGGCGCGGCGCCTCGTCGAATCGCGGCTGAACGCCACCACCGAGCGCGCCTATGCCATCGCCGAAGGCCGCGCCAAGGATTTTGTCTGGGGCCGCCGCCGCATTGGCAGCACGCAGGTCGCTTGAAACAAAAAGGACGCGGTCTCGCGTCGCCTCTTCCGAACCGAGAGGGAAAGTTTGATGTCGGAGGAAACTGCAACGATGCGCATTATCACTCTTGAAGAACACTTCGCCACGCCGGGCTTTCTCGACGGCCCTGGCCAGGACCTGAAAAACGCGGCGCTGAAATTCGAGGGCCGCGCCACGCAGCTGATCGAGGGCCTCACCGATATCGCCGACAAGCGCATCGCGGCGATGGACGCCGCCGGCATCGACATGCAGGTGCTGTCGCTCACGTCGCCCGGCACCGAGCAGCTCGACGCCGCCGACGCCATCGCGCTTAGCCGCGAAGTCAACGATTTCCTCGCCGCGGGTGTGAAGAAGAACCCGAAGCGCTTCGCCGGCTTCGCCACGCTGCCGACCGCTGCGCCGGACAAGGCCGCCGCCGAGCTCGAAAGCCGGCTGAAGTCCGGCGGCTTCGTCGGCGCCGTCATCAACGGCCACAATCGCGGCCGCTATCTCGACAACAAATTCTTCTGGCCGATCCTGGAAGCCGCTGAGGCGCTCAATGCGCCGATCCACATCCATCCGACGCGGCCGCCGCAGCCGGTGGTCGACGCCTATTACTCGGGTTTCTCGCCGCTCCTGGACGACATGTTCGCAAGCCCCGGCTGGGGCTGGCACATCGAGACCGCGGTGCACGTCATCCGCGTCGTGCTCGGCGGCACCTTCGACCGCTTCCCTAAATTGCAGCTCGTCATCGGCCATCTGGGCGAAGGGCTGATGTCGATGTTCCAGCGGCTCGACAATATGACTCCGGCGATGACCAAACTGAAAAAGCCCGTCACCTCCTATCTGCGCGAGAACGTGCACTACACCTTCAGCGGCTTTAATTTTCCGGCCACCTTCCTCGATCTCCTTTTGGAAGTCGGTGTCGACCGCATCATGTTCTCCGCCGATCATCCCTATCAGTCGATGGCGCAGGCCAAGGCGTTCCTGGAGCAAATCCCGGTGTCCGCCGCCGACCGCGAGCGCATCGCCCACGGCAACGCGGAGAAGCTTCTTGGGCTGTAAATTCGTAGGGTGGGTAGAGCGAAACGGAACTCACCGCGGGCCGACCGGCAACTGCCAAACGATGGGTTTCGCTGCGCTCCACCCATCCTACAAAATGAAATAGGAAAATACCGACATGCGAACGATCACGCTCGAAGAGCATTTCACCACGCCGAAATTTCTCGAAGGCCCCGGCCGCAAGCGCAAGGAACAGGCCGAGAAGGCCGGCGGCCGGCTTGCCAAGGTATTCGCGCAGCTCGCTGACGTCGGCCCGGGCCGCCTCGCCGAGATGGACGCCGCCGGCATCGACATGCAGGTGCTGTCGCTGACCTCGCCGGGCGCCGAGCAGTCGGACGCCGCCGAGGCGATCGCGCTGGCAACGGAAGCCAATGATTTCCTCGCCGACGTGGTGAAGGGGCATCCGGCGCGCTACGCCGGGCTCGCCCTGCTGCCGACCGCGGCGCCGGGCAAGGCCGCGGCCGAACTGGAGCTGCGGGTGCGCCAGCAGAAATTCGTCGGCGCCGTGATCCACGGCCACAACCGTGGCCGCTATCTCGACAACAAGTTCTTCTGGCCGATCCTGGAAAGTGCCGAAAAGCTCAATGCGCCGATCTATCTGCATCCGACGCCGCCGCCGCAAGGCGTCATCGACATTTCCTACGGCGGCTTCGCGCCGGCGGTGACCGACATGTTCGCCGCGTCGGGCTGGGGCTGGCACATCGAGACCGCGGTTCACATCGTGCGCCTGGTGCTCGGCGGCGTGTTCGATCAATTTCCGAAGCTGCAATTCGTCATCGGCCATCTCGGCGAGGCGCTGCCCTTCATGCTGCCGCGGCTCGACAGCATGACGACGGCGGTGACCAAGCTGAAACAGCCGGTCAGCTTCTATCTGCGCAACAACGTCCACTACACCATTTCCGGCTTCAACTTCCCCGCCGCCTTCCTCGATCTCCTGCTCGAAGTCGGCGTCGACCGCATCATGTTCTCGGTCGACCATCCCTACGCCTCGATGACCGCGGCGCGCGCGTTCCTCGAGCAGATCCCGGTATCCGCCGCCGACCGCGAGCGCATCGCCCACGGCAACGCCGAGAAGCTGTTTAATCTGTAGCCCGGATGAGCGGAGCGGCATCCGGGGCGGCCCTTGACGCCCAACGATCGCGTTTCCTGGATTTCGCTCCGCTCAATCCAGGCTACCTCTTTCTCGCGCACGCGGCGCACCGGCAGCCGAGCGGCTTGATGTAGAGCTCGAAATATTCCTCGCCGTAGTCGAGCGTGATCTCCTCGCCCGCCGCGATGGCGCGCAGCGCCACGAACACGATCTGGCCGGCGCGCAGCACCGCTTCTGCGTTCGGATCGCAGGAATGATTGAGATAGCGCCCCAGATTGCGCCTGGACGAGCCGTCGATGGTCCACTGCCGGTTAACCTCGAACATGTATTTGGCGCCAAAGCGCCGCTCGCGCCGCTGCGCCTCCGCGGTCGGGATCCGTTTGCCGCGGTAGGTGACGATATAGGCTCTCTTCGCGAGCGGCGTTGCCGCGAACAGGCCGAGCCCGGTCGCCGCGCGGCCGACGCGCAGGCTGCATGCCGACATGGCGGGGAATTAGCAGATTCGGCGGCCGTCTGCAGCGCGGCGGCGGCGGCCGCCGCCGGCTACGCATCCCGCCGAACGGATGCTAATGTCGCACCGTTGAGCCCGACCTGGGCAAGCCCATGGATCACCGCATGAAGGACGCGAGCAAAACTTTCGAACAGAGCGACAATGACGTTCTCACGTCCGAGGTGTCCGACGCGGCGCTGGAAGCCGCGGCGAGCGCACTTCCGGGCGCGGCCTTCCCGTTTCCCAACTCGCCGACCGTCAGCGTTGTTTTCCAGTGCTGCAGCAACGACTGAGCAATCGGCCGCCGCGATTGTAGCGGCGGCGCCGGTCTCCGGTGCCATTTGCGTAACCCTATCTCGCGCCATATTTCAATATGGCATAATTATACATACTGGTGGAGAGCGGGTGGCGTGATGACGGTGCGCTTTACGCATCGCGTCGGCCGCATTCGTATCTTCGGTGCAGGCTATTGGCGAAAAGGAAAGCGAATTTATGAGCAACAGAACCGTTAGATACACCGCTGGCGAGATCGGCCGGGTGCGGGTGATCGAGGATTTCCTACCCGCGCCTGCCGACCTGGTGCCGCGCGAGGAAAACGTAAAGGTGACGTTGTCGCTGTCGCGCCGCAGCCTCGATTTCTTCAAGCGCGAAGCCAAGAAGCGTCGCGTGCCCTATCAGCGCATGATCCGCGCGCTGGTCGATACTTATGCGGAGCGGCAAGCGAGCAGCCGCGGCAAGTAGTGGGTGAGTGCTGCGGAATCCCGGACGGCGGTAACAGCGCGGTGGCTTTCTTCACCCATTAAAACTGTAACGATTTCCGCAAAACGCCGTTAGCGCGGTTCCATTATCGCAAGCGCATGAGTTCGATTTTGTCGATTGCAGCATCGGGCATGGCCGCCGCGTCACAGCGCTTGCAAATCTCGGCCGAAAACGTCGCCAACGCCGAATCCGGCGGCCCGTTGCCGTCGGCCGGGGCGGCGGTACAGGCGCAATATCCCGGCGCCTACGTGCCGCAGCAGGTCGATCAGGTGGCGACGCCGGGCGGTGGTACCAGCGCCGTCGTCGTCGACGTGCAGCCCGCCACCGTCGCGGCCTACGCGCCGGCCGCGCCCTATGCCGATGCAAACGGCGAGGTGGCGACGCCGAACGTCGACGTCGCCACCGAAGCGATCCACCAGGCGACCGCGGCTTACGACTTCGCCATGAACGCCCAGGTGATGCGCGTCTATTCGCAGATGACGAAGACGCTGCTCGACGTCCAGGCCTGACGCTGGCCGTTCACGACTTCGGCGCTACGGCTTTTAAAACATCCCACAGTATAAGACCCGCGCGTCATGGCCGGACTTGTTCCGGCCATCCACGTCTTCCTCCTGCAAGAAAAAGACATGGATGCCCGCGACAAGCGCGGGCATGACGGCTGTAGAATGGTTGAGCGATATGAAACCCATCGACAAACCTGGAGATTGCCGTGACGAAGCCGAACAGCGATGAGTCGGTTCTGTGCGAGGTCGACGGCCGCGGCGTGGCCCAAATCGTTCTCAACCGCCCGGAGCGCAACAATGCTTATGACGGCGCGTTGATCCAGGCACTGCTGGCGACGCTCGATGCGCTTGCCGAAACGCGCGGCTTGCGCGCTGTCGTCATCAGCGGCCGGGGCCGGCATTTCCAGGCCGGCGCCGATCTCAAGTGGATTACCGCGGTGCGCGCGGCCTCGCGCGAGGAGAATATCGCCATCTCGCGCGCCACCGCGCAGGCGATCTGGCGGCTCAACGCCGCGCCGGTGCCGACCGTGGCGTTGGTGCAGGGTGCCTGCTTCGGTGGCGGCACCGGGCTCATTGCCGCCTGCGACGTGGTGATCGCCGCCGACGATGCCAATTTCTCCATCGCCGAAGTGCGCTGGGGCCTGACCGCGGCCATCATCATCCCGCAGCTCAACGACGCCATCGGCGTCCGTCAGGTGCGCCGCTATGCGCTCACCGGCGAACGCTTCGGCGCCGCCGAAGCCCGCCGCATCGGTCTCGTTCATGAGATCGTCCCGGCCGCCGAGCTTGCGGCCGCCGGCGCGCGCGTCATCGATCAGATCCTGCTGAACGGCCCGCAGGCGGTGGCAGACACCAAGGCGCTGGCGCTGCAATCGGCGTGGACCAATCTCGGCGATCAGGCGGCGCGCCGCCTGATCGAATCCCATGCCGACAAGCGCCGCTCCGCCGAAGCCGCCGAAGGCCTCGCCTCCTTCGCCGAAAAGCGCCCGGCGGTTTGGGGATAGATCGGACAATAGTAACCCGTCATCCTGGGGTGCCAGCCGCAGGCGGGCCTCGAAGGATGCTGCTCCGCCCAGGGCTGTCGCCCTCCGAGGCTCGCTGCGCTGGCACCTCAGGATGACGGGATTTTTCTGTCACGTGCTAATGTTGTGGCTCAGGCCATCATCCCTCGTGGTGGGGCGGCACCCGGTGGG
>JBAQAB010000476.1:0-3156 GCA_049285535.1 Xanthobacteraceae bacterium
GCTATGCACTGTTCCCGCATCTCACCGTCGCAGGCAACGTCGCCTTCGGCCTCAAGCAGGAGGGGTTGCCGAAGGCGCAGATCGCCGAGCGGGTGGCCGAGATGCTGGCGCTGGTGCGGCTGGAAGATTTCGGCGCCCGCAAGCCGCACGAACTATCCGGCGGCCAGCGCCAGCGCGTGGCGCTCGCCCGTTCGCTGGTCAAGCGCCCGCGCGTGCTCCTCCTCGACGAGCCGATGGCGGCGCTCGACAAGAAGCTGCGCGGTGAGACGCAATTCGAGCTTATGGAGTTGCAGCGCCGGCTCGGCCTCACCTTCATCATCGTCACCCACGACCAAAGCGAGGCGATGACGGTGGCCGACCGCATCGCGGTGATGGATCGCGGCCGCGTGATGCAAGTGGCGCCGCCGGCTGAAATCTACGAGCAGCCGAACTCGCGCTGGGTTGCCGACTTCATCGGCAGCGTCAATCTGCTGGAGGGACGCGTTGGGCCCGACGGCACCAGCGTGGAGGGCACGGCTTTGGGCCGGCTGCACGTTGCGGCAAAAATCGCCGCCGAACCCGGCGCGACGGTCTGGGTCGCGGTACGGCCGGAACAGCTGCGGATGACGCCGGACCCGGCGGCGACGGACCCACAGTCGGCGCTGGAAAGCGACGTGGCCGCGACGCTCACGGATGTCGCCTATCTGGGCGATCTGTCGATCTATCGGTTGCGCACCGACGCCGGCGTGCCGCTGCAAGCGAGCCGGGCCAATATCGGGCCGTTTGCGCAGCGAACCAATACCGCGAACGATAAAGTCTGGCTGAACTTTCCGCGCGCCGCGGCGATCGTGCTGACGCAATGACAAGCGACGCCCGCAAAACGGCGCCAAAGCCGCAACGCTCCTTTGTGGCGAAGCTTGTCGTGCGGATTCCTTATGCCTGGCTGGTTGCCTTCTTTCTGGTGCCGTTTCTGATCGTGCTGAAGATCAGCCTGTCGCAGACCGCGATTGCGCAGCCGCCCTATACGCCGGTGTTCGACCTCGCAGCCGGCTGGCGCGGCATCGAGAGTTTCTTTGCCGGGTTGTCGCTCGATAATTACGCTTTCCTCGGCTCCGACCCGCTTTACTTTCTCTCCTACGTCAAGAGCCTCGAGATCGCCGCGCTCTCCACCGTGATGCTGCTCGTCATCGGTTATCCGATCGCCTACGCGATGACGCGCGCGCCGCGGCGCGTGCAGGCGGTCTTGGTGCTGCTGGTGATCCTGCCGTTCTGGACGTCGTTTCTGATCCGCATCTATGCCTGGATGAACATCTTGCAGCACGACGGCCCGCTCAATCGACTCTTGCTGGCCCTCGATCTGGTGCGCGAGCCGCCGGTCTGGCTCTCGACCAACACCGCCGTCTATATCGGCATTGTGTATTCTTATCTGCCGTTCATGGTGCTGCCGCTTTACGCGACGCTGGAAAAACTCGACGAGTCGCTTCTCGAAGCGGCCGGCGATCTCGGCTGCCCGCGCTGGAAGGCGTTCTGGCTCGTCACTGTGCCGCTATCGGCACCCGGTGTCATCGCCGGCGCACTGCTCTGCTTCATTCCGGCCGTCGGCGAGTTCGTCATTCCGGATCTGCTCGGCGGCTCCCGCACCGCGATGATCGGCCAGACCATCTGGACCGAATTTTTCGCCAATAAGGACTGGCCGACCGCCTCCGCGGTTGCCGTGGTTCTGGTCTGCCTGCTGGTCACGCCGATCGTGATCTTCCAGCACCAGACGATGCGCGGCGTTGAGCGAGACTGAAGATGCGAAAACTCTCCGCTTTTAATCTGGCGACGCTCGTCATCGGTATCGCCTTTCTCTACCTGCCGATCGTCATTCTGATCGTCTACTCGTTCAATGCATCGCGGCTTGTCGTTGTCTGGGGCGGCTGGTCGACGCATTGGTATGCCGAGCTTGCCGGCGACGCGCCGCTGCTCGGCGCGGCCTTCATCAGCCTGCGCGTCGCTCTCGTCTCGGCGAGTGCGGCGACTGTGTTGGGAACACTTGCGGCGGTGGCGCTGGTACGTTTCGGCCGCTTCCGCGGCCGGCTCTTGTTCGCGGCGATGATCTATGCGCCATTGGTCATGCCGGAGGTCATCACCGGGCTGTCGATGCTGCTGCTGTTCGTCGCCATCGCGGTCGATCGCGGGTTCTGGACTGTGGTGACCGCGCATACCACCATGGCCTTGTGCTTTGTCGCAGTCATCGTGCAGGCGCGGCTTGTCGATTTCGACATGAGCCTCGAAGAGGCGGCCATGGATCTCGGCGCTTCGCCCGGGCGCACTTTCATGACGGTGACCCTGCCGCTGATCTTGCCCGCCATCGCCGCAAGCTGGATGCTCGCTTTCGCGCTGTCGCTCGACGATCTCGTTATCGCCAGCTTCACCACTGGCCCGGGCGCCACCACGCTGCCGATCCGCATCTATTCGGAAGTGCGGCTTGGCGTCAGCCCGGAAATGAACGCGGTGTGCAGTATCATGGTCGCGGTGGTCGGGATCGCGGTCATCGCCGCGTCGCTGCTCACCAAGCTCAGCGTCGCCAGGGGCGGTCCCGCGCGAGCCTAGTCAGTCCCGGCTCTCGCCGGGCGGCCGGAAAATGTAAAACAAAAACCAAACCGGCACGATCACCAGCGCGCCGAGCAATAGATTGGGCAGCGCCCAGGCCACGCCGGCGCGCGCCAAATCCTCGAGCCGTTCCGGCGAAAGGCCCGCGGTTTTGATCAGTTCGTCGGTTCTAATGCCGAAATGATCGAGAACCGTACCGACGATCAGGGAGGCGATCAACACCTTGACCATTGTGCGAGTGAGACTGAGCATCGGCTAATGGCCCGGTCGCGGGAAAGCCCGCGCTGATTCGTGCGCCGCGAATCATAAAGCAAAAAGTAAAAAACTGCGCGCTCGGGTGGGCCCGTTCGCGCCGAGCCGCGGCGCGCTCCGCCTAATTGGAAGGCACTATTGGCTGGTCTTCGCCGTGGCTGGCGCCGCGCCCCGGGTTGCTGCCGGCGCCGCAGGCGTCGTTGCCGCGGGTGCCGGCGGCGCCGCCAAGAGTTGGTCGATCACCGAGCGCACCGCATCGCTGGCATTATAGCTCTTGGCCGCATTGAGCAGCGGCGCCGCCGCCCCCGAGCGCCGAATCAAGCTCTGCGG
>JBAQAB010000477.1:0-2329 GCA_049285535.1 Xanthobacteraceae bacterium
TACCCGCGGAATCGGGGTGATGAAATCTCGCCGCACCGAACACCGGCAATTTCAGTACGACCGGTTTCCTGGTCGGACCGACCGTTGGCGTCAATTTCCAAACCGACGCCTTTGTGTTCGGCATTGAAGGCGATTTTGATGCCTCGTGGCTGGACGGCAAGAGCTCAAGCGGATATTGCGGTTCCGGTTTCCCAGGGGGCGGTGGCGGCACTTTAGGCTTCGGCACCGCGGCTCAATGCGAAACCAGCAATAGCTGGCTCGGCACGGTGCGTGCGCGCGTCGGCTATGCGGCCGATCGCGTGCTGTTCTACGGCACCGCCGGCGGGGCGTTCGGCAATATCGAGGCTGGGGCGAACGGCGGTCTGCTCAGTTCGACCAAGGCCGGCTGGACGGCTGGCGCCGGCGTCGAGGTGGCTTTCGCCGACAATTGGACCGCCCCCGTCGAATATTTGTATGTCGACCTGGAAAATGCCACCTGCTCGACGGCTAATCCTTGCGGAGTTGATGCGGCAGGACCGGCAAACCAGACCGTCAAATTCAACGCCAACCTGATCCGCCTCGGGGTTGACTACAAGTTCCGCTGAGGAATTTAGCCCGAAATTGAACGGCGCGACCGGGGCCGATGCGGCCCCGGTTCGATGTTTGGCGCCCTTCCGCGCTCATTGATTCCCGTGGGCTGTTGTTTTTTTGCACTATCCAGGGCAGCTCAGAACCATTGTATTAGGGCATGAAACACGTAAACCTCGTGCCCTGCGGGGGGTGGCGTATGAGGTCTGTCGGTCCCGGATTGGTCGCGCTGGCGTTGGCGGCAATGGCCGTTGCCGCACCGGTTCATGCTGCCGATTTGCCGGTTGCGCCGGCCTACACCCCGCCCGTCCCGATGCCGCCCGCGATCTACAATTGGACCGGCTTCTATGTCGGCGGCAATGTCGGCGCCGGCCTGTTGTCCGAAAACATGACGCCAACCAACCCCGCCGCGGCGTTCACCCCCGGCGTGCCATTGCACCCCTCCATCGTTGGTCTTGTCGGCGGCGCCCAGGCCGGGTTTGACTATCAATTTTCCTCCATCGTGGTTGGCGCCCAAGCGTCGTTGAGCGACTCCTATCTCAACGGCCAGAACACGCAAAACAACACGGACGGGGTTACCCAGGAGCGCATGACGTCGGAGCCGACGTGGTTTGCCAGCGTCACCGGGCGCGTCGGTGTCGCCGCCAACACGCTGTTGTTCTATGTCAAAGGCGGCGGCGCCTGGATGCACATCAACCACGTCCAGGACATTCTGACGGCCGGCGCTACCACCGCCACGCAATCCATAAGCGATAACCATTCCGGCTTCGTCGCCGGCGTCGGCCTTGAATACGCCATGACCGAAAATCTATCGGCGCTGTTCGAATACGACTTTTACGATTTCGGCACCGAGACTGAGAACTTCATCAACACGCCGCTGGCGATCCGCTCCGATCTGCACACGCTGACGGTGGGTCTCAATTACCGCTTCAACTGGGGCTCGGTCGGCGAGCCGTTCTGCCCGACCTGCTGAGCCCGGTTTTTCTCGCCGCCAAGCCAAGATTTGCGGGAAAAAGATTTGCGGGCATAGGTCCCGGCCCTGCACTGGCATAGGCTTGGCGTTCTCACTATGTTCGGACAATGATCAGCGCCCTCGCCGACCGCGGGGTACGCATTGCTTTCCCGGCCGGTGTGAATGAACGACCTGTTCGATAAATCTGCCAAATCGGCGCAAAATCTGGCTGCGCAAGAGCGCCGCGACAGCGAGCGCCGCGCGCAAATCCGCGCCGCGCAAGACCGCCGGATCATTTCAATTCGCGGCGCGCGCGAGCACAATCTCAAGAACATCGATCTCGACATTCCGCGCGACGAGCTGGTGGTGTTCACCGGCCTGTCCGGGTCCGGCAAATCCTCGCTGGCCTTCGACACCATCTATGCGGAGGGCCAGCGGCGCTACGTCGAGAGCCTGTCGGCCTACGCGCGGCAGTTCCTGGAGATGATGCAGAAGCCGGACGTCGACCAGATCGACGGCCTGTCGCCGGCGATTTCCATCGAACAGAAAACCACCTCGCGCAATCCGCGCTCGACAGTCGGCACCGTCACGGAAATCTACGATTACATGCGGCTCCTCTGGGCCCGCGTCGGCGTGCCTTATTCGCCGGCCACCGGCCTGCCGATCGAGAGTCAGACGGTGTCGCAGATGGTCGACCGCATCCTGGCGCTGCCGGAAGGCACCCGGCTTTATCTCCTCGCGCCGGTCGTGCGCGGCCGCAAGGGCGAGTACCGCAAGGAGCTCGCCGAGTTCATGAAGAAGGGCTACCAG
>JBAQAB010000478.1:0-4180 GCA_049285535.1 Xanthobacteraceae bacterium
CCCAGGAAGCGCGGCTGGAGCTGAGCGGAGGCGTTAATTCGCCGAAGCGAGTCCGCGGTGGAGCGCCGGAAGGCGCGCGCGCCCGAAGCGCGGTCAGGTGGCAACATCTGACGGCGTGGCGCGCGCCGCACCCGCTGGTGCGGCTTGTGGAGTTTGCGCTTTTCGGCGCTCCGCCTCCCTTCATTGGGGGGCTTACGTGCAGTGGCTTAAGGCAAAGCTCGGATGCGAAGGCGCATCGCGAGAAGGAGATACGCTATTCCTATCGCGTTCGGGACCAGAACAGAAATGGCCGAAACCGCCACCGGTTCAGGCCAGTCGCGAACGACCCATCGGCAACGTGCTGCACCGAAGTTCAATTATATCATTTTAAAACTCCTGACTCTGCCGTACACGTATTTTTGGGCACGCAGACCGTCTCACTTTGCCAAGATCAATTGTATGTCTGCCGAACTCATGATGTGGTTCGTGCTTGCGACGAAGATGGCGGTTACCGCGCTATTTGTGACCGCGGCGACCATCATCGCCGAACGATTAGGCGCCACAGTTGGAGCGCTCGTGGCAACGCTGCCAGTCTCAGCCGGCCCGGTCTATGTGTTTCTGGCCCTCGATCACGATTCCACTTTCATTTCTTCGAGCGCGGTTGCGAGCCTCGCACTGAACAGCGCCACGGCGATTTATCTCACGGCCTATGTTCTGATCGCCCAACGACGCTCGATGTGGCTCAGCATATCCCTTGCATTTGCAATGTGGCTGGCGGCCGTTTTGGTGCTCAGCCCCGTCCAATGGGCCGCATGGTCGGCATCTACTCTCAACGTCATCGTATTCACCGCTTGTACCTTCATCGTCCAGCCATTTGGCTTCGTACGCATCCCCCGAACCAAGCGACCCTGGTACGACTTCGTGTTACGAGCGGGCTTGGTGGCGGCGCTAGTCGGCGTGGTCGTAACTCTAAGCTCTCAAATTGGCCCGACGGGGAGCGGCGTGCTTGCTGTCTTCCCGGTCATCTACACCAGCATTATGCTCATTCTGCATCGCCGCGTTGGCGGTCCTGCCGCGGCGGCCGTGTTGGCGAACGCCGTTCCCGCTCTTGCCGGATTTGGCTTGGCTTTGCTCACTTTGCATCTCGCCGCAGTGCCGCTTGGATCCGGTGCAGCCCTCATCGTCGCCCTCAGCGTTTCCGTCGTTTGGAATGCCGTTGTTTACGCAATACGTCGCCGCCAAGCTCTTGCTTAATCGCCTCGCCCGGCCGGGATGTTTGAGTAATGCCGGTTAGCGCGTCGATTCGTGGCCCATCGCGTCCTTTCACGGCGGCGTAGTGATTCAGTCGCTTTCGGAGCGAAGCGGACTTTCAGCGAGCCGCACTTGCAGAAGTCGCTCACACATCCAGCGCCGCCTCGTCGGCGAACTCGGCGCGCTCCTGGATGAAGTCGAAGCGCGCCTCGGCTTTGGTGCCCATCAGCCGCTCGACCGATTTTTCGGTGTCCTTGCGGTCGTCGGCGGCCAGCATGACGCGTAGCAGCGTCCGCTTCCTCGGATCCATGGTGGTTTCTTTAAGCTGCGGCGCCATCATCTCGCCCAAGCCCTTGAAGCGGCTGACTTCGACCTTGGCGTTGGCGTTGAATTCCTTCTTGAGAATCTCGGCTTTGTGCTTGTCGTCGCGGGCATAGAAAATCTTGCCGCCGTGGGCGAGGCGATAAAGCGGCGGCACCGCGAGATAAAGATGGCCGTGGTCGATGAGCTGCGGCATCTGCCGATAGAAGAAGGTGATAAGGAGCGAAGCGATATGGGCGCCGTCGACGTCGGCATCGGTCATGACAATGACGCGGCCGTAACGCAAATCCTCGTCGCGATAATGCACGCCGGTGCCGCAGCCGAGCGCCTGGACGAGGTCGGCGAGCTGCTGGTTTTGCGCGAGCTTGTCCTTGCCGGCTGAGGCGACATTGAGGATCTTGCCGCGCAGCGGCAGGATCGCCTGCGTGGCGCGGTCGCGGGCCTGTTTCGCCGAGCCGCCGGCCGAGTCGCCCTCGACGACGAAAATCTCCGAGCCTTCCGCCGCGCTGGCGGTGCAGTCCGCGAGCTTGCCGGGGAGCCGGAGCTTGCGCACCGCGCTTTTGCGCGCGATGTCCTTTTCCTGGCGGCGGCGAATGCGCTCCTCGGCGCGCTCGGTGACGAAATCGAGCAGCTTGTTGGCAGAAAGCGGATTGCCGGCGAGCCAATGGTCGAACGGGTCCTTCATCGCCTGCTCGACGATGCGCTGCGCCTCGGCGGTGGCGAGCCGGTCCTTGGTCTGGCCCTGGAATTCCGGCTCGCGGATGAACACCGAGAGCATGGCGCCGGCGCCGACCATGACGTCGTCGGAGGTGATGGCCGCGGCGCGTTTGCCTTGGCCGACGCGCTCGGCATGGTCTTTCAAACCGCGCGTTAGCGCGGTGCGCAGGCCGGATTCATGGGTGCCGCCATCGGGCGTCGGAATGGTGTTGCAGTAGGAGTTGAGAAAGCCGTCGGCATCGGCGGTCCAGGCTACGGCCCATTGCACGGCGCCGTGTGCACCCGTTTTCCCTGCGCTACCTGTGAAGATATCGGGATGCACCAGCGTCGCACTCGCCAGCGCCTCCGACAAATAATCCTTCAAGCCCTCGGCGAAATGAAAAGTCGCTTTTTCCGGCACATCCTCGACGCCGCGCAACAGCTCCTTGGCGCAGGACCAGCGGATTTCGACGCCGCCGAACAGATAGGCCTTCGAGCGCGTCATTTTGAACACGCGCTCGGGCTTGAAATGCGCCTTGGCGCCGAAAATTTGCGGATCCGGCCGGAACCGCACTTTGGTGCCGCGGCGGTTCGGCGCCTTGCCGCCATCCAGCAATTTGGTCTTCGGCTTGCCGCGCTCGAATGCCATCTTGTAAAGCTTCTGGCCGCGCGCGACCTCGACCTCCATGCGCTCGGACAGCGCATTCGCCACCGAGACGCCGACGCCGTGCAAGCCGCCGGAGGTCTCGTAGACCTCCGAGTCGAATTTGCCGCCGGCGTGCAGCGTGCACATGATCACTTCCAGCGCCGACTTGTTCTTGAATTTCGGATGCGGATCGACCGGGATGCCGCGGCCGTTGTCGGTGACCGCCACAAAACCGTCGGCCTCCATCTCGACGTCGATCCAGTCGGCGTGGCCGGCCAGCGCCTCGTCCATGGCGTTGTCGATGACTTCGGCGAACAAATGATGCAGCGCCTTCTCGTCGGTGCCGCCGATATACATGCCGGGGCGGCGGCGCACTGGTTCGAGCCCCTCCAAAACCTCGATGTGCTTGGCGGTGTAGCCGGCTTCGCCGCTGGTGCGGGCAGACGCGCCGGTGACACGGCGCGCGGTGCCGCGCCGGCCTTCGCCGGCGTCGGCGAACAGGTCCGGCGTTTTGGCGGATTTCGACGATTTGGCGGCTTTTCCCAAGGTTTTACCCAGCTCTTTACCCACGGCTTTACCCATGTGAAGTGTCACGCTTTCCCACGCCACGCAGACCGGCGAATCAAGCGCCACTATGCGCCCGACTATGCCATTTAGGCGGCAAATCGATCAGCACATTGACGGCCCCAAGCACCGGCCTTATATCGCCGCCCATGAAGAGGTCGTTATCGACTGTCGCGCTTGCCAATCGCCGCCGCCGTACCGCCACGGCACGGATGCGCGCCCGCGCGTAAATTCATTCGTGCCGCCGGTTCCGCGGCACTCTCATCCTGATAGTCTGCCCGCGAAATCGGCCTGAGTTTTCCTCAAGCCATAGGTCTAATCACGGGTCTACCCATGCCTGACAAAGCAAAAATCGGCGTGCTCGGTGCTTCCGGCTATACCGGCGCGGAATTGGTGCGGCTCCTGCTGCGCCATCCGCGCGTCGAGATCGGTTTGCTGACGGCCGATCGCCGCGCCGGCAAGACCATGGCCGACGTCTTTCCGCAGTTCGCGCCTTATGCGCTGCCGATGCTGACCTCCGTCGAGGAAGCCGATTGGCCCGCGCTCGGGCTCGATCTCGCCTTCTGCGCGCTGCCGCACGGCACCACGCAAAAGGTCATCAAGGATCTGATGGCGCGCGCACCGCGGACCAAAGTCGTCGACCTGTCGGCCGATTTCCGCCTGGCCGATCCAGCGGCTTATGCACATTGGTACGGGCATGAGCATTTTGCGCCCGAGCTGCAG
>JBAQAB010000479.1:0-5541 GCA_049285535.1 Xanthobacteraceae bacterium
ACGACGGCCATTTATCGCCATATCCGGCTTGCGCCGGCACCAAGGAATATAGGCGCAAAAGCTTGCCAAAAAAAGAGTATTGGGTTTGGCCCCAGAAGGGCTCCCAAAAAGGCTTAAAAGGAAGAGCCGATGAAGCTCATCTCCGGCGGCCAGACCGGGGTCGACCGCGCCGTGCTCGACGTGGCAATCGAGCGCGGCCTGGCCTATGGCGGCTGGTGCCCCAAAGGCGGCTGGGCCGAGGATTTTCGGAAGCCCCCGGGGCTGTTGGTGAAATACCCGAAGCTCGCCGAGACGCCGCTCGCCGATCCGGCGCAGCGCACCGAGTGGAACGTGCGCGATGCCGATGCCTGCATGATCCTCGTCGACGCCGGCGGCGTCGATGTTTCCACCGGCACCGCGCTGGCGCAGGACCTGGCACACCGCTACCGCAAGCCGCTTCTCGTCGTGAACCTCGTCGAGACTGACCCGCTCCATCGCGCGGCGCTGTGGCTGCGCGTCCAGCGAGCCCGACACGGTGACGACTTGAAACTCGCGATCGGCGGACCGCGCGAGAGCGAGGCGCCGGGAATTTACGCGCGTGCCGCCGTTCTCATCCGTTCGCTCACGGATTAACGCGATCACATCTCCCGTCTGCGCAAAACGTATGGCCGTAACGGCGCAGCGGCGCTAAACGGAATTCATGAACGCCCCGCCGCCGATTCCAAGCCCCGAACAGCACGAATCCTCATCGTCCCGGCCCGCGCCCGCCGCGCAACGGCAGCCGCCGAGCGTCCTTGAGCTTTTCATCGCCTTCGCCACGATTTCCCTGTCCGGCTTTGGCGGCGTGCTGGCGTGGTCGCGGCGCATGATGGTCGAAGAGCGCCAATGGCTCACGCCTGAGCAGTTCAACGAAACCTACGCGGTGTGCTCGTTTCTACCCGGCGGCAATATCCTCAACTTCTCGGTCATTCTCGGCGCACGCTTTCGCGGTGCGCGCGGCGCGGCGGCCGCCGCAGCCGGGCTGATGGGGCCGCCGCTGTGCCTGGTTTTGATCATTGCCGGCGTCTACGCGCATTACGGCGACCTGCCGGCGTTGCGCCGCGCGCTGACCGGCGTCGCCTCGGCGGCGGCCGGACTGATGATCGCGACGATCGCCAAGATGGCCCGGCCGTTATTTCAGAGGAGCGCCGTGACGCAGCCGCTGATCGCGCTCGCCACTTTCGCCGCGATCGGCGTCATGCAGTGGCCGCTGCCGCTCGTGCTGGCGGTCATCGTGCCGGTCAGCATCGCGCTCGCATGGGTGCGGCTGTGAGACCGGAGGGCGGCACGCTGTTGACGCTCGCCGGCTTTTTCGGCGTGCTGTCGCTGTTCGCCGTCGGCGGCGGCAATTCGGCGGTGCCGGAAATGCATCGTTTCGTCGTCGACGTCCAGCATTGGCTGTCCGACCGGCAATTCGCCGACAGCTTCGCGCTGGCGCAACTCACGCCCGGGCCGAACATCATCATCGTCACGCTGATCGGCTATCACGTCGCCGGCGTCATTGGCGCGCTCATAACGACCATGGCGATGTGCGGGCCGCCCGCAGTGTTTGCTTTTTTCGTCGGCGGTGCGTCCGACCGCTTCAAAGGCAAAGCGTGGCACGGCGTCGTAAGCCGGGCGCTGGTGCCGGTGACGATCGGGCTCACCGCCGCCAGCGCGGCCATCATCGCGGCGACGGCGGGTTACAATTGGATGTCGCTTTTGATCACCGCCGGCACGGCGCTGACGGCGTATTTCGTGCGCGTCCATCCGTTGTGGATGTTCGCCATCGCCGCCGCGATCGGCATGAGCGGACTGCTGTGAACCGCAAGCGATCTTGCGTCCGCCCCGCCGCCCTTTCATGCTCCCGGCCCGGAGCTGGGAAAAGACCATGGAAAACAACGCTCGTCTAAACGCCATGGCGCAATGGATGTGGGAGGCGCGGCAACGGCGCCTGCCCTATCGAAATTTACCGGACGCCTTGCATCCGGCCTCAATTGCCGAGGCCTACGCGGCGCAGGAGGTCTATTACCGCCTGGCCGAGCCGATATACGGCGCTGTCGGCGGCGCCAAGATCGCCACCACGACCAAGGTGATGCAGCAATTGATGGGCATCAATCATCCGTGCGGCGGCGCCATCTTTGCGCGCACCATCCATGTTTCGCCGGCCACGCTGCGTACTGATGATTTCGTCAATCTGCGCATCGAAAGCGAGATCGCGCTGAAACTCGGCGCCGATTTGCCGGCCTCCGGCGCGCCCTGGACGCGCGATAAGGTGGCGCCGGCGGTCGCAGGCGCGATGCCGGCGTTCGAGCTAATCGAGGACCGCAACGCGGACTACGCGCACACCGAGGCGGCGTCGCTGATCGTGGAGAATTGCTGGAACGGCGGCGTGGTCGTCGGTGCGCCAAAGCCGGTATCCTGCGCCGCGCTGGTCGGAATCACTGGCCGTCTCACCATCGGCGGTAAACCCGCGGGCGAAGGCGCGGCCGAGGACCCTTTCGCAACGCTGGCCTGGCTCGCGAATAATTTCGCCGAACGCGGCCGCGATCTCACAGCAGGCATGGTGGTCATTACCGGCAGCCTGATTCCGACGGTTTCGATTGCGGCGGGTCAGCGCGCGGTATTTAGGGTCGCTGGGCTTGGCGAAGTCGTGATAGATGCCGTCTAGGATCGCGCCCGGCTTTGTCATCCACTGCGGTCTTGCGCAGCCTTCGTGGGCGGCTCATTTGACGGTAGACTCGCAACCGAGTCGGCCGGCAGACATAGAATCCAATGCGCCAATATCTCGATTTGATGGAACGCGTGCTCGCCGAGGGCGTCGAAAAGCGCGACCGCACCGGCATCGGCACCCGTTCGATCTTCGGCCACCAGATGCGCTTCGACCTGACGCAGGGGTTTCCACTCGTCACCACCAAGAAGCTGCACGTCAAATCGATCGTCTATGAATTGCTGTGGTTTTTGCGCGGCGATACCAACATCAAATATCTCAACGACCACGGTGTGCGAATCTGGGACGAATGGGCCGACGAGAACGGCGACCTCGGCCCGGTCTATGGCAAACAATGGCGCTCATGGCCGACGCCGGACGGCGGTTCGATCGACCAGATCGCCAATGTCGTGCGCGATATCCGCCGCAATCCGAATTCGCGCCGGCTCATCGTCACCGCCTGGAATCCGGCGGAGATCGAGGGCATGGCGCTGCCGCCGTGTCATTGCCTGTTCCAGTTCAACGTCGCCGATGGCGCGCTCTCCTGCCAGCTCTATCAGCGCTCGGCCGACGTGTTTCTCGGCGTGCCATTTAACATCGCGTCCTATGCGCTGTTGACGGTCGCGGTGGCGCAAGTCACTGGGCTTCGGCCCGGCACCTTCATTCACAGCTTCGGCGACGCGCATCTTTATCTCAATCATCTGGAGCAGGCGCGGCTGCAGCTGACGCGCCAGCCGCGGCCGCTACCGACGCTGCGCATGAATCCCGAGGCGAAGGATTTGTTTACGCTGCGCTACGAAGATTTCGTGCTCGAGGGCTACGATCCGCATCCGCACATCAAGGCGGCCGTGGCGGTGTGACCATGGACATCGTGCTTGTCGCCGCCGTTGCCGAGAACGGCGTTATCGGCCGCGGCAATGCGCTGCCGTGGCGGCTGAAATCGGACATGGCGCATTTCCGCAAGCTCACCATGGGCAAGCCGGTGGTGGTCGGGCGCAAGACTTATCTGTCGATCGGCAGGCCGCTGAAGGGGCGCACCACGATCGTGGTCAGCCGCGATCCCGCTTTCGCCGCGCCGGGCGTGCTGGTCGCGCGGAACCTCGATGATGCGCTCACGGCGGCGCGCGGCGACGCGTTGCGGCGCGGCGCCGATGCGATCATTGTCGCCGGCGGCGGCGACATCTATATACAGGCCCTGCCGGTCGCGGCGCGCCTTGCCATTACCGAGGTGCACAAGCGCGTCGACGGTGACGCGCGTTTTCCCGCGATCGATCCCGAGGTGTGGCGCGAAGTGTCGCGCAGCGAGCAACAGCCGGCGGCCGACGATGAGGCGTCTTTTGCCTTCGTCGGCTACGAGCGGGTGAATGCGGCGGCAAAGCGCCCGCCGAGCGCGTCATAACTGCGCGTTGTAAGGGCCGGGGCGGTCCCCTATAACCCCGCCAGCCAAGCCGGAGTAGAGCCGGCGTCAAGGAGTTAACTTTATGCCGTGGAGCAATCAGCCCGGCGGCCCGTGGGGTTCGGGCTCGCGGGGACCCTGGGGCTCGGGGCCGCAGTCGCAAGGGCCGAAGCAGCCCGATCTCGAGGAATTCCTGCGGCGGAGCCAGGACAGGCTGCGCGGCCTGTTGCCGGGCAATCTCGGCGGCCGCGGCATCGCGCTGATCGCGCTGATTTTGGTGGCGTTGTGGGGCATGTCCGGCTTCTTCAAGGTCGAGCCCGATGAAATCGGCGTGGTGCTGCGCTTCGGCAAATTCGTCCGCGAAGTGCCGCCCGGCTTGAACTACCACCTGCCCTATCCGATCGAGACCGCGCTGACGCCGCCGGCGCTGCGCGTCAACAAGATCGACATCGGCTTCGACATGCGCGGCGGCGCGACGATGCGCGACGTGCCGGAAGAGAGCCTGATGCTGACCGGCGACGAGAACATCGTCGACGTCGATTTCTCGGTGCTGTGGTTGATCAAGCCGAGCGCGGTCGGCGACTATCTGTTCAACGTGCAGAATCCCGAAGGCACCGTGAAGGCGGTGGCCGAAAGCGCCATGCGCGAGGTGATCGGCCAATCGAATATCCAGCCGATCCTGACCGGCGCGCGGCAGAACATCGAGACCGCGGTGCAGGTGTTGCTGCAAAAGACGCTCGACAGCTACGGCGCCGGCATCCAGGTGCAGCAGGTCCAATTGCAGAAAGTTGACCCGCCGGCGCCGGTCATCGACGCCTTCCGCGACGTGCAGGCGGCCCGCTCGGATCTCGAGCGCTTGCAGAACGAGGCGGAGACCTACGCCAATCGCGTGGTGCCGGAAGCCAAGGGCCGCGCCGCCAAGATCATTCAAGACGCCGACGCCTATCGCGCGCAGACCGTCGCCGACGCCAAGGGCCAGACCTCGCGCTTCCTGCAAATCTATGCGCAGTACAAAAAGGCGCCCGACGTGACCCGCGAGCGCATGTATCTGGAAACCATGGAACACATTCTCGGCAGCACCGACAAGACGATCATCGATACCGGCCCGCAAAGCGGCGGCCCGGGCGTCGTGCCCTATTTGCCGCTCAACAGCCTCACGCAGACGCCGGAGCCGGCACCGCAGGCACCGGACGCGGCGACGGGAGGCAAGCCATGAGGCTCAGTCTCGTCGGCGGCGTCACCGCCGTTGTGCTGCTGATAGCGGTCATCGTCGGCTACAGCACCTTCTTCAGCGTGTACCAGACCAGGCAAGCGCTCGTGGTCCGGCTCGGCAATCCGGTGCGCGTCATCACCGAACCCGGCCTTAACGTGAAAGTGCCGTTCGTCGACAGCGTCATCTATATCGACAAGCGCATCCTCAACATCGAGCAGCCGGCGC
>JBAQAB010000480.1:0-3291 GCA_049285535.1 Xanthobacteraceae bacterium
TCCGGTCGTTCGGCGCGTTGCCCGCGATGATGGCCGCGTTAATCGCTCCGATCGACATGCCGGCGATCCAGTCGGGTTCGATGCCGCGCTCGGCGAGCGCCTCGTAAACGCCGGCCTGGTAGGCGCCAAGTGCGCCGCCGCCTTGCAGGACCAAAGAGACCACTTCGAAGGGCGGACGGCGTAGCGCAGTTTTCACATGAGGGTGGACCTGAATATCCATGACATACCTCCATCTCGACCAAGGCCGGGCGTTTAACCAGGCAGCTTTATCAATGTGCGACCGGCGCCGGCCCGCCAAGCTTCACCTTGCGCAAGATCAGCGCGAGCGGGACCGCGGCGGCGGAAATCAGCATCAGCACCCAGAATACGTCGATGTAGGCGAGATAGGCGGTTTGCGTCTGTACCTGCTGGCCGATCCAGGTGAAGGCTTGATGCTGTGCCTGCGCCAGTGAGGCGCCCTGTGTCGCGAAATAGTCGGTCACCCGCTTCAGCGTGTCCTGATATTGCGGGGTTGAGGTATTGACGAGCTCGACGAGGCGGCTCTGGTGAAACTGCTCGCGATGCGCGAGTACGTTGTTGGCGAGCGATATGCCGATCGAACCACCGGTATTGCGCGCCGCATTCATCAAGGCGGAGGCTAAGTCGGTCTTGTTGGACGGGATGCCTTCATAAGAGGCGGAAATAACGGGGAGGAAGACCAGCGGCAGCCCGATGCCCAGATGGATGCGCGAGACAGCAAAGAACCAGAAGTCGGCGTCGCCTGTGATCCTGGTCGTGTCGTACATCGCGAACGCTGTGATCGCCGCGCCGATGGCGATCAGCGTGCGCGGCTGCACCTTGGCGGAAAGGACGCCAACAACGGGCATCATCATTGCGGTTACAACGCCACCCGGCGTGAGCACGAGGCCGGCCCAAGTGGCGGTGTAGCCGTATTCGGCCTGCACGAGCTGGGGCAGGTAGTTGGTGGTGGCCAGAAGGATGGCGCCGGCCGCCAGCATCACCAGGAAGGCGGAGCCGAACTGGCGGGTTCCGACCATGCGAATGTCGATTGCCGGGTTACGGCGATTGAGCTCCCACGGAATCATCAGGATGAAGGCGATGGCGCAGACGATTACGTCCGCGATGATGAATGACGAACCGAACCAGTCGTCCTCAAGCCCGCGGTCGAGCGCGACCTCAAGCGCGCCGAGAAAGGTAGCGATCAGCACGAAGCCGACCACATCGAACCCGATCCCCTGCTGCTTGAAGCGCCGGCGTTCTTCGAGCGCCGCCGGAGACTCCCGGAAGGTCGCGGAGATCAGCGCAATCGCCGCGATCCCAACCGGGCCGTTGATTTCGAAGCACCACTGCCAGGAAAAATTGTCGGCGAGCCAGCCGCCGAGCGTCGGCCCGACGACGGGGGCGACGACCACGGCGATGCCGAACAATGCAAAACCCTGAGCGCGCTTCTCCGGCGGAAACGAATCCGCAAGGATCGATTGCGACACCGGCACCATACCGCCGCCGGCGAGGCCTTGCAGCAGGCGAAACACGAGCAGCGCCTCAAGGTTTGGCGCCAAACCGCACAGCACCGAGGTTATCGTGAACAGCGCAAGGCAGGCCAAAAAGAATGGCTTGCGGCCGAACCGTTGCGCCAGGTAGCTGCTCGCCGTCAGGCTGACCGCGTTGGCGACGAGATAAGTGGTCACCACCCAGGATGCTTCGTCCTCGCTGACGCCCAGACCGCCGGCGATATAGTTCAGCACCACGTTGGCGATGGTGGTGTCGAGCACCTCCATGAAGGTCGCAAAGGCGACCAGGACAGCGATCAGCCACGGATTGGTGCCGGCACGGCTGGGCGCGGCTGGCCCGTGCACTGCGGCGGCAGCGCTCATCGCCACGCCCGCAATCGCTCATAGAGAGACGGGCGCGGATTGACCCGCACCGTGGCCTCAACCGACATGCCCGGGCCGAGCGCCACGTCGGTCGGTGGATCATCCATGATGACCTTGACCGGTACGCGCTGCACGACCTTGACCCAATTGCCGGTCGCGTTTTCCGGCGGCAGCAGTGAAAAGGCGGGGCCCGATCCCGACTGCACGCTGGCGACATGGCCGCGAATGGTGCGGTTCGGATAGGCGTCGATCTGGATCGTCACCGGTTGTCCGCCCCGCATCGCGTCGAGCTGGGTTTCCTTGAAATTTGCCGTGACCCAGATCTCGTCGGGTACAAACGTGGTCAGTGTCGTACCGGCCTGCGCGAACTGGCCGACGGCGGCGCTGAGGCTGACAACGCGTCCCGCCTGCGCCGCGGTCACCGTGGTGTAGGAGAGATTGAGCTTCGCCTGATCGACCTTGGCCTGATCGAGCGCGACCGTGCTGTTGTCCTGCGCGACAAGAAACGTCTGGTCGTCGACCTGCTGTTGGGCAACGTCATCGGTCTTGGCGAGTTGCTGATACCGGCGGAGATTCTTCTCCGCCTGTTCGAGGACCGCTTGATCGTGCGCCATTTGGGCCTCGGTCTGATCGAGCGCGATGCGGTAATCGCGGTCGTCGATGCGCGCGATCACGTCGCCGGTGGCGACGTGCTGGTTGTCGGTCACGGGTACCGCGGTAATGTAGCCGGAGACCTTCGGCTGGATAGCGAACTGCCGCGCCGCGATGAATGAATCGTCCGTCGATTGGAAGTGCCGGGTGTAATCCCAATACAGGTAGCCCGCCGCGGCGGCGGGAATCAGCAGAGCGAGCCCAAGGGCAAGCGCATGCCGCCGCAAGAAACTACGGCGAGCGGCATGGTCTTGATCGGGTTGATCAGGCTGAAGAGGCGGCGACAGAGGCGTCGACAGAGGCGTCGACTCCTGGGCGTCGCCGGCAGGCTCTTGTTGCGGCACCGGCGCGCGCGTGCGGACAGTTTCTTCGTCCGTGTCTAGGGCCGGCTTGTTTGCTGATGCTTGCAGGGATGAGGAGCCTGACAGCGGCCGATTGCGCTCCAACAGTTGTTGTTCGTTTTGATCGTGTGCGCGATCCTCTGCATCTACAAACACGGCTTATCTCCATTGAATGAGATCGTTGGCGGCATAGAGGTACGGCGTGAGCCAAAGCGCGATCCAAAGAAGGACGCCCCATCCGACGAGGGCGGTAGCGAATCTCGCTCTGCCCCGGTTTGCTGCGCTGAACGACACCATGGGAACCTCCGCAACGATGTAACAGAACGATACCGTTTCGTTTCATTTGCGAGATAGCACTTGCAATACGGAGCGTCAAGGGATATATGAACGAAACCGTTTCGTTTATTTAGGTGGTGGTTTCGACG
>JBAQAB010000481.1:0-2781 GCA_049285535.1 Xanthobacteraceae bacterium
CCGCGCCGCGCCAGCGCCGCCAGCACGGCGAGCGTCACGGTGGTCTTGCCGGCGCCCGAGCTTGGCGCGGCAATAAGGAGGCCGCGCGCCGTCATTTCGCGTCCTTGCTGGCCGGCGAATGTTCGGCGACGAGCCGCTCGCGCATGGTCACGATGTCGCCGATCACGACGATGGCCGGCGGCTCGAATTCTTGCGCGCGCGCTTCGCCGGCAAGTTTTTCCAGCGTCGACACCAACACGCGCTGCCGCGGCGTGGTCGCCGAGGCGATCACCGCCGCCGGCGTGGTGCCGGCGAGTCCCGCATCCATCAACGCGGCGGCGATCCGATCGAGATTGTGCATCACCATGTAGAGCACGATCGGCTGGCCGGCGCGGGCGATCGGCGCCCAGTCGAAATCCTCTTCAGCGCCGTGACCGGCCGCGAAAATGACAGCGCGGTTGACGCCGCGCAGCGTCGCCGGAATGGCGGCTGCGGCGAGCGCCGCCAAACCGGCGGTGACGCCCGGAATGATACGGAAGGGGATGCCTGCTGCCGCCAGCGTCATTGCTTCCTCACCGCCGCGGCCGAATACGAAGGGATCGCCGCCCTTAAGCCGCAGCACCCGCTGGGAGGCCCGGGCGAGCGCGACTAGTCGCTCGCTGATGTCGGCTTGGACCGCCGACGGCTTGCCACCACGCTTGCCGGCAAACTCCAGCCGCGCCTGCGATCCGGCCAAAGCCAAGATGCGTGGATCGACCAGCGCGTCGTGAACCACAACGTCGGCCTGCGCCAGACCGGCCAGCGCATCGAGCGTCAGCAGGCCCGGATCGCCCGGCCCGGCGCCGGCGAGCCAGACCTGGCCAGGCTCGAAGACCGGAATGCCGGCGCGCTGCGCCGCCAAGGTGTCCCATGCCGTCATGACGCCAACCCATCGTGACGCCCGCGCCGTGCGGGACTAAAGCTTGGCCCAAAGGGAGCACCATGGCCAAGCAGGTCGCGCCATTGCGCCGGGGTTGGACCACCGGGACTTGCGCCGCGGCGGCGGCAAAGGCGGCATTCGCTGCGCTCGCTACCGGCAAATTTCCGGACCCGGTCGAGGTGACATTGCCCCGCGGCGAGCGGCCGAGCTTCGCGCTTGCCATGACGCGCGAGGACGAGAGTTCGGCGACGGCCGGCGTGGTCAAGGACGCCGGCGACGATCCGGACGTGACCCATGGCGCGCTTATCTGCGCCACCGTTCGTATCGGCGCCCTCGGGGCCGGCGTGACATTTCGCGCCGGCGAAGGCGTCGGCACGGTCACACGCGCCGGACTGCCGGTGCCGCCGGGCGAACCCGCCATCAATCCGGTGCCGCGCCGCATGATCCGTGACGCCATCGCCGAGATCGCCGACGCGGCCGGCCGCCCCGCCGACGCCGATGTCGAGATTTCGATTCCCGGAGGCGAAGCGCTGGCTGCGAAAACGCTCAACGGCCGTCTCGGCATTGTCGGCGGCCTGTCGATCCTCGGCACTACCGGCATCGTCGTGCCTTATTCGTGCTCGGCCTGGATACATTCGATCCATTCCGGCATCGAAGTCGCCCGCGCCGCGGGGCTGACCCACATTGCCGGCGCCACCGGCGCAAGCTCCGAGGCCGCCGTGCAAATGCTCTACGGGCTGCCGGAGATCGCGCTGATCGACATGGGGGACTTCGTCGGCGGCATGCTCAAATATTTGCGCCGGCATCCGGTGGCCCGCGTCACCATCGCCGGCGGCGTCGCCAAGATGACCAAGCTGGCGCAAGGCTTGACCGACCTGCACTCTAAGCGCGGCGAGGTCGATCTTGCCGAACTGGCGAACTTTGCCGCCGCCAGCGGCGGCGACGCGCAGCTTTGCCAGCGTATTCTCAGCGCGAATACCGCCGCCGAGGCTTTCACGCTGGCGCAAGACGCCGGCATTGCGCTCGGCGACGCCGTAGCGCTGGCCGCGCAGCATACTGCCGAAGACGTTATCGCCGGCCGCGATATTGCGGTCGAAGTCGCGTTGTTCGACCGCGAGCAAAATCTGGTCGGCCGCGCACCGTTCAAGGATTAGAGCCCTACTCACGCGGCGCCTCCGCGGAACCGGCGGCGATAATCCGCGTCGTAGAGCGCGCTGTCGCGGAAATTTTCCGCGGCGATCGCGCGGCCGACAAATATCAGCGCGGTACGCTCGATCCGCGCTTCCGAAACTTTCGCGGCGATGTCGGCGAGCGTGCCGCGAATCACACGCTGCTGCGCCGAGCTCGCCTGCACCACGACTGCGGCCGGACATTCGACGCCATAGCACGGCGCAAGCTCTTCGACGATGGCATCGATCGCATGAATGGCGAGGTGGATGACGAGCGTCGCGCCGCTCGCGGCGAAGGTAGCGAGCTTCTCATTGTCCGGCATGCGCGAGGCGCGGCCGGATACGCGCGTCAGCACCACGCTTTGCGCGACTTCCGGTACGGTCAACTCGCACTCCAAGGCCGCCGCGGCGGCGGCGAAAGCCGGCACGCCCGGCGTGAGCGTATAAGGAATTCCCCGCCGGTCGAGCCGGCGCAGTTGCTCGGCGAGCGCCGAATAGATCGACAGATCGCCGGACTGCAGCCGCGCCACGTCGAGTCCGGCGGTGTGGGCGCTGACAAACTCGGTTTCGATCTCGTCGAGCGACAGCGGTGCAGTGTCGACGATGCGCGCGCCCGGCGGACAATAGGTCAGCAGCTCGCGCGGCACGATCGATCCGGCAAAAAGGCAGACCGCGCAGCGCGCGATGAGATCGCGCCCGCGCACGGTGATGAGG
>JBAQAB010000482.1:0-4917 GCA_049285535.1 Xanthobacteraceae bacterium
AGCGTCGGTGCTAAACGCGTTCTTGCGTTCAAGCTCGGCCGCCGCCAGCGACGGCAGTTGCAGCGCGGCGCCGAGCGCAAAGCGGTCGCCGCCGAATTGGAAATGGCCCTCGAGCAGCGGCGATACCTTCAGGAGTCCCGAAACGACGATGCCCTGATCGCTCTGCAACGCGCGGGCGACTTTGGCCGCGCGAAAGCCGCCGTAGCTTTCGCCGAGAATGAATTTTGGCGAACTGGCACGGCTGTTTTTCGCGACGTAGAGCGCAATCACCTTGGCCATCGACTCGGCATCGCCGTGCACGCTCCAGAAAAAGCGGCCATCGTCGGGCTTGGCCGCCCGGCTCCAGCCGGTGCCTACCGGATCGATCAAGACCAGATCGGTGAAAGCGAGCCAGGTATCGGGATTATCGACGAGTCGGACATGCGAGCCATCACGACCGTTCGCGCCGAATTCGGCGATGCGCGGCCCGACCAGTCCGAGATTGAGGAACGCCGACGCCGCGCCCGGCCCGCCGTTGAAGACAAAGGTCACCGGCCGCGTCGATGGATTGTCGGCCTGGTTATCGGACTTGGCGACGTAAGCGGTGTAAAAAATCTGCGCCGACCGTGAGCCGGACTGATCGAACAGCGGGAACGTCCCGGCGGTCGCGGTATAGGCAAGCTTGCCGGATTTAACGTCGATTGAGTGCTCGGTGACGGCGTCGGGCGGCAACAGCGCAAGCACGCCGGGGCCGCTCTGCTGACTCTCCTGTTGGCTCTCGCCCTGCCGGTCGGAGCGCGCGCCGCCGCCGTGGCCGGGATGCTCCTGTGCCAGCGCCGTTACCGCGCCGGCGGCAACGAGTATGAACGCAATAAGCGGACGGCGCAGGTCTATCATGATTGTCATCCCGGAATTTCTTGGAACTGGCGCACGTCTTCATTCAAGCTCGACGGCGCCCTCGATCTCGACCGACAGGCCGAGACCTTCGACGCTGAGCAGCACCTTGGCCGGCAAGGCCTCATTGCCTTTCAGCCGGCCGCCGGCGATGGCCGTGCGTATCGCCTGCTCGATTTCGCGCTGCGAAGTGATGCCGACTTTTTTCAAAAACTTGCGTACACTGACATTGAGAACATCCTCATTCATGGTCGCCTCTCGAAAGTGCCGGAAAGATGGCCATTGGCGGCGCTACTCTACCGCTTCTATCGGGCAGGAACGAATGGCTCTCGCTCGCCCATCGAACCGGTAGACAACGCCGATGAGATCGGGGAAGTTCGGCCCCTTCCGGCCGGCCCAACGTCAATTTGCGCGCCCGGCACAATGAAGCCGGCTTAGACCGGCAGCGGAGACGCCAGCAATGCCCTTTCCCCGCGCTTCGAAGGCTCTCGCCCGCTTCACGGTGCTCGATCTCACCCGGGTGCGATCGGGACCGACCTGCGTGCGCCAGCTCGCCGATTGGGGCGCCAACGTCATCAAAATCGAATCGCCGCCCGGACCGGAAGAGCCGATGGGCGGGCCGCGCGAGGGCTCGGATTTTCAGAATCTGCACCGTAACAAGCGCAGCATGACCCTTAATCTGAAGTCGCCGGCCGGACTTGCCGCTTTCAAGCGCATGGTCAAGAAAGCCGACGTTGTCGTTGAGAATTTCCGCCCCGACGTGAAGAAGCGGCTCGGCATCGACTATAAGACTCTCGCCAAGATCAATCCGCGCCTGGTCTATGCCAGCATTTCCGGCTTCGGCCAGGACGGGCCCTATGCCAACCGGCCTGGTTTCGATCAGATCGCGCAAGGCATGGGCGGCCTGATGTCGATTACCGGCCTGCCGGGGCAAGGGCCGGTGCGCGTCGGCATTCCGATCGCCGACCTGAGCGCCGGACTATTTGCGGCGCTGGGCATCATGGTTGCCTTGCTTGAACGCGAGAAATCGCACAAAGGCCAGCACATCGAAACCTCGCTGTTGCAGGCGCAGATTTTCATGCTCGACTTCCAGGCCGCGCGCTATCTGGTCAGCGGCGAAGTCGCGAAGCAGGCTGGCAACAATCATCCGACCAGCATCCCGACCGGTGTGTTCAAGACCAAAGACGGCCACATCAACATTGCGGCGACGGGGCAGAAAATCTGGGAGCGGTTCTGCGAGGCCGCCGAGGCGCCGGCGCTGTTGCAAAATCCCAATTATCAGACCGGCGCGGCGCGCTCGAAAAACCGCGATGCGCTCAATGCTGAGATCGACTCTTACATGGCCGGCCGCACCAGTGCCGAGTGGATCGACCGCTTGAACAAGGCCGGCGTGCCGTGCGGGCCGATCTATTCGATCGACCAGGTGTTTGCCGATCCGCAGGTCAAGCATCTCGGCATGGCGCAGAGCGTCACCATGAAGGACAAGAGCAAGATGCGGCTGGTCGCGCAGCCGGTGAAGCTGTCGCGCACACCGTCGCGGCTCGCGGCGCGGCCGCCGGGGCTCGGCGAAAATACCGATGCCGTTCTCAAGGAATTCGGCTTCTCCAAGCGCGACATCGCCGCGCTGCACAAGGCCAATGCGGTGTGATGATAACATGCCGTCGTCATGCGCCGCGCAGGCAGGGCATCCAGTAAACTCCGGGCATGAGATCAATCGCCGAACAAGGTGATTACTGGATCGTCCGCATTCGCGGACGATGACAGGTTGAAAGGATGAGGAGATCAATCATGACGCAGACCGATAAGATGCTCTCGCGCAAAGAAGGCGGCGTCGGCATCGTGACCTTCAACAATCCGGAACGGCACAATGCGGTGTCGCTGGAAATGTGGGAGGCGACCACCGAAATCCTCAATGGCTTCGCGGCCGACAACGATATCCGCGTCGTGGTGCTCACCGGCGCCGGCGGCAAGGCCTTCGTGTCCGGCGCCGACATCTCGAAATTCGGCAGCGAGCGCGCTACCATCGAAGCGGTGCGGTCCTATAACAAGAAAACCGATGCGACCTATGCCAGCATCGCCGATTTTCCCAAGCCAACCATCGCCATGATCCGCGGCTATTGCATCGGCGGCGGACTGGGGCTCGCCACCTGCTGTGACCTGCGCATCGCTTCCGACAATTCGCGCTTCGCCGTGCGGGCGGCCAAGCTTGGCCTAGGCTACGGCTATTCCGGCCTTAAGCGGCTCGTCGATATCGTCGGCCCGTCCTTCGCCAAGGAGATCTTCTACACCGCGCGCCAGTTCGATGCCGAGGAGGCGCGCATCATGGGATTGGTCAACCGCGTCGTGCCCTCGGCCGAGCTCGAGACCTACGTCAAAAGCATCACCGACATGATCAGCGCCAACGCGCCGCTGACCATCAAGGCGGTGAAAGTCACGGTCGGCGAAGTCGTCAAGGAAGATTCGAAGCGCAATTTGGCGCGCTCGGCCGAGCTGGTCGAGGCGTGCTTTGCCAGCCGCGACTACACCGAAGGCCGCACCGCATTCATGGAGAAGCGCAAGCCGGTGTTTACCGGCAGCTGAGCGCATCGGCGCGATCGCGCTTCGACGTTTCCTTGCCCACTTTTGACCCCGCGCTCCGCCGTGGGCGACCTCATGACATGAGCAACCTGCTTATCAAGAGCGGGCGCGGCTTGCTAAGCTGGGTATCAAAGCCGGCGAGCGGGATCACCTGCTCCGCAATATGGGGGAGCGTTCAAGAATGTACCGGGGCACCAAGGACATCACATTGCCGACGACCATCACCGGCTCGCTGCCGCGCCCGAGTTGGTACTCCGAGAATCTCGGTACCCGTCATTTCCTCGAGGCCATGGTCAGCCGCCGCTTCCGCGAGCAGTATGAAGACGCGCTGACCTGTTATCTGCGCGATCAGGAGCTCGCCGGCCTCGACATCGTCACCGACGGCGACTGCCGGTTTGACGACGACGTCGGCGGCCAGAGCTGGACCGCCTATCCGCCGAACCATATGAGCGGGCTCGATGCCCAGCATCCCGTGCCGACGCCCGCAGGGCGCGGCGGGATCATGTTTCCTCGCGGCCACATTCTGCATGATTATCTGGAGTCGCGCGTCATACCGGTGATCACCGGCCCAGTCGGGCGCGGCAATCTGCAATACACCGCGATGTGGAAGGCGGCGCAGCGTTTCACCGAGAAGCCGGTGAAATTCGGTGCGGTGTCGGCGGAGATCGTCGCTTTCGCGCTGCAGGACCGCCACTACAAGAGCGTGCCCGACCGCATGTTCGCGATCGCCGACGCTTTCAACGAGGAATATCACGAGCTGGCCGACGCCGGCTGTCCGGTGATCCAGATCGAGGAGCCGCAGATCCATCTGATCGCGGTGCGCAAGATCCAGGACAAGGTGATCACGCCGCAATTGATGGTCGAGGTGTTCAATCGCACCGTGAAGGGCCTGCGCGCCAAGACCGTAGTGTGGGCGCATTCCTGCTGGGGTAACCCTTCCCAGCAGCGCATGTTCGCGGCCGTGCAGAGCTACAAGCCGGCGCTGGAGACCTACAACACGGTCGACGCCGACGTCATCACCTTCGAATCCTCAAGCTCCGGCGGCATCGACCTCGAAGCCATCGGCAAGACCATCACCGGCAAGAAGATCGCCATCGGCGTCATCGATCATCACACGCTGCAGGTCGAGAGCCCCGACGAAGTGGCGGAAAAAATCCGCGCCGCGCTCAAATACATTCCGCCCGAGCGCCTGGTGATCTCGACCGATTGCGGCATGGGCCGCGAGGGCATGAGCCGCCGCCACGCCTTCTATAAGATCGTTTCGCTGGTGCTCGGCACCAACATCGTGCGCAAGGAGCACGGCTTGCCTTTAGCCGAATGCCTGGCGGCCGACGAGCGCTATTCGCTGGTGATGGCGCCGAAATAGTTTATCTCTCGCCGGTGTTGATCTACAGCGCGGCCCACACCAAACGAAAACCAATGTGGAGAAAATCATGACGGAAGCGTCGGCGAAGCCCAAATTGCTGC
>JBAQAB010000483.1:0-22595 GCA_049285535.1 Xanthobacteraceae bacterium
GTGCTGATGGCCGTCGACGTAATCGGGCGCGCGGCCGAAGGCGGCCCGGAAGCCCGCAAATTGCCGCGCAATCTCGACCTCTAAATCCTCGGGCCGCAGCCAACGCGCCAGCGCGCGGCCGGCCATCGCCGCAAGCGGCGGGAAGGCGCCGTCGCGGGTCGGGGCAAATCCTGAACTCAGCGGATGGAACGGCGCCGTTAAGGTCACGTGCAAGCCGATAGCGCCGTGGCCGCCCGCGGCCTCGTCCAGCGCTGATGCCTCGCTCGGCGAAAAGCTCGGCGCCGGCATCATGACGGAGGTGGCGTTGATGCGCCGGCGCGCCAAAAGATCGCGGATCGCGGCGCTGACTCCGGGCGACAGGCCGTAATCGTCGGCGCAGAGCCAGATGTGGCGGAGCTCGGCTTCGCTCATTCGGCCGCGGTGCGGGTGTCGTGTGCGATCTGTTTGGCGTCTTCTTGGTTTTCTTGGGCGAGCTTCACGTCATGTCCGGCGACGAAGTAGACCGGCCGTCCTTTGATCTCTTCTAAAATCTTGCCGATATATTCGCCGACCACGCCGATCATGATGAGCTGGACGCCGCCGAGCACCATGACGCCGACAAACAGCGACGGATAACCGGGAACGTCGGTGCCGTAGACCAGGGTCTCGTAGACGATCTGCAGTCCGTACATGAAAGCGATCACCGCGAGTACGGTACCCATCACGGTGGCGAGCCGCAGCGGCGCCACGGAAAAAGCGGTGACGCCGTCGATCGACAGTCCGATCAGGCGGCGCAGGTTCCAGGTGCTGTTGCCGTCGACCCGGGGCGCCGGCTCGTAATCGATGCGCATCTGGCGGAAGCCGATCCAGCTCGACAGGCCCTTGAAGAAGCGGTTGCGTTCGGGGAGCTGGCGTAGCGCGTTCGCCGCGCGCGGCGACAGCAGCCGAAAATCGCCGGCGTCCTCGGGAATCTTCGGCCGCGCGCCCCAGTTGAGGAGGATGTAGAATGTTTTGACCGAAAGCCGGCGCAGGATCGACTCGTTGGCGCGGTGCGCTTTGGCGGTATAGACGACGTCGCAGTCGTCATCGAGCCAATGGCCGACCAGCCGCTCGATCAAATCCGGCGGATGCTGGCCGTCGCCGTCGATGAACAGCACGGCGCCGCGCCGCGCGTGGTCGAGGCCGGCAAGTAGCGCCGCCTCCTTGCCGAAATTGCGCGACAGCGAAATCACCTGGACGTCGACGCCGGCCGCCGGCAAGTCGCGGGCGATGGCGAGCGTGCCGTCGCGGCTGCCGTCATCGATATAGACGATCTCGCAGGACAGCGAGCGGGCCGCGGCGAGGCGCTGCGCGATGTCGACCAGCCGGCCGTGCATGCGGGCGAGCCCCGCCGCCTCGTTATAGACCGGCACCACGATGGACAGGCCCTGAGCCCGCGAATCCGGCAACGCCCGTTCGCGTACCATTGGCGTTAATCCGGGGTCGGCAGTCGTCGCCATTCCACGTCCCTTTTCCGCCCGTTCTATAGCGTACTCGGTCAAGGCTGTCGCGACCGGGGAGGCGATGTGAAATGGTTAATGGCCTCTCCGCCCGGTCCCCTTTGCGGCCTGCTGCCGGCCGTCTGCGAACGTGATATGCGGGGCGCAATGGCCTCGCTTCCTCCCTCCGATTCGTCCTGCGCCAAATCCATCCGGGCCAAGCTTGGCGACGCTTGGCGTGCGCGGACGCTCAGTCTCAAGGCCTTGTCATTCGCGCTGATCGGCGTGGTCAATACCGCAATCGATTACAGCGTCTTTCTCCTGGTGCGGGAGGCGTTCCAACGCTCGCCCGCGGCGCTTGCGGCCTTCGCCGCGCTGGCGGCGTCCTGCCGCTGCGGTGCGGCATCGACCGTGCTGCTGATCGCCGCCAATGTGACGTCCTGGACTGTCGCAGTGAGCGGCTCCTACATCATGAATTCCTCGATCACCTTTGCCGCGGAGTCCGGACGCCGATTGCGCTGGCGCCATTATCTGGCGTTTATCGTCGCCGGCATTGTCGGGCTTATTGCCAACACCGCGACGCTGGTCGTTGCCGCGCAGGTCTGGCTGCTGCCGGTCTATGTGGCGAAAGCTTTGGCCATCCTGGCGAGCTTCATCGTCAATTTTTCACTGTCGCACTTCGTCGTGTTTCGCGCGCGCGACGCGTCCTAAAGCAGCGAGCCCCGCAAGCCGCGCATAGCAGTCGGCGGTGGGCCTCATGCCTGAACGCGCAGCTTTGATCTAGGTCAACAACTCCGACTCCGGCCGACGTAACCCTTCGCGGCAAGGGAAACCGTCAAGGGAGAACGGCCATGTCGATCCTCGGAATTGTCTGCTTAAGCGGAATCATCGTCGCCTTCGCGCTGTTTGCCGCGGTTCTGGCGTGGGGCGATTATCAGACGCGCGATATCACCCATCCCGTCAAAGAGCGGCAGCGGCCGACGACGCAGACCGGTGTCGGCGCGCTCAAGGACGCTGCTGCGCAAGCGCGCGAACCCATTCACGCCGCATAGCCGGCGGGCGCATCAATAATCTGGTCGCCGACGAGTTCGACATCACGATGTGCCAGGACATGCTGGTCGACCATTCGGTGACCATTCCGATGACGCTGATGTGGCCCGGCGAGAAATGGACGGTGAAGATCGTGCCGATCTCGATCAACACAGTGCAGCATCCGCTGCCGTCGCTCAAGCGCTGCCTCGATCTCGGCTGCTCTGTTGGCGGCGCCATAAGCTCCTATCCGCAAGACCTGCGCGTCATGATCGTCGGCACCGGCGGTCTATCGCATCAACTTGACGGCAAGCGCGCCGGCTTCATCAACAAGGAGTTCGATCAGCTCTGCATGGACAAGCTTGTCGGCGAGCCGGAATTCCTGACGCGCTATTCGATCCACGACTTCGTCGAAGAATCGGGCGCCCAGGGCGTCGAATTCCTCAACTGGATGGCGATGCGCGGGGCGCTGACGGGCCAAGTGCGCGAAGTGCACCGCAATTATCACATCCCGATCTCCAACACCGCGGCGGCGACCGTGGTGCTGGAGAATCGCGAAGAGGCGGCGTGCCAAGCCGCCTGATCGCTTCTCTATAAGACCCCACATCGCACGGCGGCGTTCCATGCCGCGCCTGGATGACGCCCCATAAGCCGCATCCGGGCCATGCTTCGTCGCCGAAACTTGCTGGCGCCACGACCGATTTCCTGGATATGCTTGCATTGCCGGGAAACGGAGCGACGTCGTGCCGGATAATGCCAACGACAATAAAGGCGAGGCAGCGGCGCGCGGCGGCGGCGAGCCGACTATTGTCGCCATCGGTGCCTCCGCGGGCGGCGTGTCGGCGTTGCAGAGTTTTTTCTCCGCCCTTCCGGAGCACCCAGGTGCTGCCTTTGTCGTAGTGGTGCATCTCGATCCGCAGCACCACAGCGAATTGCCCAGCATCTTAGCCACCAAAACGCGGATGCCGGTCGTTCAGGTCACCGCCCGCGAGCGGGTGCAGGCGGACCACGTTTACGTCATTTCACCAGATCGCCGTTTGCAGCTGGTCGGCCACGAGATTTCGGCTTTTGCCTTCGACCAACCGCGCGGCCAACGCGCGCCAATCGACTTGTTCTTTCGCTCACTTGCCGATCGGTTGGGTGAGGGTTTTGCCGTCATTTTGAGCGGGGCTGGATCGGACGGCGCGCTGGGAGCGCGCGCAGTGAAAGAATCGGGCGGCATCATCCTGGTGCAGGACCCGACCGAAGCCGAATATGACTCGATGCCGCGCAGCGCCATCGCCACCGGCGTTGCCGATTTTGTCATGCCGGTGCGCGATCTGGCGAAACAGCTGTTCGACCTCCTGCACGGCAAAGCGAGTCTGCCGGTTGCCGAAATCGGCAATTTCGATGAGGGCCTGCTGCGCAGCATTCTCGCCAATCTTCGCGTGCGCACCGGGCACGACTTTTCCAAATACAAACGCTCGACCGTGCTGCGGAGGATCGCGCGGCGCATGCAGGTGACGCGAAGCGCCGGCCTCAAGGAATATGATCAGGCGCTGCGCGACAACGCGGATGAGGCTCAGGCGCTGTTAGGCGATCTACTCATTTCGGTGACGACGTTCTTCCGCGACGCCGAAGCCTTCGAAGCGCTGGCCAAGCGTGTGTTGCCGGAGGTGTTTAAAGGCAGGAGGCCCGAGGACGCGATCCGCGTCTGGGTCTCGGGATGCGCCACCGGCGAGGAGGCCTATACGTTTGCCATGTTGCTCTTGGAAGAGGCGGCCCAGCACCCGACCCATCCGTCGATGCAGGTGTTCGGCTCCGACCTCGATGCGCGGGCGCTGGCATTGGGGCGCGAAGGCCGCTATCCGCTTGCCATCGAAGCCGACCTCAGTGAGGAGCGGCTGCGCCGTTTTTTCGCGCGCGAGGGCGATCATTATCGGGTGCGCCAGGAACTGCGCGATATGGTGCTGTTCGCCGTGCACGATCTCCTCAAAGACCCGCCGTTCTCCCACGTCGACCTGATCTCCTGCCGCAATCTCTTGATCTATCTCGACCGCGACTTGCAGGAACAGGTGTGCAGCACGTTCCACTATGCGCTCAATCCGGGCGGTTATGTCTTTCTCGGCTCTTCGGAATCGCTGGACATTCCGCCGGGGCTGTTCCGCTGCGTTGAACGTACCGCTCGCATCTATCAGTCTACCGCGGCGGCGGGCGACAAGCCGCGGCTCTTGCCGCGGCTGCTTGGCCCGGTGCGCATCCGCGAACCGGTCGTTCCGCTGCCCCGCGCGGTAAGCCCGACGGTCGCGTTGGGCGAGGCGGCGATGCACCGGCGCGCCATCGAGCAGATCGCGCCGCCCAGCATCCTGGTCGACGAATCGCATCGCTTGATACACCTGTCCGAGCATGCCGGCCGTTTCCTGCTGCCCTCCGGCGGGCCGCTTTCCGGCGATGCCGTCGACCTGGCGCGACCGGAGCTGCGCTTCGAGCTGCGCTCGGCGCTTAATCGCGTCTTCGAGCTGCACGAAAGCACGCTGAGTCTGCCGATCCTGGTGCGTTTCAACGGCGCGCCGCACCGCGTTCACTTGCTGGTCAAGCCGGTACAGGACGAGGTGGGCGCCGAAAGCCACAATGCGATCGTCATTTTCATCGAGGGCGAAGCCGTCGATGAAAGCCTGCTCAAGGTCGACGGCCGGGCCAGCGCCGAGACGGTGCGCCGGCTGACCCAGGAGCTCGAGCTGATGCAGGCGCGACTCCGCACCGTGCGCGAGGAATCGGATACCGCCAATCAGGAACTGCGCGCCGCAAATGAAGAGCTGCAATCGATCAACGAGGAGTACCGCTCCACGTCTGAGGAGCTGGAAACCTCCAAGGAGGAATTGCAATCGATCAATGAGGAACTGCAGACCGTCAACGCCGAGCTCAAGCTCAAGCTCGACGCGATCTCGCGCGCGCATAGCGACTTGCAGAACCTCATCGCGGCGACCGACATCGGCACGCTGTTTCTGGACTCTTCGCTGCGCATCAAGCGCTTCACCGAGCGGGTCACCGATCTGTTCAGCATCACGCAAAACGACGAAGGGCGCCCGATCACCGATTTCGCCCACCGGCTGGACTACGACAATCTGATCAAGGATGCGCGCTCCGTGCTGGCCGATCTCACACCGGTGCGGCGCGAAATTCGCAGCCGCGACGGCCGCTGGTACGACGTGCGCCTGCGTCCCTATCGCACCGGGGACGACAAGATCGACGGTGTCGTCATTACATACGTCGATATCTCGGAGCGGCATGTGGCCGAGGCGGCAGTGCTCGCCGGCGAAGACCGCCAACGCCTCTTGCTGAGCGAATTAACGCATCGCGTCCGCAATAGCCTAGCGGTCATCCAGGCCATCGCCCGCCACACCTTGCAGGGCAACCAGCCGAGGGAAGAAGAGCTCAAGCGGTTTGAAGGGCGGCTGGCGGCGCTTGCCGGCGCTTATACTCTGCTGGTGGAATCGGACTGGAAGGGTGCCGACCTCGCCGAGCTCGCCCACCAGCAGCTCGATGCCTATGGCGGAAAAAATCCGCACCGTTTACGCATCGCGGGAGAAGGAGTTTTGCTGCCGGCGGATCTGGCGACGCCATTCGGTCTCGTGCTGCACGAACTGGCGACCAATGCCGCCAAACACGGCGCTTTGTCGAATCCGACCGGCAGATTGGCGGTGACTTGGACTCTGGGCCGCGGCAACAAGGGCCGGCGCATCAGGGTTGAGTGGCAGGAGACAGGCGGTCCTCCGGTGCACAATCCTGCAGGCAGGGGCTCCGGAACGGCCCTCATCGAAAGCGCTATTCCAGGCGCGGCGGTTAAGCGCGAGTTCCGCGCCGGCGGCTTGGCTTGCACGATCGAATTGGGGCTGCCGGAGGCGGCCGAAAATGGAGCAGCAGGCAAGTCTTAATGCAATCCGCGCGTGCTGGTGGTCGAAGAGGACGCCATCCTGCTGATGGGCCTGGAAATGAACGACCCGGCAGCAAGATCGTTGCCAATCCAGCGCCCGGGCGTACCATCGTTGCTGCTGTGCCTGAAGCCTTGAGTGCTGCGGTGCCCTGGGCATAGTTCCAGCTTATCGGTGAAACTACCTATGTTGTACGGGTCGTTGTGGCAGGGGGCGTCTGAGGTCTAATATCGGTACGCCGGATTGACACGAGGAAGAAGTCTGCGGCGATGCCCAACTACACCTTCGAGCTGAGAGACGGCAGTGGCGGAATCGACGACGAGAGCGGCGTCGCGTTGACCGATGGCGTGGATGCGTTGCGCTACGCGCAAACCGTCGTTCGCGAGCTGATGCGCAGTCGCGAAGCGCAGACCCGCACGTGGCGGCTCGATGTTTACGATGAGGCCGGCGCGTGCGTGATCGAGCTTCCGTTCGCCAGCATCGACCCGACTCTCGATCATTTGCGCCCGGAATTGCGGGCCATGGTGGAAAAATTCTGCGATCGCCGCCGGTCCGTGGACGAGATGATTCACACCGCCCGTGGTACCGTGCGCGAGTCGCAAGCGCTGGTGGCGCGCTCGCGCGGTAACTTATATGTCGCCGCGCGCTCCGGCGAGAAAACCATACGAGATCGATAATCTGGACGCGGCCATGCCCGAATCCCGGCAGTTCGACGTTCATATGTGGGCTACGCGACGAATGGCCTATTTGACGCCATTCTTCTTAGGATGCGTTAGAGCGAAAATCGGCTGCCGGAAAACCTTCCGCCAACCGCACGGTGCGATCATGGAACGGTGCCGTGGATCGCCGGTTTCTCTTTCGTCTGAGGGACGAGGGTGCAATGCCGCCAAATTCAGTTGCGGATATCCAGCATCGGCTGCGCGCGATCCCGTGGGACGAGCCCATTCGCGTACCTTTCGCTTGCGACGACCAGTCACTTTTTGGCTGCCGCTTGTGCATTCTCATGTTCGGGCTCCGACGCGGCGATCACGCACGGCTATTTGCCGACGAGGCCGAAGCGTGTGCGCATACGGCGCGGCATGCGTGGGCGCTGTTGGCGCTACCCGGTTCGCCACAAATTCACTGACTAAGGGCATGATCGGCCGAGCCTACTCGGCTAAGTCCGTCATGATACGGGCCGATGGAACTTATTTCTGACCGAGGCGTTCCGCTCACGCGAGGGGTGTAGTAATGACTGAGCCATCAGTAGCGGGCAGGTCTTTCCCCCTGCCGGACCAGCCTTCAGGCGTGCGGCAATTGGGCAACCGGCTTCTTGCCGCGCTTCCCAGCGACCTCTTATTGGTGCTGGAGCCGGACTTAAAACAGGTCCTGCTGCCGCAGGGCGTCGTCTGCTTCGATCCCGGCGATCCCATCAATCAGGTCTATTTTCCCCATAACGGCATGATCTCCTGCCTGGTCACCACCGGCGACGGGGAAATGGTCGAAACCTCGTCGGTCGGGAGCGAGGGGGCGGTGGGATTGCAGTGCGGTTTGGGCCAGCGCGTGTCGTTCACGCGCGCCATGGTTCAGATTGGCGGAAAATTCTCTGTGATTTCGGCAAGCCGGTTCGAAGTTGCGACCGCACGCAGTGCGGCGTTGCGGGATATCATCATCCGCCACACCGAAATGCTGTGGGCGGAAGCCCAACAGAACGCCGCCTGTAACGCCATCCATGACGGCTCGTCGCGGCTCTGCCGTTGGCTGTTGCAATGCGCGGACCGTATCGGCAGCGATCAGCTAGCGCTGACCCAGGAATTCCTTTCCGGGATGCTCGGGGTGCGGCGCACCACTGTGACACTATTGGCCCAGGAGCTCCAGAAGAGGGGAATAGTGCGCTATAGCCGCGGCCGGATCACGATTCTCGACCGCCCGGCGCTGGAGGCGGCGGCTTGCGAGTGTTATGGCGCGGTCAAGCACGATCACCTCTTACACAAGATCGGCGTGCAGCCATGAAGACTGATCTGCTGGATGGGGCCGTTGGCACTCATGTGAGTTGACGGCTGACCGACTGTTCCTCGCAAATCCACAATTCACATTTTTTCCGCGTGTCCGAGCGCGCCCCGGTCGCGATGAGCGAAGGCTTCCGTTGGCGCGGTCTGGTTCAGCCAGTGTGCTGTTTCAGCGTATGTTCGAGATTTTCCGCTTTGGCGCGCACGTTGGTCTGCAGATTCTGCCAATCGTCGCTGACGATGTTCCAGTTCACCATCGGCGCTTGGCCGCCGGCGGAACTCGCCGATAAGCCATTGGCGGCGCGGCCCGTCGTGGAGTCGTATTCGTAAGCGCCGGCGATGGTCACCAACACGCCGAGAATAAATCCGAGCAATACCGGCACGGTTGCCTCCCGTTTAAGTTAAATTGCGGACAATAGAACGCGGCTGCCCTGCAATAAGTTCCACGGTTTTAGATGGTGGCGCCGTGATGGCCGAACAGCACGACTAAGACGACGATCAGCACCAAAAGCCAGATCAGCCCATGGCCGCCGCCTCCGTAATAACCGCGGCTGTAACCCCAATACCCGCCGCCACCGCCGAACAAAATGACCAGAACGACGATGAGAAGAATAAGTCCCATGATCCAACCCGGGATGAGAGTTTTGCGACTTTTCGAAACATTGCGGAAAGAGAAAAGTCGCGGGGGAAAATGAAAGTTCCCGACCGCTGCAAATAAAAGTTCCCGAGCGCGGCAAATGAATGTAGCGACGATACGACAGCAAAACAAGACCTAAGCGATTGCGACGTGGCCCGGTGAACTTTTAGCGGCATTGGCGCGTTAACGCGCGAAGCATTCCCGCCACACCCGCTGAGGACATCCATGCCACAGACCCGCGCCGCAAGCTCCGATTTCAACCGTGCTTTTGGCGATGCGAGGAAACAAGCCAGCGGCGTCGCCGACGACGTATCGGACGCGGCCCAAGGCCTCTACGACCACGCGCGCGACAGCGCCGCCGATATCGCCGACAGCGCCAATCGCGCGGCGCGCAAGACCGCCGGCTCGTTCGAGCGGGCGTTGCGCAACACCATCGAGACCCAGCCTTACACCGCCGTCGCCATCGCGCTAGGTTTGGGCTGGCTGTTCGGGCGCATGCACCGCCCGCTGTGAGGAACCAAATGGCCGAGAAACCTCGCGAAGCAACGCCTGAAGAAGAGCGCGAGACCGAAGATCAGATGGCGCGCCGCAAGCTCGGCCCGCGCGGCGTGCCGGGCGCTGCCGACCCCGCCAAGATGACGCCGCAGCAGGAAAAGGAATTGCCTCAAGAAGGCGACTTCGACGGCCACACCGCGTAATTGATCGGCCACATTAAGGCACTATCATTACCTCAATCGCGAGAACCGTCAGCCAAGGGGGTGACGATGTCCAATCGCTTTCTTGCCTATGCAGGCTTCTGCTTTGCCGCCTTCACCGTCGTTTCGATTGCACCGGTGAGTGCTGATCCGCAACCCGCCCCATCGCGCCTACCGCGGGACCATCGTGTGCGAAAAAATCAAAGCCGCGCCCGGTATTCTACGTGTGCCGCTCGATCTTGCAGTGCGCGGCGGCAACGTGCAATTCGCGCGGCCGACCTTCAATCTGAAGGGCACACGCGTTACCGGCAGCGAACTCGGCAGCGGCACCATCGATGCCGACGGCAAGCCGCATCTGACGTCGGCGTGGGTGTTTGGCAACATCGGATTTCAGGGCGACTATAGCGGGACGCTGTCGGGAAGCGGCGGCACCTTCAGCGGCACGCAGTCATGGCGCGGCCCGGACGGCATGAACGGCAGCCGAGCCTGTAATGCGGCGCTGGTGCCCGCTCCCAAGCTTGAGCACGCGGCGTCGGATCAGTAGATCTATTTGATCGACAGCCCACGCGCCGTGACCATGTCGCCCCACTTCTTGACCTCGGCCGCGAACATGGAATCAGCCTGAGGCTGTGAGCCGGTGATTGGGTCAAAGCCCATATCGCTGAGCTTCTTTTCCACGTCCGGACTCTTGACGATGTCGTTGATCGCGGCGTTGAGCGTCTGCAGGATCTGTGGATCGGTCTTGGCCGGCGCGAAGCCGACCCATGAGGCGGCGCTGAACGGCGGATAACCTTGTTCGGCATAGGTCGGCACGTTCGGCGACACCGCGGCGCGCTTGTCCGCGGCGATGCCGAGGCCTTTGAGCTTGCCGCCGGCGATCTGCGCCGCCGCGCCGCCGCCGAGCGTGGTCGCCATCAGATCGACCTGGCCGGCGACGGTGGCGTTGATCGCCGGCGCGCCCCCTTGGTACGGAATCGGCTGCACCGGCACCTTGGCGAGCTCCTTGAAGAAATATTCCGCCTCGATATCCGACCCGGTGCCGACGCCGGGGATGGCGAGATTGATGGTGCGGCCGTTCATCGCCTTGATGAACTCTTTTAGATTATTCGCGGGATTGTTCGGACTCGTCACCAGCGCCTCGGGACTGGACTCGGCGATGGCAACAGTCTTGAAATCGCTCGCCGAGAATTGCTTGTTGACGAACAGCGTCTCGTTGATGGCGAGCGCGGTGGTAGTGGCAAGCAGCGTGTAACCGTCCGGGCTGGCGCGTGCGACGAGTTCGGCGGCGATATTGCCGCCGGCGCCGCCGCGGTTCTCGACCACCACGCTTTGATGCAGGCGCTCGCTCAAACCTTGGCCGATCAGCCGCGCCAGTGTGTCGGCGACGCCGCCCGGCGCAAAGGCAACAATAACCGTGATCTTTTGCGTAGGGTAAGTTGCCGCTTCGGCACCGCCGCAACCGAACGCCAGCGTCGCCAATGCCAGCGCGGTGAGCGCGTTACGAAATATGGGTAGAACTGCCATGAGAATATCCCGGTGTGGTATGCGAAGAGGCTGCGCGATGCGGTATGCGAATTGCATCGTCGTAGGCGAATTGCAGAATGATTGGCGGCGCGTGAGCGTCGCCTGAAGCCGCGGGGAGTGCATCATGAAGCTTTTACGCCGTCAATTCCTGCAACTGGCTTTGAGCTCGGCCGCCACGCCGGCGTTGGCGCCGCGCGCCATGGCGCAAACCGACTATCCGTCGCGGCCGGTGTCCATTATCGTCGGCTATGCCGCCGGCGGCGTCAGCGACATTCTGGCGCGGCTGATCGCACAACAGCTGTCGACGCGGCTGGGCCAGCCTTTCATCATCGAAAATCGGCCGGGTGCCGGCGGCAACCTGGCCGCCGACCAGGTCGTGCATGCCGCGCCGGATGGCTATACGCTGTTGCTCGCGGGCATGGCGAATGCGATCAACGTGTCGCTCTATCCCGACCTCGATTTCAACTTCGCCCGCGACATGGCGCCGGTCGCGGTATTCGCTCGCAGTCCCATGGTCATGGAGGTGAACCCGTCGTTCCCGGCGAAGACGGTTCCGGAATTTATCGCCTACGCCAAGGCGCATCCGGGCACGATCGTCATGGGCTCGGCCGGCACCGGCGGTTCGACCCACGTCGCCGGCGAGCTGTTTCAGATGTTGACCGACACCAAATTTACCCACGTGCCCTATCACGGTTCGGCGCCCGCGCTGGACGATCTTCTCGGCGGCCGGCTTCAGGTCATGTTCGATAATTTGACGTCGTCACTCGCGTTCATCCGCGCCGGCAAGCTGCGCGCGCTTGCTGTGAGCTCTCGTACCGACGCGCTGCCAGGCGTGGCGTTGATCAGGGATTTCGTTCCGGATTACGAGGCCTATTCCTGGAACGGCATCACCGCGCCGAAGGATTGCCCGCCGGCAATCGTCGACAAGCTCAATACGGCGGTCAATGCGAGCGTCGCCGATCCCGCGTTCAAGGCGCAGCTTGCCCAAGTCGGCAATACCCCCGTTTCAGATACACCGGCCGGATTCGGCAAGCTGATCGCCGCGGACAGCGCGCGATGGGCCAAGGTCGTCAGCTTCGCAGCCATCAAAGCGTAGCGACGGCGCGTTACGCGCGCTTATCCAGCTCCGCCGCAAGCTTGGCATAGAGCGGATTGTCCCTGGCATAGACATAATTCAACACCGCGACCGAGACCGCCTCGGCGCCGTTATCGCGGAGGAAACTGGCGAGCGCATGGACGTTCGCCGGTGGGCAATGCAGCGTGAGCATGCCGGACGATGTCGGGCCACCGAACGGGGAGGCGACGCCGAATTTTTCCCGGGCGATGCCGAGAAGCTTGTCGTTCATGCCGGCAAAGCGGGTGCGCACTTCGGCGAAGGCTTCGGCACGCTTTTGGGCGGCGATGCGGTCGAGCAGCAATCGTGTCGTCTCGCGCTGTTCGCCGGTCCAGGCCGCGGCGCGCGCGGCTACGAGATTGGCTTGCGAGCGCAGGATGACGCCGTCCTCGATCACTTTCAGTCCGTTGGCGGCAAGCGTGGCGCCCGTCGTGGTGATATCGACGATCATTTCGGCGGTGCCGGCCGCCGGCGCGCCCTCGGTGGCGCCGGAGCTTTCGACGATGCGATAGTCGACCACGCCATGCGCGGCGAAGAAGTCGCGCGTCAGATTGGCGTATTTGGTGGCGAGCCGCATCTTGCGCTCGTGCTTGAGACGGAACGCTGTGGCGACATCGTCGAGATCGGCCATGTTGCGGACGTCGATCCAGGCCTGCGGCACCGCGACGACGACATTGGCAAAACCGAAGCGCAGTCCCGCGATCAGCACGACGCGTTCACTCGACTGCGGGATCATCTCGCGCACCAGATCCTCGCCGGTGATGCCGAGATGTGCTGCGCCCTGCGCGAGCTGGGCGGTGGTCTCGGCGGCCGATAAATAGGCGATCTCGATGCCGTCGAGGCCGGCAACGGTGCCGCGGTAATCGCGCGCGCCGCGGGGCTTGACGAGCTCGAGCCCGGCGCGGGCGAAAAAGTCTTCCGCATTTTGTTGCAGCCGGCCCTTGGACGGCACGGCGAGGATGAGCGGCGCATTCATGACGCGCCCCCGCCGGCAAGATCGTCGATCGAGGCGGCAAAGCCGACCGCGGGGATCGGCGCCTTGGCGCCAAGGCGTGCGAGCAAGCTGTCATAGCGGCCGCCGGCGACCAGCGGGCGCTGGCTGCGCTCATCTTGCAGTTCGAAGACGAAACCGGTGTAGTAGTCGAAGCCGCGGCCGAAATCAGTGGCGAATTTGATGGCGCGCACGTCGACACCGCGCGCCGCCAAAAAGCCGGTGCGCGTTTCGAGGAGATCCAGCGCCGGCCCGAGCGCGATTTTGGCGTCGGCCGCGAGTGCGCGCAGTTCGCCCGCTGCATCGTCGGGGTCGCCGGCGATCGACAGAAAGCGCTCGATCAGCGCGCGGGTCTCGCGCGGCAGCCGCGTCGGCGCATTGAGCGCCGACTGTTCGAGAAAGCGGTCGGCGATCTCGGCGACCGAGCGACCCCCGACCGTGGCGATGCCGGCGATCGAGAGGAGATCGGTGACCAGATGATGCGCCGCCTTCGGATCGGAGCCGGCGAGCGCGGCGAGCACGCCCTGATACTCCTTCGAGCCGTTGGCAGGAGCGAGTGTCATCTGTTCGAGATCGTGCTTGAGCGAGGATTTGCGATTGAAATCCTTGATCAGGCGGCGCTTCCACACCGGCGCCAGATCGAGCGCGGCGACAAAAGCCGCGAACAGCCCGACGTCGCCGATGCGAATCTCGGGCGCGCCGATGTCGTATTGGGTTGTTGCTTCGAGACCGAGCGCCAGCATTTCGGCGTCGGCTGCCGCTTTGTCGGCGCGGCCGAAGCTCTCGATGCCGGCCTGAAGAAATTCGGACGCCGCGCCGTGGCGATGGCGGAACACCGCGCCGAGATAGCAGAACCCGGCGGGCTTTCCGGCTTGCGGCGAAGCCAGATAATCGCGCGACACCGGAATGGTTAGATCGGGCCGCAGGCACAGTTCGCGACCGTCCGGATCGGTGGTCAGAAACATGCGGCGGCGGATGTCCTCGCCGGACAGGTCGAGGAACGGCTCGGCCGGTTGCAGCACAGCCGGCGCAATGCGGACGTAGCCGGCGCGCGTATAGGACGCGACCAGCGCCTGCGAGTCCGGATCGGTCGGTGTGTCGCTCGACATATCTCTTGCCCGTGGCCGGCTGTTCGCCGGCCATTAACGATCCTGCAATTGCTAGGACAGCGCGGCCCCTTTAGCACGATAACCGTCGCTATTCGATGAAGATCGGCGCCGGCCGTTAACGCCGGCCATTATGGGGCGTCCGGTACCCGGCAGAGGCCGGTTTTATCGTAAACAATCAATAATCTTAAGCGTCGCGCCGGGAGCTGGCGCGGCGGCGATGGTTGCGGGCAGGCGCATGACTGTGCCTCGCGCGATGCCCGCTTTTTGGACCGTGATCGTGCAGGCCGTCTGCCGGCAGGAACACGACATGGCCATGCCGCACGCCGCGTTCGGCGATGATATGGTCGGCAAATTCCTGCACGTCGGAGCCACGGCCTTTGAGCACGGTCACTTCCATGCAGCTTTCGTGATCGAGATGCATATGCAGCGTCGCTTGCGCGAGGTCGTGGCGGTGATGAAAGTCGCGGGTGAGGCGCTTGGGCAGATCGCGCGCCTCGTGGTCGTAGATATAAATGAGCGCGGCGACGCATGGCCGCGGGCCGCCGACCTCGCTCGCCGCCTGCTGTAGCCCGGAGCGGGCGAGGTCGCGGATCGCTTCGGAGCGGTTGGCATAGCCGCGCGCGGTCATGAAACGTGCCAGCTCGGCGTCAAGCTCGTCGTCGATGGTGATGGTCACGCGCTGCATCGCTGTCTCCAAAAGGGCGGCGACGCAGTCTAGCACCGCCAAGGCTTATTTGGCCGGCGATTGCGCCGGCGGCAAGGGCTCGACGGTGAACAGGTCGGGCGCGTTCATGACCGCATTGAAGCGGGCGAGGGCGTCAGGGTTTTTGTTGATCGCATCGAGCTTCGGCAGCCACGACGCCGGGATCGTGTATTTCAATCCGGCGCCGGTCGCCTTGCTGCGGATTTCCGCCACTCCCATCGCGTCCTCTGGCGCCTTTTGCGGCGAAACCTGCAGGGTCCCTTGGCCGACGCTTGCCACCGTGGCGATGGAGATACCGTCGGCAGGGCACGGGCAGGGCGATTTCGGACCGCTGTAATAGACCACCGTGACGCCGCGCGGCTGCGCATCGAGCCGCTTGAGCGCATCGAGCCCGATACGGATGCCGACCGGAATAAAAGAGCCGAAGAAGCCATGAATACGGGTGCCAAGCGTGACCCATTGCTCCGGCGTCTCGGCGCGAGCGCTCGCAACAGTGCCGATTGCGATGGCGACGATGGCGCAAGTCCGGAGTGCCTTGTTGGTCATGACGTGCTCTTTTCTGTCGTCCGCTGTCCGTATGTACATTTTATAATTATATCATACTAATTGTCGACAACGACTACTACCTGGCAAATACGATTTGACGTGGTCGGCGATCCGCCACTATGGTTGGCGCGACGGTTCCCCCGCTTGGGGATCAAAGGGAATGCAGTGCGGGCGAGAAACCGCCCAATACTGCGGCTGCCCCCGCAACTGTAAGCGGCGAGTCTTCCGTCATACGTCCACTGGGATTCGGGTCCCGGGAAGGCGACGGAAGGTAGCGACCCGCGAGCCAGGAGACCTGCCGTCAGCCGTGGTCATACGCGAGCGCTGCCGGTCGGGGTGTACTGGCGGTAGGCGAACCAATCATCCTCATTGGATGTGCGGGAACACTGAGTTCGCGGTGACGTGCCACAGGGCGTGTTACCCGAGGTGTTTCCGTGTCTGCGGTCATCATCTGCGCGCTCGTCGGCGTCCGATATGCACTTTTATTGACAGCATCATACTGGCGCTTCATCCTGCATGCCGCCGGGCCGAGCCGGGAAGCGCCGTGCTCCGCGCTATCGAGTGGCGGCTGGTGCGTGGAGCGGCGATGGCATCGCGGCGGTTGGCATCGGCGGCGTTTCTCGTCTCCACCCTCTGCGTAAGTGCTTGGGGTCAAACACCGCCAACACCTCATCCGCCGCGAACCGGCGCGCCGCCGGCTGCGGTCAATCCGCCCACTGCCGCCCAAGGCGGCGGCACCACCACGCTTCCGACAATTCAGGTGACCGCGCCGCACGCCAAGCCGCGCGTGACGCGGACCAAACCGGCGCAAGTCGCGGCGCCAAGAGCGACGACGACAGCCGCGCCGGCGTCGCCTTACCAGACCGGCGCGCCCAACATTGCAGGCGGCGCTCCGGTGGTGCCGCAATTGGCGAGCCAGATGATCTTTTCCGGCGCCGATCTCAACGCTCGCCCGATCGCGCGGCCGGGCGAAATCCTCGAAGCGGCTCCCGGCCTGGCGGTGGTCGATCACGCTGACGGCGGCAAGGCCAATCAGTATTACTTGCGCGGCTACAATCTCGATCACGGCACCGACATGGCCACCTATGTCGACGACGTGCCGATCAATCTGCCGAGCCATGCGCACGGCCAGGGTTACACCGACCTCAAGTGGCTCATTCCGGAAACGGTCAGCGGGCTGGAAGTCCGCAAGGGACCGTATTTCGCCGACGTCGGCGACTTCGCGAGCGCCGGTGACTTGCACGTGTCGCTGCGCGACAGCGTTCCGCAGAACATCGAGTCGATGACCGTCGGCAGCTTCGGCTACGACAAATTTCTCACTCTGGGCTCGACCAAGGCCGCCGGCGGCTCGCTGCTCTACGCCGGCGAATTCGACGCCTATAACGGCCCGTGGACGACGCCTAACGAGGTGCGCAAGTTCAGCGGACTGCTTCGTTACAGCCAGGGCACCGCGACCGACGGCTTCTCCGCGACGGCGATGGCCTACTCCAACACCTGGAATTCCACCGATCAGGCGGCGCTGCGGGCGTTGACGACAGGACAGATCGGTCTTTACGGGGCGCTCGATCCGACCGACGGCGGCGACACCAGCCGTTTTTCGCTGTCGGCGCGCATGGCGCAGACCGTCGACGACGGCTCGTGGAAGGCCAATGCCTATCTGGTCAAATACGAGTTGGATCTGTTCAACAATTACACCTATCACCTCGACGATGCGACGAACGGCGACAACGGCGACCAGTTTCATCAGCACGACGATCGCATTTACGGCGGCGCCGGTGCCTCGCGCACCATCGACGGTTCGTTGTTCGATCGACCCACCGAAACGGTATTCGGCTTGCAAAGCCGCTACGACGACATCACCACCGGACTGAGCAACACCGTTCAGCACCAATTGCTCTCGAATGTGCTGCTCGACCATATCGGCGAGGGTAATGTCGGCATCTATGGCGAGAACACGGTGCATTGGACCGACTGGCTGCGCACCACGACCGGCTGGCGCGGCGATTATTTCGGCGCATCGGTGAATTCGACGCTGCAGCCGGCGAATTCCGGAAATTCGCAGGGCGCCATCGGCAGCCCGAAATTCACCGTGACCTTCGGTCCATTCGCCAAGACCGAATTATTCGTCGGCGCCGGCATGGGCTATCACAGCAACGACGCGCGCAGCACGACGGTGACCGAGGTCCCCGGCGATCCGACGACGCCAGAGGGCGCCGCGCCGCTGCTGGTGCGCTCGCGCGGCGCCGAGGTCGGGATCCGGACCAAGGCCATTCCGAACCTCGACAGCTCGATCAGCCTCTTCTACTTGCATCAGGATTCCGAATTGTTCTTCGACGGCGATACCGGCGACACCACCGCGGGCCTGCCCAGCCAGCGCACCGGCATCGAGATCACCAACGATTACCGTCTGCGATCATGGCTCCATGTCGACGGCGACATCGCGCTGTCGCGGGCGCGGTTTCTGGGTTTCGATGGCACGCAGGCGGCGCTCTACCAATCGCTCGCCGGCTATCCGCAGGCGCAGATCGGCAATGCGCCGGGCAACTACGTCTATAATGCGCCTTGGATGGTGGCCTCCGCCGGCATTACGCTCGGCGAAAACACCGGCTGGTTCGGCGCACTACGCTGGCGCTACATCAGCTCGCGGCCGCTCACCGAGGACGGCGTCTTTCAATCGCCGCCGTCCAACTTGTTCAACGGCGCGGTGGGCTACCGCTTCGACAACGGCTGGAGCGTCCGGCTCGATGCGATCAATCTCCTGAACTCGACGACCGACAACGCCACCTATGCCTATGGATCGCTGCTGACGACCGACGCTCTCTATACGATGTGCAAATCCGGTGCCCCGCCGCCGGCGGCGGTCTGCGCCAATGGCGTGATGGACTACATCTACCATCCGATCGAGCCGCTGAGCTTTCGGCTTACGCTTTCCGGCCCCTTGGAATCGATCGGCACAATCGATTTTTCGGCGATGGCCGCGGAGCTTCGCCGGTCGATTGCGGTCAAGCCCGTGCACCCGGACAATTACGATTGGACCGGCTTCTACATCGGCGCTCACGTCGACAGCGCCTGGTCCAAGATCAGCAACAGCACCGTCAACGCTGTGACCGGCGCCGCCGCTTCTGCAGACAGCACTATGACGCAGTGGCACGGCGGCCTGCAGCTCGGCTACGACGCAATGTTGCCGACGCATATTGTGGTCGGCATTGCGGCCGACGTGTCGTCCGGCAACACGACGACGACCACGGCTGCCGATGCCTCCGGGACCAGCGCGGAGCGAACCACGGTGTTCGACAGCGAAACCGTGCGCGGGCGGCTTGGCTACGCCTTCGATAGTCTCCTGCTCTACGGAACCGGTGGGTGGGCGTGGTCGAGCGATCAGTTCATCCGAACCCAACTCTCCGGCACGCTCAATCTCGCCACCGCCGGCACCGAGGAGGCCGTGAACAAATATCTCGGCGGCTGGACGGTCGGCGGCGGCGCGGCATACGCCTTCGCGCAGAATTGGAATGTGTTCGCCGAGTATCGCCGTACCAGCTTTCGATCGTCCACCGTGGTGTTGCCGTTCTCGCAGCTTTCCGCGACTTCGACTGCGAGCGTGAATATGATCACGATGGGGCTGAACTATAAATTCGATTGGAGTGGACCGGCAGGAATGCTGTGAGGCCTCGTTGTCGAGCGCCGTTGTTTTGCCAATTGTGGCGGCAACGCCATGCCCTCTTGCCAACTGTAACAATATAACATTAGCATGCCGGCATGGGATGGGTGCACGGCCATAAACGGCGCGGCGCATATATCGCGCTTGCGGCGCTGCTGCTGCAGATTGCGGTGTCGTTCGGCCATGTCGATCTCGACGGCATCGTCGGTTCCGACCATCTCACGCTGACCGGGCTGCATAAAACAGTAATCGCCAAGACGTCACAGCCCGGTCCGGCGCAGATGCCCGGCGACGACGACGGCTATTGCCCGATCTGCGCCTCCATCTTCATGGTCTCGACCTCGTTCGTGTCAGAGCCGCCGCAATTGCCGGTGCCGGACGGTTTCGAACGCATCAGCCATTCCGTCAGCGTCGCCCGCGGCATCATAACGCCGCTCCGCGTCGTCTTCCGCTCACGCGCTCCGCCGGCAGCGTAAATCAGCGGTTGGTGCCGAGCTTCGGCATTGCTGCGCGGGTTCTGCGCCGGCAATGGCCGTAAGATCGAGTGCGGCATTTCATTTTCTGTGCGATGCTTCGTAACGTGCCGCGACTGCACGACCGCCACTAAGCCGGGTCGTTACCACACACCATTGCTTGGCGGGGTATCATGTCGGTTCATGCTTATCGCGTTCGTCGGTTGAGTTTGCTTGGCAGTTCAGCGCTGGCGGTGCTTCTTGCTCTTGGCTCGATGGCAAGCGCACAAGAACAGCCAGCTCAAAATCAGCCGGCGCAAGATCAGCCCGTTCAGTCTCAACCCGCGCAGCCGCAGCCGCCGACGTCTTCACCGCCATCACCGGCAACACCGACACCGTCGGCAGCTTCGCCGGCAACGGCGGCGCCAGCAGCACCCGCCCGTGTCGGTGGTGGGGCAGACCAGCTGCCGCAAATCACCGTGACGGCCCCGCCAGTACGGCATGCGCCGCGTCAGGTCGTCCGGCGTGCGCCGCCGCCGCCGACTGTGCCGCCGGTGACGCCCGCCGAACAGCTCACGGAAAAACAAAACGACTTCGATGCGGCGCGCAGCAATCTCTATACGACGATCGGCACCACGTCTGACACGCTTAGCAACGACACCATCCAGGCGCTGCCGCAAGGCGCCAACGCGGCTGTCGAGCGCGTGATCTTGCAGGCGCCGGGCGTGTCGCAGGATTCCGCCGCTAGCGGGCTGTTTCACGTCCGCAACGATCACGCCAACGTCCAATTCCGCATCGACGGCGTGATGCTGCCCGATGGCGTTACCGGCTTCGGCAGCGTTCTCGATACCGACCTGATTGGCAGCATATCGCTGATTACCGGCGCGCTGCCGGCCGAATACGGGCTGCGTTCGACGGGCCTGCTCGACATCACCACCCGCACCGACATTTTCAACAACTCGGGCAGCATCAGCTATTACGGCGGCAGCCGCGGCACCATCGAGCCGAGCTTCGAATATGGCGGCACGGTCGGCGCGAACTGCCCCTCGACCGCCGCAGCGCCCGGGATGGCTAAGCCGCAATCTCCGGCCTGTTTCGGCGGCGTGCAATATTTCGTCACCGGCAGCTACCTGCAGACCACCGAGGGCATCGAGAACCCGCTGCCGACGCTCAATGCCATCCACGATTTCTCGTCGCAGGAAAAAGACTTCGCCTACGCCTCGACCTTCGTCGATCCCTATACGCGCCTAACCTTGATGGCGGGAACGGCCACCAGCAATTTTCAGATTCCCAACACGCCTGGCGCACCGATTTCTTCGGCACTCGTTCCGCCGCTCTCACTTGGCACCTTCAATTCGGCGCAGCTGAATGAAAACCAATATGAGGACACTCAATTCGGCGTGCTCGCCCTGCAGCGCTCGGTGAGCGGTTTCGACGGGCAATTGTCTTACTTCACTCGCTATGACGCACTGCACTTCATGCCGGACCCGACCGGCGACCTGTTGTTGAACGGCATCGCTTCCGACATCAGCCGGCAAGCCTATACCAACGGCATCCAGGGCGATGCGTCGTACTTCATAAACCCGGCACATACCCTGCGCATGGGTTTTACGGTGAGCGGCGAACAAACTTGGGTCGATAATACATCGCTCGTGCAGAATTTGGCGACCGGGGCCACGGAATCCATCACTGACGATTCCGCCAAGCTCGGTTGGCTCGCCGGCGTCTATGCCCAGGACGAGTGGAAGATCACCGACAAGCTGACGATGAACGTCGGCCTGCGGTTTGATCAGATGTGGCAGTACACCGACGCCAACCAGTTAAGCCCACGCGTCAGCTTCACTTACAAGCCGTTCAAAAACACCACCTTCCATGCCGGCTATGCGCGTTATTTCACGCCGCCGGTTATGGTCGAGGAGGCGCCGTTTAGTCCCGCGCTGTTCGACGGGACCAGCGGAGCGGCGAGTAACGACGGCAACAGCCCAGTGCTGCCGGAGCGCTCACATTATTTCGACGCCGGCGTCGATCAGAAAGTCCCGTTCGGCTGCTACACGGCCGAGGCTAAAGACTGCACCACGCTCGATCTCGGTCTCGATGCTTATTACAAGATCGCGACGGACCTGATTGACAACGGCAATTTCGGCCAGGCCTTGGTGCTTAGCGCCTTCAATTATGCCAAGGGCGTGGTTCAAGGCGTCGAATTTTCCGCTAAGTACCACAGCGGCAATTTCCAGGCCTATGCCAATCTCTCGGTGGGTGAGGAGAAAGCCACCAACGTGGTATCGAATCAATATCTTTTCGACAACGTCACGCCGCAACCCGATCTCGGCGGTTTGACCGAGCTGCAATACATCGACTCGCACTGGATTTACACCGATCACACCCAGATCGTGACTGGTTCGGCCGGCGCCGCTTACAAATTTTGTGGCCGGCCGTCCTACGCTGGCGAGGACTGGTGGGACTCGCTGTGCGGCACGACCGTCAGCGCCGATATGATCTACGGTTCGGGCTTGCGCGCCGGCGACGCCAATATCGGCACCGAAGCACCTTATGCGCAGTTCAATACCAGCATCGCCCACGAATTCGCTATGCCGGACGGCAAGCCGCTCACCGTGCGGTTCGACATCGTCAACCTGTTCGACACGATCTACCAAATCCGCAGCGGCACCGGCATCGGCGTGTTCGCGCCGCAATACGGCCCGCGCCGCGGTTACTTCATCGGCATTTCGAAGAAGATATGAGGTCGGTCATGTCATTGCGAAGGAAGATCATCATCACAGT
>JBAQAB010000484.1:0-6462 GCA_049285535.1 Xanthobacteraceae bacterium
CGGGGACGGCGTCTGATAGCCGGGTGGCGGATCGGTCAGGCTCACGCGCGGCGGTTCGCCGGTGAACGTGCCGTAGTCTTCCTGCTTGAGCCAATCGAAGCTGAAAACGCCGGGCTTCTTGGCGCCAAGCTCAGACGGCGAACTCTGATCGTTGGTGCCCGGCGGATTGACTGCGTTGAGCTCATTCGGACGCAGCGGCCGGGAGGAATCGGTGACGTAGTCGGGGGCGGGCCGCACGCTGTCGTCGCTTTTCGCCGCGGCGCGAGCCCTGATTTCGGGGTCGACCGGCCAGTTCGGAGCCGGCGGCCCGTTGGACGATTGCGGCGGCGGCAGATCGCGCGTCGGCGGGACCACCAGAGGCGAACGTTCGCTATAATTGATGCCGTATTGCGGCGCGAACGGATCGTGCAAGCCGAGCGTATTCATAAATTTGTCGGTGAAGGATTCTTTGGAAGAAACATCGTCGTCGCCGGCGCGAGCCGCCGAACAGGCGCCGCAAACGGCAAACGCCACGGCGCCAGAGAGCGCAATGGTCAGGAGTTTCGCCCGGCGAATATTGCGGCCATCCATCGCGCGGCCGGCGGTTCGATTTTGCGGCATGCCCTCACCCGACGTGCCCGGCGTTAGCCAACGTCCCATGTGCCGATGCCCCGCATCAGCAAAAAACCATACCCGGCGGCAGGTTTAACGACGCGATCAGGGCGCTTTTGCGGCGCCCCCACCCAGCAAGGATTCATACAACAGTCCCACCACCCCCGCAACAATGGCCGCATCGGCGAGGTTAAAGACGTACCAGCGGAACGTAAAACCGGGTGTCTCGATGTGGAACAGCACGAAATCCATGACGCCGGGCCAGTGCAACCGGTCGATCGCATTGCCGATCGCGCCGCCGATGATCAGGCCGAGGGCCCCGGCCGTCAGGCGCGACGGTGAGCGCGTCAGCCAAACCCATAGGAAGACGATCGCCGCGACCTTGAAGGCGAACAGCGCCCAGGTGCCGACCGGACCCTGTTGCTGAAACAGACCGTAACTGATCCCGGTATTCCAGGTCAGCACCAGATCGACATAGGGCACCACCGCGACCGAGCCGCGATTGGCGAGCTCGAAGTCGTACAACAGCCAAAACTTCAAGGCTTGGTCGGCGATGGCGGTGATCGCCCCGATCGCAAGACCGAAGGCGCTGAGCCGGCCCCAGACATAAGACCTCGCCGGCTGACTTTGCGTCGCGTCCGTCATTCCTTGCTGGCCTCTACTCGGCTGCCTTGCGCATCGCTTCCCATTCGCGCAGCGCCTGCGCGTCGCGCGGCGTCACGTCGGGAAACTGCGGATCAAGGCCGACGGAGGGGGAGATTTTCCACGAGCGCGCGCATTTCTTCCCCTGCGCCAATTCCGGAACGACGGCGACGCCAGGCACGTCCGCCAAGTGGAATGCCTCTGGCGGACCTTCGCCCTCGACCAGTGCCGCACCGGAAGTGATGCACAGCTCGGCCAGATCGGCGTCCACTGCCGCAGCAAACAGATCGGAGTCGGCGATGTAGACGAGCGGATGCGCCTCGAGCGACGAGCCGATGCGCTTGGCGGCGCGCTCGAGCTCCAGCGCGCCGGTGACGACGCGGCGCACATTGCGGAGCTTGCGCCATTTCTCCGCAAGCGCCTCGTCGCGCCACGACGGCGGCACCTGCGGAAACGGCTCGAGATGAACCGACCGCGCGTTCGGCTCGCGGGCGAGCCAGGCTTCCTCGGCGGTGAAGCACAGCATCGGGGCGAGCCAGCACACCGTGGCGCGGAACAAATGGTCGAGTACGGTGAGGCACGCTCTGCGCGTCGTCGAGGAATACGGATCGCAATAGAGCGCGTCCTTGCGGATGTCGAAATAGAACGCGGAGAGATCGACCGTCATGAAGGCGCTGAGCGCGGCGAAGATGCGCCTGTAATCGAAATCCGCATAAGCCTGACGAACGAGCGGATCGAGCTCGGCAAGCCGATGCAGCATCAGCCGCTCGAGTTCCGGCATCCTCTCGAACGCGACGCGGTCGGCGGCTTCGTAATGCGCCAGATTGCCGAGCATCCAGCGCAGCGTGTTGCGCAGCTTGCGATAAGTATCGACGGTGGTTTTGAGGATCTCCGGCCCGATACGCAGATCGTCCGCGTAATCGGCCGCGCACACCCACATGCGCAGAATATCGGCGCCGGCCTGTTTGATGACATCCTGCGGCGCGGTGACGTTGCCCAGCGATTTCGACATTTTGCGCCCGTCCTCGTCGAGCACAAAGCCGTGGGTGAGGACGGTATCAAACGGCGCGCGGCCGCGCGTGCCGCAGCTTTCCAGCAGCGAAGACTGAAACCAGCCGCGATGCTGGTCGGAGCCTTCAAGATACATCACCACCTCGCCGCCGCCGTCGGCCTTGCGCCTGATATGGGCGAGAGCCGGAAAGTGCCGCGGGTCTTCCAGTACAAAGGCATGCGTCGAGCCGGAATCGAACCAGACGTCGAGAATATCGTCGACTTTCTGCCAGCCCTCATTGGCGAGCTTGCCAAGGAAGCGTTCGCGCGCACCCGGCGCGTACCAGGCATCGGCGCCCTCGTCCTCGAAGGCCTCGATGATGCGGACGTTGACCTCGGGATCCTGCAAGATGTCGACCGAACCGTCTGGCTTCTCCCTGAGGAACAGCGCGATCGGCACACCCCAGGCGCGCTGGCGCGAGATTACCCAATCGGGGCGGCTCTCGATCATGCCGGTGATGCGGTTCTCGCCGGCCGCCGGCACCCAGCGCGTCGTCTTGATCGCGGCCAGCGCGCGATGCCGCAGCGTGTCGTGGTGCCGCTCAATATCCTTATCCATCGCAATGAACCATTGCGGCGTATTGCGGAATATCACCGGCTTCTTGGAGCGCCACGAATGCGGGTATTGATGCTTCAGGCGCGCGCGCGCGAGCAGCATGCCGGCGTCGATCAGAGCCTTGATCACCGCCTCGTTGGCGTCGCCCTTCTCGCCCTTCTCGGTGAGTACGCGCTTGCCGGTAAAGCCGGGCGCATATTCTGTAAACCGCCCATCAGCATCGACCGTATAGGGTATCCATGTATCGATATGACGCGCAGCTAGTCTCGGCGAGTTAGCTATCCAAATCTCGAAGTCCTCTCGCCCGTGTCCAGGCGCTGTGTGGACAAACCCCGTTCCCGCGTCGTCTGTTACGTGATCTCCAGCAAGCAGCGGAACTGGATATCCATATCGGGCATCAAAACTTGCAAGTGGATGCGAGCAGGTCATCTCAGCGAGAGTCGCGTTCGAAACGGCCCTTAACTTCTTATATGCCGTGACACGTGCTTGACGAAAAACGTCGATAGCCAATTTGTCTGCCAGCACAAAACAATCACCAACCTTCGCCCAATTATCCGTTGGTGCGTCGACCACTTGGTAAAGTCCGTACTCAACCTTGGGCGAGAAGCTGATGGCGCGATTGCCCGGGAGCGTCCAAGGCGTCGTCGTCCAAATCACCACCCCTGCCTTCAACTTGGCAAGATCATTGATGTCGAGGTTTACCGCTGAAGTAGGGGGTCCGTCCGACACAGCCCATTGAATCGGAAACTTCACCCACACCGTGTCGCTGACGTAATCCTCATACTCGACCTCGGCTTCGGCGAGCGCGGTCTTCTCCACCACCGACCACATCACCGGCTTACTGCCGCGATAAAGCGTGCCGTTGGCGGCGAACTTCATCAGCTCGCGCGCGATTTGCGCTTCGGCGAAATAATCCATCGTGGTGTAGGGATGCGCCCAATCGCCGGTGACGCCGAGCCGGATGAACTCAGCACGCTGCACTTCGATCCAGTGCGCGGCGAAGGCCCGGCATTCGCGGCGGAATTCGACCAAGGCCGCGGCATTGGAAAAATCCGGCTTCGGCTTGCCCTTGGCGCGGTAATTCTCCTCCTCGATCTTCCACTCGATCGGCAGCCCGTGACAGTCCCAGCCCGGCACGTAATTCGAGTCATAGCCGAGCATCTGCTGGCTGCGCGTCACCACGTCCTTGAGGATCTTGTTGAGCGCGTGGCCGATATGGATGTTGCCGTTGGCGTAAGGCGGGCCGTCGTGCAGGACGAAGCGCGGCCGGCCCTTGGCCGCGGCGCGCAACGCCCCGTAAAGGTCGAGCTTCGCCCAGCGCGCCAGGATCTCCGGCTCCTTCTGCGGCAAGCCGGCGCGCATCGGGAAGTCGGTCTTGGGTAGAAACAGCGTTTCCGAGTAATCGCGTGCTTTACTGTCGGTCACTTGACTGTCGGTCACTTGGGGGTCCGGGTTGGGCTGCGCCTTCTAACAAGCCGGTTACGCTGCGGAAAGGGTCTCCAGCCCCGCATTGCCGGGAGGCCTGGGGAACGACCGCTCCGACCCGGCGTTGCCATCGAGATGGGCGCGGAAGCGGCTTGATGGCCTCGGGCCGGCGGAGGGTTTTGTGGACTATATCCGGGCCAAACGCGAAGTCCGCCATGCGCTGGTCATCAGCGATCCGCAGCCAGTCGATAGCGTTAAGAACGTGTGGGCGTCAGCCGGCATGGCCGCGAATATCGGTATATTCCTCCTGCTGTTCGGGGCTTTCCTTTATATCGGCCGCGCTATCCTGTTGCCGGTGCTGGCCGCGGCGGTGATCGCGCTGACGCTGGCGCCCCTGGTCAAGGCGGCCAAACGGGTCGGCATTTCGCCTTGGCTGACGGCGCTGGTGATTCTCGTGTTCGGCCTCGGCGCGCTCAGCCTGTTGGCGACCGCACTGGCCGGCCCGGTCAGCCAATGGATCGGCCGCGCGCCGGAGATCGGCGCCACCATCCAGCAAAAGCTCTCGGTGCTGGACCAGCCGCTGGCGGCGCTGCACGAACTCGAGGGTTCGCTATTCGGGGGCAGCAGTACCGGCTTGGGCGTCAGCGCCCCCAGTGTGGTGCTGCCCGTCGTCGCCTTTCTCACGCCTGCCGCGGGCGAGCTGCTGCTGTTTTTTGTCACGCTTTATTTCTTCCTGGTCGGCCAGATCGAGCTGCGCAATCAGGCCGTTGCGATGTTCGCCAACCGCGATTCCAAGCTGCGGTTTTTGAAAATCATGCACGACATCGAGCGTAACCTCGCCGGTTATCTCACGGTAGTGACGATCATCAATGCCGCGGTCGGCGTCATTGTCGCCGTCGGCGCTTGGCTCGTCGGTTTGCCCAGCCCGGCGATTTTCGGATTATTGGCGGCCTTGTTGAATTACGTGCCCTATATCGGGCCGGCGGTCATGGTGGTCGCCCTGTTCGGCGTCGGCCTGGTGACGTTTCCCTCGCTGAGCCACGCCTTTATCGCGCCGCTCGGGCTGATTGCCGTCACCACCACGGAAGGACATTTCGTCACCCCGACCATCATCGGCCGCCGGCTCACGCTTAATCCACTTCTGGTGTTCTTGGCCTTGGCATTTTGGACCTGGATGTGGGGGCCGTTCGGCGCAGTGCTCGCGGTGCCGTTCTCGATCGTCGGGCTCGTCGTCTTTAATCATCTGGTGCCGGCCGAGGACGTCAAACTTCCTGACTGAATTGGGCTTTTTCGCCTTTGATATTTATCAATGGAACTTATCGCGAAGCTGGGTGATTATCCGGGCAATCCGACATACCTATTTTTATGGAGTAACGGGATGAGCAGCGCCTCGACGGTTTCTTCGAACTTGCGCGAGAGCGTCAATGACATTGGCGAAGGCGTGCGCAAAGCCGCCGCCGAGGCTTCGCCCGACATCCAGAAGGATTTGCAGGCGTTGCGTGACGATTTCGCCCGGCTTGCCGAACAGGTCAGCGGCATCCTGACCAACAAGGGTAACGCGGCCTGGCAGCGCGCCAGATCGAGCGTCGATGATGTCGTTTCCGACGCCCAGGAGCGCGGGCGCGAGGCCGCCGACGCCATGCGCGACGTCTCCGACAATTTCGTCGAAGCGATCGACGAGTCGATCAAGAACCGCCCCTATGCCACGCTCGCGATCGTGGCCGGCCTCGGCTTCCTGTTCGGCGCGACGTGGCGCAGATAGGGCTGGCGCAGATAGGGCTGGCGCAGATGGCCGACGCAAATAAATCTGCGTTGGGCGGGGCATGCGATGTTTAAAGCTTTTACGCGTGAGATCACGCTGTCGATCCAAGCCAAGAACGGCGCAAGCGTTGCCGTCATGGTCTGGCTTGCCATTATGGCGTTGGCGTTAATCGCCGCCTTCGTTTTTCTCTGCGTGGCCGGCTACGACTGGTTCGCCGTCAAGTTCGGCAGCGTTTTTTCCGGCCTGATCATGACCGGCATATTCCTCGTGATCGGCCTCGTCGCCGCATTGATCAGTGCACTGATCCGCCGCCGTGTCCGTGAGCGCGCCATCCTCGCCCGCGCCGCGAAGGCGCATTCGCCGTCCTGGCTGCTTGACCCGAAAATCCTCGGCGTCGCCGTGGAGGCCGGCCGCACCATCGGCTGGCAACGCCTGG
>JBAQAB010000485.1:0-7749 GCA_049285535.1 Xanthobacteraceae bacterium
AGATCGCGAATTGGGTCTTGTCGATCAGCCGCTTGAGATCGGCGGCCTTGAGAGTGAATTTGTGCGTCATTTCGCCCGGAGCGAGATCGGGGAAGTCGCTTTCCGGCAGCGTCTGCAACGTAAAGCGCGAACGGCCGGCGCGGATCGACAGCGCCGCGCGGTCTCCGGAAGATTCGAGCACAATCTGCGCACCCTCCGGCAGCTTGCGCACGATATCGAAGAACATATGGGCCGGCACCGTCGTCGAGCCGCTAGGCCCCACTTCGGCGGCGATCGCGTCGGTGACTTCGACGTCGAGATCGGTGGCCTTCAACGCAAGCTTCGCACGGTCGGCGTGCAACAAGACATTGGCCAGAATGGGAATGGTGTTGCGGCGCTCAACCACGCGATGCACGTGGCCTAACGATTTCAGCAATTCGGAGCGCTCGACCGTGACCTTCATCGCGAAATCCGTTGTAGCGGCGGACCAACCCTTGGTGGACACCAAAAGTGGCGTGGCACGGCGGTTTCGGCAAGGCCGGGCCGCCCTCGACCCAGTCTTTTCCCTGGTCTTTTTACAGCTTTCGGGAACCGCCGTGACCGCGGCGGTCAGTCCTGAAGCTGGCGCTTGAGCGCCTCGATCTCCTCGGCGAAGGCACTGTCGTTGCCGGCTAGGTTCTCGATTTTGCGCACCGCGTGCAGCACCGTCGTGTGGTCGCGCCCGCCGAAGCGTCGGCCGATTTCAGGGAGCGAGCGCAGCGTCAAAACCTTCGCCAAATACATCGCGACCTGTCGTGGCCGCACCACATTGGCCGTGCGCCGCGATGACAAAAGGTCGGCTCGGCTGACATTGTATTGGCGCGCCACGATGCGCTGGATGTCCTCGATCCGCACCCGTTTCGGCTCTGCCGGCCGGATCAAGTCGCGCATCTCGCGCTCGGCCATTTCCAGCGTCACCGGCTGTCCGGTGAGCTTGCTGTGCGCTAACAGCCGGTTGACGGCACCTTCAAGGTCGCGCCCGTTATGCGTTACCGATTTGGCGATAAAGGCGAGCACCGGCGCCGGCACTTCGAAGCCGGGATGATGCATGCGCGCGGCGGCGATCCGGCTCTTGAGGATTTCGAGCCGCAATTCCTCGCCGAGCGAGCCGATCTCGACCACCAGCCCGCCCGCGAGCCGCGACCGCACACGGTCGTCCAGACTTTCGAGATCGGCCGGCGGCCGGTCGCTGGCAATGATCACCTGGCGGCCGGCGTCGATGAGCGTGTTGAGCGTGTGGCAGAACTCGGCCTGGGTCGAGCGGCCCTGCAAAAACTGCAAATCGTCGATCACCAGGACGTCAATGGCGCGTACCGCTTCCTTGAACGCCAGCGTGGTCTGGGTGCGCAGCGCCGAGACGAAGCCGTACATAAATCGCTCGGCCGTCAGATACAGCATCTTGCGATCGCCGCCATTGTTGCCGGCCCATGTGATTGCCTGCAGCAGATGGGTTTTGCCGAGCCCGACGGCGGCATGGGTGTAAAGCGGATTGAACATCAGCGGTTCGCCGCGCCGGCTGGTCGCGACCTGTTTCGCCGCGGCGTGCGCCAGGGTGTTGGAACGGCCGACGATGAAAGATTCGAATGTCAGGCGCGGATCGAGCGGCGAGCCGCCGAGCGCCTCGTGCACGGTCAGGAAAGGCACACCGGCGCGGTCGCTGCCGTTGACTGCCACGCCATCCCGCGTTTCGCGCGCAGGCGCCAGCGGTTCGGGCGCTTTGATCTTGGCTGCGGGCAGCTTGATGGTGGCGGAGCGAACGCTCAATTCCAGGCGCGTGATGGCGGGCTCTTCCTCTTGCCACCGGCCCAGCACCCGCTCGCTGTAATGCGATTGGATCCAGTTGCGCAAAAAACGCGTCGGTACCGACAAGCGCAATACGCCATTAGCGGCGGTTTCGAGCTCCATGCGCCCGAACCAACTGGTGAAGACGTCATCGCCGAGTTCGGAGCGCAACCGCTCCTTGACCCGCCGCCAGCGATCCTGATCCGTGCTCGTCATATCGATCCGCTTTTTTCGGAGATGGATTTACCGGGCACGGCGGCATGAGACGATCCCGCAGAGCCCGACATTGCCGGAGACGCAACTCACTTACTGAAGCAGGCAGGCCCTCGGCGCGTGACGCCGCAGCCCTGCGCAATGGAGTTACGCTCAGCTCCCAGAGGCGGCTCTGGGCCAGTACCAACTGACGGTCGCAGCGAGACGCCGATTGCGGATTGTCATCATCATGCCCCCACCTCCATCGCTCCCAGACTCGATGGTTATCATTGGCTCTTTGTGCAACGCAGCTGCGAGACTTCTATCTGCGAACTACCATAGGATTGGCGTTACAACGCTACGCTCGCCACACCACTCATGCCACGACAAGGTCGGAACGCACGCGATTGGACATACCTCACCCGCACCCATTTCCCGATGAGTCATCGCTAAGACCGACTTGTTGAAGACCTTCGGAAACCGAAGGGAATTTGAAGGTAGCACGCGAATTGCGGCCCGCAATACCAAAAGGGCCGCGTCAATATTGCATATTTTGAAGCGCGGACGAGAAACGGCGCCTCGCCTTGCCGCACTGGCGCCGACAAATCATTGACTCAATGGGGTGATTTACCGCCGGGCCAAAACAGTAATCGGCCTGTCATGTTTCAAACTGCGGTCGCGAGCAAATAAAATCAGGCACGGTCGGAATCGCACCGACTCAAAGTCCCATTGCCCCCGTGTCCAATAAGTCTTTCATGGGCCAAGAATTCTTCTGGACAGTTTTTTGGGGTAGCCGCCGATCGGCGTGACTTGAACAGATAAAAACCGTTAATTCGCCGTGCCGCGAATGACCTAGAATGCGGCTGCTGCCATCTTTCTAATCTGACGTGACAATAATGCAACAGCCGGATTGCAATCCCCAGATGGAATCGCCGGGAAAAGTTGCGAATTTCCGCAGCGAAGCTGCGAAAAATTACTTCTTCTCGAGCTTGGCTATGCGTTGGGCAAGTCGGGAGACTTTGCGGCGCGCCGCGTTGCGGTGCACGATGCCCTTCTGCGCGGCGCGAATGAGCGCCGGCTCGGCTTCCGCCATGGCGGCAAGCGCGCGGGAGCGGTCGCCGGCCGTTAGTGCTTCTTCGACCTTACGCGTGGCCGAGCGGACGCGCGCGCGCCGAGACTTATTGATGACAGTGCGGCGCGCGGACTGGCGGGCGGCCTTCTTGGCAGACTTGGTGTTGGCCATGGGCGGTCGAATATTCGCCTTTGTGAATGAGATCGGGGCTTATAGGGGCACCCGGCCGCAGCGTCAACGCCGCAGGTTGTCATCGGCAGAATCTATAGCGAAATCGAGGGGGCCGTCCGGATCGTAGCGTTCCTGCCTAGGCGACCCGCTTGGCTCGGACGGCATCATAGCCGGCGATCACGGCCGCGCGGTCCGCTGCTGGAAACGCCGACAGAGGCGGTTCGACCCGCGCCCATTGCGGTTCGCCATGGATATGGGCAAGCAGCGCCTTCACGCCGGGAACCAGCGGCTTGCCGTCGAACAGCTTGCGGATTGCGACCGCCTCATCGAGCGCCGCCGCATCGCCCGAGCGATAGGCGCGCGCACACAGGTCGGCATTGAGGTTGGCTGTTGCCGAAATGCAGCCGGCAAACGGTCCGGATCGCGCCTCCGGCAGTGCCGCCTCGGTCGACGGAAACACCTTGAATCGCGGCAGGATGCTTGCGGCTTCGCGGGCATAGGCCATATCGCCGGAAGAATCCTTAAGCCCAACGATGCGCTCACCGAAAGTATCGAGCAGGCGGCGGATCAACCCGACGTGCCAATGCAGGCCCGATTGCGCCGGGAAATGGTAGAGGTAGAGCGGGATCGGGCGCGCCGCAGTCGCCGCCAGGATTGTATCGACATAGGCGACAAGACCGTCGTCGTGGACGCCCTTATAATAGAACGGTGGCAGTACCAGAGCACCGGCGAAGCCGAGTTCGGCGGCGTGCGTGGTCAACGTGACGGCATCGGCCAGAGCGGCCGCGCCGGTTCCAACCATCATCCGATCGAGCGGCAGTTCGGCCGCCGCATAGGCGCTCATCACCCGGCGGCGCTGGTCGAGCGAGAATGAGGTTGCCTCGCCGGTGGTGCCCAGCACATTGAGTCCGTCGCAGCCGGTGTCGAGGAGGAAGCGCGCCAGCGCCGTCGAACGTGCGCAGTCCGGTTCGCCTTTCTCGTCGACCGCGGTGGCGATCGCGGCGATGACGCCGTGCAGTGTCTTGGTCATGGTCGCTGCCCTCACTTGGCAAAACGAGGCCGCGCGGCTTGCGCCAGCCGCCGATCCGGTAAAGCATGCCGGGGCGATGTTCAATCAAGCGCGAACCCGTTCCGGCCTCAGGTCTCGCGTGGGTCTGTCTCCCGGGAATTGAAATGGCAGAAAATTTCGACGTCATCATAGTCGGCGGTGGTGCGGCCGGCTGCGTGCTGGCGAACCGGCTGTCGGCCCGCGCCACCAATCGCGTGCTCCTGCTCGAGGCGGGAGCGGACACGGTGCCCGGAGCGGAGCCCGCGGATATCCTCGATTCATATCCGCGCTCTTATTACAACGACGCCTATTTTTGGCCCGCACTCAAAGTGCATTGGCGGCGCCAGGACAATTCGCCGCTGACCGGCTATTCCCAAGGTCGTATCATGGGTGGCGGCTCCTCGGTGATGGGCATGGTCGCTTATCGCGGCACCCCCGACGATTATGCCGAATGGCAGTCGCTCGGCGCTGTTGGCTGGGGCTGGGACGACGTTCTTCCCTACTACCGCAAGCTCGAAAACGATCTCGATTTCGACGGCGCGCTGCACGGCAAGGACGGACCGGTGCCGATCCGCCGGACCAAGGCCGCGGACTGGGCGCCATTGGCTAAGGCGGTCCATGCTTATGCCGAAGAACGCCAGATTCCCTTCGTCGCGGATATGAATGCAGACTTTCGCGACGGATATGGTTCGGTGCCGATGAGCAATACCTGGGAGGAGCGGCGCTCCGCATCGATCTGTTACCTCACCGCCGATGTCCGCCGCCGGCCGAACCTCACGATCATAACGCGTGCAACGGTTACCGGGCTTGTCTTCGACGGACGCCGCGCGTCAGGTGTCACTGCGACCGTCAATGGCGCCCGGCAGGAATTTTCCGGCCGCGAGACTATCATCTCGCTCGGCGGCATTCATTCACCCGCATTTCTCATGCGCGCCGGAATTGGGCCGGCAGCGGCGCTGCGGGCGCTCGGAATCGAGGTGCGCGCGGACAAGCCCGGCGTCGGCGAAAACTTATCCAATCACGCCATCCTTTTTATCGGGCTCCTACAAAAGCGCGGCAGGCGCCAAGCGGCCAAGATTCGCCCCCATCCGATGACATGCTTCCGCTACTCCTCCAACCTGCCCGGCGCGCCGCCGCTCGATATGTATCTGAACGTCCAATGCAAGACCTCATGGAGCCCGCTCGGGCACCAGGTCGCGAACTTGGCGCCGTCGCTGCTCAAGCCGATGGCGCGCGGGCGCGTGTCGCTGACGGCGGCCGATCCGGAGGCCTATCCACTGGTCGAATTCAATTTTACCGGCCACGAGCTCGACCTTAAGCGGTTCATGCAGGGTGTCCGCAGCTGCGTCGACATTCTGTCACACGACACCGTGCGGGCGATGACGCGACTCACGTTCCCGGTGAAATTCAGCGATCGTCTGCGGCGGCTCAATCGCATCACGCCGGCGAATAAGATCAAAAGCGCGGCCATCGCGGCGCTTATCGATGCGGTGCCGCCGCTCGCCGCGCCGATTTTTGCCACTTTGGCAGACCGCCGCGTCGATCTCGCCGCCCTGGTCAAGGACGATGCGGCGCTGGCCGATCACATCCGCGAAAATGTCGCCGGCACGTTCCATCCGGTCGGCACCTGCCGCATGGGCGCGCCGGACGATCGCGGCGCGGTGACCGATCCGGCCGGCCGTGTTCATGACATCGCCGGCTTGCGCGTCATCGACGCTTCCATCATGCCGACCATTCCGCGCGGCAATACCAATATTCCGACCATCATGGTGGCGGAAAAGCTCGCCGATGCGGTGCTAAGCGGGATGTAGGCCGGTTTCCGGAGGACGGGCTTCGTCGCGCGGCACGCTGACGTATATCTGGCCCTCGCGAACGGCGACTGGCACCGGCGTCAGCCGCACCGAAGGGTCGCCCGGGTGACAGCCGGTCGCCAGATCGAATTCATAACCGTGCCACGGGCAGACGATGTGGCGCTGCTTACCGAAACGCAGCCCGGCGCTCTTCTTGTCCGGCGTGATGATTTCCTCGACCTGATGGAAGATCTTGCCCTGGCAGACGGGGCCGCCGGCATGGGGACAGACATTCTCGTAGGCTAGCACCTTGCTGCCGGTGCGAAAGATGCCGACTTCGATCTCGTCCAAGGCAAAGACCCGGTAATCGCCATCGGCGATATCGGTCAGCTTGCTCACTGCGATTTCGTCCATTGCTCGATACCCCCTTCACTCTATCCCCGGCGGGCGATGGAACCAGATCGCCACGTCGAACATGTTGAGGTCGGCGGCGCGGATCAGACCGCACGCCGTGACAACCGTTTCCGTCGCCGTCACCGTGCCGGGCGCGAACGGCGCCACGTCATGGCCGCGCCGCTCCACTTTGGCGGCATAAACCTTTACCGCGGCGGTAAGCACCTGTTGCAGCGTCGTGTCCGAAATCGCATCAGGCTCGCCGCGTTCGAGTGCGCCGCGCGCCACCGTGCAGAAATCCGCTACCGCGCCGCGACGGTGCACAGGTTTGCGGCTCGGCTTGTGACTCAATTTGGCGGCGCGCTTGGCCGCTTTCACCTTACGCACCGCGGCTTACGCCGTCACCGGCACGCGACCGGCGGGCGCCTTCTTGGTCTTGGGCCTGAATAGCTTGTGCTTCGGAACGTCGAGCTTGAACAGCTTGGCCGCATTGAAGCCCAGAATATTGCGCTTGGCCTGTTCGCCGAGGAACGGCAGCGTCGTGATCGAGCTCGGCAAATCGAAATCCCAATGTGGCCAGTCGGACGCAAACAGAAGCTGGGTCTCTGCCTTGATGGCTTTGAAGGTCGCTTCGGTCAGGTCCATGTTTGAGCGTTCCAGCGGCTGACTGGTGAAATACATGTCCTGGATGTACTCGCTCGGCCGCCGCTTCAACAACGGCGCCTCCGATGACCGCATCATGTATTCGGAATCGAGGCGCTGCATCAGGAACGGCACCCAGGCGAGCCCACTTTCGATCCATAAGACTTTGAGCTTGGGGAAGCGCTCCGGCAGGCCGTTGATGATCCAGTTCGTCAAATGAATGATGTTGTAATAGACGAACGAGATCGAGTGCATCGAGATGAAGCGATTGCACTGTTGCATCGACTGGTCGCCCCAGTGAAAGCCGGAATGGAACGCCAGCGGCTTGCCGGTCGCCTGGATGGCCGAATAAAGCGGCATGTAGTTATCGTGATTGACCGCGCGAAAGCGTGTTGAAGTTACCGAAAAACCGATCACGCTCGGATTATCCGCATAACGCTCGACCGCCTTCAGGCTCTCCTCGGGATGATTGAACGGTAGATAGAGCATCGCCTTGATGCGCTGGTCTTGCGGCAGGATTTCCTCCGCCAGCCATTTGTTGAAAGCGTTGCCGATCACGACCTCCATTTCGATCTGCGGGTGCATGCCGAGCACCAGCATCGGGGTCGGGAACACCACCATGTAATCGATGCCCATGGAGT
>JBAQAB010000486.1:0-5259 GCA_049285535.1 Xanthobacteraceae bacterium
GGGGGGCTGAGGCGCTGGAGCATCTGACTGCGCAGGCCCGGGTGCGGTTGCCTGCGGCAGCGGTTGGGCTTGAACTGCAGGCGGCGCCTGCAGTCCGAGCACCCCGCGTACAGCCGGCAATGCGGCGTCCGCCATCGCGGCGTAGCCTTCGGCGGTGGGATGCACGGCGCCGCCATAGACGGCGCTGAGCACGCCCCACAGCGCGTCGTGGATGTCGCTCGGTTTCAAGATCGCGGGCATGCCCTCGGGATAGGTCATGGCGGTGAAATAACTGTCGTTCGCCGTCCTGATCCAGCGCGCCCGCGGGGCGTAAGGCTTGTAGTCGCTGGGCGGCTCGCCGCAGGCCATCGGGTTGTCGGGAGCGGCGTTCGGGTCGGTCTGGAAGCTGTTGCCGTTGGTCAAAAAGCAATTGCGATCGAATTCCGGATCGCTTGAGGCGCGCACGCACATGCCGTGCTGGACGAATTCGGCCTGATGACCGTCGACGAATGTCATGCCGTCGGTCGTCGGATTGCGGCAGGCCTTGTTGCCTTCGCAGGTCGCGAGCGCTCGGATGCCGGGCAAGAATTTAGTTTCTACGAACTGCGCCGCGGCTCGCAGCCGCTCGGCATCGGCCCCGAAAGCCGGATGGACGTCCAGGCCGTCGCGGCCGCCCGGGCATGGCTTGTCTTGCGCTTGCATCGCCGGATTGGGGTAGGAGACGAAAACGACCCGGTCGAGATTGCCGCCGACGAACGGTTTGAGTGCGGTACGCAGTTGCGAGAATTCGTCCGGCAAATCCCCCTCCAAGGATTTTGTCGCGTCGTCAACGCTGGCGATGGCGCCGCCCTGCTTGAGCAGAATTCGTTCCGTCGTCGCGTCGACAATGACGTTGGCAACGAGCCCGGCGAAATTCACGTCATTGGCGCCGATCGTCAACAGCACCATGTCGAGGTTGCGCTTTGGATCCTGACGGTGCACCGCCGCCATGACGTCCCTGAGTTCGGTAAATTGCGCCGGCGCGGTGCCAGAACACGTTTCGATGCCGACCACCCATGGGCAATCGTCGGCGCGCTGTCCGGCGAACATGCCGGCGCCGATCGTCGCGCCGGTGCAGGCAAGCGGAACCAAGGTCACGGCCAGATGCGGCTGCTCGATCGCCAACGCCAGCATGGTCCGCACCTGATAGCTGTATAGCGACCGGTGGCAGGCGGGATTCATCCAGCGCGCCCCGTGGCGGTCCCAGTCTCTTGCCGCAGTCGGGCTCGACGGTCCGTTTTCGCAGGATCGATCGTCGTCGTAGCCGGCGCGGCTTGGCCGGAAATACTGGCTGAATCCGCCGCTGAGGAACCGCTTGAAGCAGAAGCCACCGTCGAGCTCCACCGCCTTGTCAGGGTTGCCTTCGCCGGCGGCGATGGAATCGCCAAGTCCGGCAACCAGGACGTCGCGCACGGCGATCTCGGTCGAGACGCGTTGCGCCGTGCCGTCGCCGAGCGGAATATCGACGGAGGCGACGGTGGTGCGGCCCGAAGGCACGCGCAACTTGACCTCCTGATCGCACGGCACGGTGGTCTGCTGCGACGGTCCGTTGCCGCTATCGAAGCTCCAGACGCAGCTCGCATCCTGCGGCGCCGGCCCGGAAATCGTCACGCCGATGGGATGGTCGATCGGCGTCAGATAATTCTCGCGCACGCCGTCCCGTTCGCAGGTCTCTTCAAGGTTACCGAAATTATCGAGGCACAGGTTAGCCACCACATCTTTGGCCCAGCCGAGGCCGTCGGTCGCGCGTTCGAGCCGATCTTCGGCGGCAAGAACCCCGTCGCCGCGGCTTGCCGCCGCCAGCCGCAGAAAGTCGGCGTCGTTACGGAACAGGCGAAAGCGATCCTTGACCTCCCAGACAATGTGAAAATCGCCCGTTCCCGCAAGGGGCGCTGCCGGAGCCATGGGCGGCGTCGCCGTTCCGGCGGGCAGGGCGGGAGTCGGTGGCGCCTGCGCCAATGCTCTGCCGAGCGGCACGATGGCGAGCGACAAAGCCAGAATGAGGGGAAGGCGCATTTTTGTGGGCGGCGAGCGAACGGTTGTCCTTCTAGCACCCGGCTTGCGGCGGAAATGTGAGGGCGGCATCACGAACCCTTAGGGATAGACTTCGCTGCCCCCTTGTCGCAAGCCAATGCCGCACTCAAGTTGTCTCCATGCCGGACTCGTCAATTGCCACAAAATGCGTCATCGCCGGCGGCGGGCCGGCCGGGATGATGCTCGGTTTCCTCCTGGCGCGGGCCGGGGTCGAGGTCGTCGTGCTGGAAAAGCACGCCGATTTCTTCAGGGATTTTCGCGGTGACACCGTGCATCCGTCGACGCTTGAGCTGATGCATGAGTTGGGCTTGCTCGACGAATTCCTCAAACTGCCGCACCAGAAGCTCGAGACCCTGAGCGGTCAGATCGGCGCCGAGCATCTGTCGATGATCGATTTCCGCCATCTGCCGACACACTGCAAATATGTCGCCCTGATGCCGCAATGGGATTTTCTCAATTTCCTGGCCGAGCACGGCAAGCGCTACAAGACCTTCGACTTGCACATGAGCGCGGAGGCGACCGATTTGATCGAAGAGGGCGGCCGGGTTGCCGGACTGCATGCCAAGACGCCGGACGGCACGCTGACCATCCGCGCCGATCTCGTCGTCGGCTGTGACGGCCGGCATTCCACCGTACGCGAAAAAGCGGGTTTCACGAGTGAGGATTACGGTGCGCCGATGGACGTGCTGTGGTTTCGTGTATCGCGCAAGGCCGACGACACCACGGACACCTTCGGCCATGTCGAGGCCGGCAGGATGATGATCATGCTCGACCGCGGCGATTACTGGCAGTGCGCCTACGTCATCCAGAAGGGCGGCATCGAAAAAATCCAGGCGGAAGGGTTTCAAGCGTTCCGCCGGCGGGTTGTCGACATGTCGCCCTTTCTTGCCGACCGGGTCGGCGAATTGAAAAGCTGGGACGACGTCAAGCTCCTGAGCGTCACTGTCGATCGCCTGGAAAAGTGGTGGCGGCCGGGGTTGCTCTGCATCGGCGACGCGGCACATGCGATGTCCCCGATCGGCGGCGTCGGCATCAATATGGCGGTGCAAGACGCGGTCGCTGCCGCCAATCGGTTGGCCGGTCCGCTTGCGCGCGGCGCCGTCACCGACCAGGACCTTCACGCGATCCAGGATCGCCGCACGTTGCCGGTGCGCTTCACGCAGTGGCTGCAGCTCAATATTCAGAAGCGGGTCATCAGCCGCGTGCTCAGCATGGACAGCCAGCGGCGGCCGAAGCCGCCGCTGTTCTTCAAGCTCTTCAGATTTTTTCCAGTGTTGCGCCGCATTCCGGCGCGGCTTCTCGGCGTCGGTATCCGGCCCGAGCATGTCCACACGCCGGAGGCTTCCCTGCGCTGATTTGCGCCGGTTCAGTTTCGCCGCTGCAATTCCGCGTCGGTGCGGGCGAGAATTTCAACAAGGCTCGCTTCGGCGTCGACGTCGCCTTCGAGGCGCTTGCCCACGGTCTCGCGCAAATGATCGAAGGCGGCCTCGACCAGCGGCGGCAGCGTCCGCCGATTTGCACGTTCGCCGCGTGCCGCGCGCCGCCAGCGATTGACGCGTTCGCCGAGCGAGGCGAGCCGATCGAGCACTACGTCGGCCAGATCGCGATTGGTCTCGAGATAAGCGCGGCCTTCGTCGGTAATGGTGTAGAGCTTTTTTGAACCCTCGGCCGCCGCGGTGACGTAGCCCGCTTCCTCCAGATAGGTCAGCGTCGGATAAACGATGCCGGGGCTCGGCGAGTACCAGTCGGCGGTCTTCTCTTCCACCAGCTTGATGATCTCGTAGCCGTGCCGCGGCCCTTGCGCGATCAACGCCAGCGCGACGAGCCGCAGATCGCCCTGCGCCAGCATGCGCCCGGCGCGCATGTCGTCCGGGTTCATATCGCCCCGGCGGCCGCCATGACCTCCGTCAAAGCCGGAGCCGCCGAAGCGACCGTGACGGCGATGACGGCCTGCGCCCCAATGTTCGTGGCGGGATTCCCCGTGGCGTCCACTATGTCCATGTCCATGCATTGTCTTGCTTCTCCTGTTAAAGATATATCTTTAGATAGATCACATATCGCTATAACGCAAGATATATCTTTGCATGTAAAAATTGCCTTTTACGACAGGGACTTGGCGATCTTCGCGACGCAACGGCGGCGTAGCCGGGTTGCGCATCTCGGGACTAATGCCGCATGTTCGCGACTTTCTTCCACGAGCTTAAAGCCGCCGGCGTGCCGGTGACGCTGCGTGAATACCTCACGCTGATGGAGGCGATGGAGAAGGACGTCGCCTCGCGCCGGGTCGAGGATTTTTATTATCTGTCGCGCGCGGCGCTGGTGAAGGACGAGCGCAATCTCGACAAGTTCGATCGGGTGTTCGGCCACGTCTTCAAGGGCCTCGATCTGGCCGAGGACGCGCTGACCGCCGAAATCCCCATCGAGTGGCTCAAGAAGCTCACGGAAAAATATCTCACCGAGGAGGAGAAGAAGCAGATCGAGGCGCTCGGTGGCCTGGAAAAGCTTCTGGAGACGCTGCGCCAGCGGCTCGCCGAACAGAAAGGCCGCCACCAGGGCGGCAAGAAATGGATCGGCACCGGTGGCACTTCACCGTTCGGCGCCTACGGCTACAACCCCGAAGGCGTGCGCATCGGCCAGGACAAGAACCGTAATTTCCGCGCCGTGAAAGTGTGGGACAAACGCGAGTTCAAGGATCTCGCCGGCGACATCGAGCTCGGCACCCGCAACATCAAGATCGCGCTGCGGCGGCTACGCAAATTCGCGCGCACCGGCGCGCCCGACGAGCTCGATCTCGACGGCACCATCAAGGGCACCGCGCACAAGGGCTATCTCGACATTTTGATGCGGCCGGAGCGGCACAATACCATCAAGGTGCTCTTGTTCCTCGACGTCGGCGGCTCGATGGATTGGCACGTCAAAGCGACCGAGGAATTGTTCTCCGCCGCCAAGACTGAGTTCAAGCATTTGGTGCATCTGTATTTCCACAACTGCCTCTACGAGAAAGTGTGGAAGCAGAACGTGCGGCGCTGGACCGAGACGACGCCGACCTTCGACGTGCTGCACACCTATCCGCACGACTACAAAGTGATCTTCGTCGGCGACGCTTCGATGTCGCCCTACGAGATCGTGGCGCCGGGCGGCTCCGTCGAGCACTTCAACGAAGAGGCAGGGCAGGTGTGGATGGCCCGCGTCGCCGCGACCTATCCG
>JBAQAB010000487.1:0-13178 GCA_049285535.1 Xanthobacteraceae bacterium
ACCCGGAGCTGGCGCTCTATCTCGACGCTAAGCTGCCGTTTCGGCGCCGCGTCCTGCGGGCGTGTTATGTCGAGTTCGATAATTCCGGTAATCGTGACGAATGAGTGCGGCCGATTTCCGTTTTCGGATCGTATGTACCGAAGCGCCTCGGCACGATTTACGAATAGCCCGCCTCGGGTGCCGGTCAGGTCTTGCGCTACCCAATGCCCTCGACTGTCTTGACCAATTACGAAGATGGGAGGACGCAAACACGAGGGAGGTTCAGCTTCGTTTTTCATCAATTTTCTCCCGGAAGATGAGTAACGAAATCCGTGCGCTCGCCAATGCGATACAAATTATGGCAGCGGCAGATCGTCGTCGTTTTTCGACGCCAGCGTATACTCACCGCGGAACAGCTCGCGCTCGATCGCCCTGCGATTTCTCCGCTCGCCAGCAAAGGCGCCAGCGATCTGCGCGACGAGCTTGCGCCATTCGGCAATTGCCATCGCAACGAAGGTTGCGAATCTTGGCGCCCGCCGCGTTGTCACGTCGATGAGTGCAGCAATGGGTTCGACGAGGCGGTCCCCTTCGTTCTCGATGTCGAATTCGAGTTCCTCGTTGAGAAACATCATTGCGCAGCCCGCCGACCCGCTCTGCTGGCGGGCAAAGCGTACGGCCGAACGCCGGAACAGAAATGCGCCGCCGTACCGGCCCTCGGCCTCGCGCGCCACCCAGAATCCATATTTATTTTGGGCGATGTAGAACAGCGGGATGGTTTCGCTAAGGACGCTAAGATCCGGCCGCCTGGGAAAGTTGATCACCGTACTCCGCCCGCCGGAGCCCTGGCCGCGCGACGCGGGATTGGACCCCGAGTGTGCCACGGCAAGCCTGATGCCTTCCGATCCGGTGGAGCTGGCAAAGCCGAAATTTTTGAAAAAGCTGTTCATCGTCTTGCCATGTCATCTGGACTTGAGGACACCAACCGCGCTCGGCATCGTCAGGCGCCCCAACTTCGCGGCGCGCTGGCGCTGCGGTTTCTTGAACATTAATTGCCGGCAGCGCTTGATATCGTCGTCGACCTTGCGCAACTCCTGTTCGGAGATCGCGTGCTTGGTCGGATAAGCGGCCAGGGCATCGAGCCGCTCGGCGAGACCGTGCCAGAACCGCCGCTGTTTGACCGTGCCGTCGGTTGGACTTCGCCTCAAATCGTCAGGAAGGACGCTCATCGGGCCCTCTCCTTGTGTTGTTTTGGCTGAGCCGAATTTGCGCTTGCGGCCATATAAATTCGAGATCGAGCGTGGCGCTATCTCATAAAGGCGGCATAGGAGCGTAAACGGAACGGCAAGCGCAGATTTCACGCAAAATTCTCGCAACAGATCAGTCCGGCCGGGGCCGGGTTGGCGAACGGCACCGCTGGAACGGAATGCGCCGCAAGCGCAGTCCGGCGGCGCGCCTGAAGAAACGCCAGCAAAATCGCAAGCGGCATGACCTCGTGGGTGGCGTCCGCGGTATCGTCGAAATCAATGGGCAAATTAGGGTGTCGGGATAACGCGCAATGCCACTGCCCGTCTTCGCGGATCAGCCGCCGCAGCGTCCAATCCGGCAATTCCAGTGCAATCAACATGAGCGCGGCGTCGGCCCAAGCGCCTAATTCCACCAAGCGATCGATGCCGCTGGTCTTTCCGGCTTTGCTTAACACCGGAATGCGGCTGCACGCGCCGGCGATGATTTTCGAAACAAGGCCATGCGTGGGCTGCGGCGCGAAGCGAACCGCCTCGTCCAATCGATCGAGCAACACCGCCTGGTCGGACCCAAATGACATTGCGACCTCACGACAGCGAAAACGCCCTTTCAGCGCCGCCTCGTAAGATGCAATCGAAGGCCGTAAAGATGCCAGACGGCACGGGTTGGAACGATATAAAGCCGGCATAAGAGACCGACGGCGCTTTCATAGGAATTGTCCGGCGCAACTGACCGATTAGCGCGAAACACGCAAATATTTGCGCCAGTTCAAGAATGATCGCGAGCGTTCTGCGTGAGATTGCGAAGATGATCCGGCTTTCGCGGCCTTGGCCTCCTTGGCTGCAGCGCGGGCAACTCTCGATCGCGTGCGCCAAAACTCCTTCTGAGATCTGAAGAATTCGCGGTATTGCCGCGGATTGAAATCAAGCAGCGTGCCGCCGGAAGCGAAGTGTTGAATAAAAGCCATCCCGATGGCGTAAGTCGCACCGGCGGACAGAGCCGGCATCACCACCGCACTCACCGCAGTCCCCACGACCGGCACGCTCTTGGTGATGCTGGCCGCGCCCATGCCGCTGCTCGCCGGGATCATCGAGCCTGCCAGGCTGGCAATGAGCGCCTTGCCGCGGTTTGCGGAAAACGGGACACCGTAAATCTGTGAAATTCGGCGCAGCATGAGAACCTGCACGCTGCCGACTGCCGCCAGATCGACGAACGGGACCGGAATAATTCCGGCAACCCCGGACCATAAAGCAAAGCGTTCGACCAGTTTTGCCGCAACGGCACGCCGACCATCCGCCGGAGGCACGATCACGTCGGGCAAAGTCACTTTCGCGGCCGCTGGAGATACATCCTTCACAGGTTCGGCAACGTCAATCGTTTCCATCGCCCGCACTAGTTCCGACTCATCGCCGCTTGGCCCGTCGCTTGACGTGCGCAACTCTGCTGGAGGCACAGGCGCCATGGTGTCCGCCATGCCGGCTCCAGCCGCGATGATTCCCTCGAGTCGCGCGATGTTTTGCAGCAGGCGATCGCTGGCGAGGCGAAGGAAGAAATAGCCGAACTCCGGGTTATCGAAGTAGATTTCCAGCAGCCGGTCATAGGTGATGGTCAGCACCTCGCCGCTCTCTATACATTCGACTGTCTGCGTTCTTCGGTTATTGGGTGTAACAAAGCCAAGTTCGCCCACCAAACGACCGGGCGGCAATTCGACGCCGATCTCCCGCACGAGAAATTTTCCCGTAACCGTCAGGAACATCTCATTGGCAGCCTGCCCTTTCCGAAATAGGACATCACCCCGGCGATATGTCCTGCGATTCATGAAAGGCTTGAGCCAATCCATCGACAGGTCGCCCTGAGCGGCGACGCGCGCTTTCTTGACCAGGCCGCGCATCTGAAACAGGCGCCAACTGTTGAGGGGCAGCAGGAGCAAATACATGAAAAAGGTCGACATCGCTCCGGCGAGCGCGCCGTAGGCCACAAAGAACAAGGCGCTAATGATGCCGAAAACGCGCAACGGCACCATCGTTCGCATCAGCAAAGTTGCCGCGTAAAAGCCCGCGCCGATCAGCGCACACATATTTGCAAAATTGAGGTCAGCCGAAACGATCTCGATCAAGCGCACGAAGATCGCGTGGAGCGTCACGTTGTTGGGGTCGAGGCCAACCTGAATAAGCAGCTTATCGAACGTAAGATTCTGGGTCGCGCGGTCGAGCGCGTGATTCAATATCGTCGTCAGATTTTGGTCGTCGCTACTCATTCCCCCTCCGGCCGACCCGACTTGGTGACTGCTTAGACCCCTCGAGCCGAGACCATATCCCGGCACAAACGGGGGCGATATCCCAGGTCGAGTCCCCCCTCGCAACACACCATAGAGCCAGCTGATTGTGGAACCTTCTCCAACCCCGAATCTGCCGGCTGCGAAATGCCTAACCTTTATGCCATTCCTACAACGTTACCGGCTCCTTCCCCTCGATTTCCTATGAGCCGGCCGGCACATCTGTCTCAGAGTTCGGCCCGCAAAGTCCCGAGTTAATACCGATGGAATGGCTGCTGCGATGAGACAAATTTTGAAGGCTGCATCCCAAATCGGCAAAAAGCGCTCGGAGCTTTCAGCCTTGCTGTCGGTCCTGGCGCTGCTCGCGGTCACGGCTGTCGCCAAGTTTGGCGCGGCGACACAATTCTTTCACATCGTGCACGCGCATGCAGCGGGCTTCCTATAGGTGTTTCGGAGGAGGCACGATAGCTCGCGGGATCAGTCCCAATCGGATCGCTTCGGTCTGGTCTAATCCCCCCTGATGCTCCGCTGACACTTCCAGCATCGGCATATGGTGATGTCTTTCAGCTATTTACGAGTTTGGGAAAGTCGTCCTGTCGCCGCCCGGCTTTATAGAATTCCTATAACTTTCTTCCACCTCACCTCTCGAATTCATATGTCATCGGTGACAGTTAATTGCGCCTGAGCGGCGGAGTTCATTTGCGCGGCTTTGATTCAAATCGAAGTCGCGGACTGCCATCTGCCGTTTGATGCCCCATTGGGGAACTCGGTTGGAGAACTGCGATGATGGACGCCGTCATGATGGCGATCGCCTTCGTCTTCTTCGCGTTGTCGATCGCTTATTGCTACGCCTGCGACCGGCTCTGAGGGAGACTGTCATGATTTTCGACTATTCGCTTGCCGGTCTCGTGACCGTGGGGCTGCTGGCCTATCTGATCTACGCCCTGCTCAAGCCTGAACTGTTCTGAAGGGACAACGACCATGACCGTCATTGGCTGGGTCCAGATTCTGCTTTATTGCGCGATCATCATCGCGATCACGCCGGTCCTCGGCGCCTATATGACGCACGTGTTCAATGGCGAGCGCACATGGCTGACGCCGATCCTGCGTCCGGTCGAAATTGCCATCTACAAGATGGCGGGCGTTGACGAGCGCCAGGAGCAGCATGCATTGACCTACACGGTCGGCATGCTGCTGTTTCACGTCGGCGGCCTGCTCATTCTCTATGTGCTGATGCGCACGCAGGCCCTCCTGCCGTTCAATCCGGAAGGCCAAAGCGCCGTCGAACAAGGTCTATCGCTCAATACGGCGATGAGCTTCATCACCAATACCAATTGGCAGAACTACGCCGGCGAAAACACGATGTCTTATCTCGTGCAGATGCTCGGCCTGACACACCAGAACTATCTCTCGGCGGCAACCGGCATTGTGCTTGCGATCGCGCTGATCCGCGGCTTTGCACGGCATTCGGTGCGCACGGTCGGGAATTTCTGGGTCGATGTCACCCGCTGCACGCTCTATATCCTGATCCCCATCTGCGTGCCCTATGCCCTTTTCCTGGTCTGGCAGGGCATCCCGCAGACGCTCGGCCCTTATGTCGACGCCACAACTCTTGAAGGGGTCAAGCAGCACATCGCGGTCGGGCCGGTCGCTTCGCAGATCGCCATCAAAATGCTCGGAACCAATGGCGGCGGCTTCTTCAACGCCAATGCGTCGCATCCGTTCGAGAACCCGACCGCCCTGTCGAATTTCGTGCAGATGATCTCGATCTTTACACTTGGTGCGGCGCTCACCAACGTGTTTGGCCGGATGATCGGCCGCCAGCGGCAAGGCTGGGCGGTTCTCGCGGTGATGGGTGTTCTGTTCATCGCCGGCGTCTTCTTTTGCTACGGGGCCGAAGCGCACGGCAACGACGCGCTCAATGCGCTCGGGCTCAACGGCGGCAATATGGAAGGTAAAGAAACCCGCTTCGGCATCATCGGCTCGGCGCTATTTGCCGTAATCACCACCGCGGCGTCCTGCGGTGCGGTCAACGCCATGCACGACAGCTTCACCGCGCTCGGCGGCATGATCCCGCTGATCAATATTCAGCTTGGCGAAATCATCGTCGGCGGCGTCGGCTCCGGCATGTACGGCATGCTGCTCTTCGTCATCATCTCGATCTTCGTCGCGGGACTGATGGTCGGCCGCACGCCGGAATATGTCGGCAAGAAGATCGAAGCCAAGGAAGTCAAAATGGCGATGCTCGCCATCCTGGTCCTGCCGCTGATGTATCTCGGCTGGACCGCCGTCGCGATGCTGGTGCCCTCGGCCGTCGCCTCGATGAACAATCCCGGTCCGCACGGCTTTACCGAAGTCCTTTACGCTTACACCTCGATGGACGGCAATAACGGCTCGGCCTTCGCCGGATTGAACGGCAATACGATGTTCTACAACCTTAGCGGCTTTGTCGCGATGGGTGTCGGCCGGTTCTGGATGATCATCCCGACCATGGCGATTGCCGGCACTCTTGCCGCCAAGAAACTGGTGCCCGCTTCTGCCGGCACGTTCCCGACCGATGGCGGCTTATTTGTCGGCCTAGTCGTCGGTGTGATCCTTATTGTCGGCGGCCTCACCTTCTTCCCGGCGCTCGCGCTCGGTCCGATCGTCGAGCAGCTCGCAATCAACGCCGGAACCCTCTTCTCTTCCAATTAAGGCTTGGAGTGGACTTCGATGGAAACCTCAACCCTGCGCAAGAGCATGCCCGTCTCGGCGCTGTTCGATCCGAAGATCGTCGTGCCGGCCATCGGCTCCGCCTTCGTCAAGCTCAATCCACGCACCCTCATGAAGAATCCCGTCATGTTCGTGCTCGAGATCGTCACGGCGCTGACGACGGTCATTCTCATCCGCGATCTGGCGACCGGCGGCGGCCACATCGCCTTTGAGTTCCAGATCATCCTGTGGCTGTGGTTCACGGTGCTGTTCGCTAATTTCGCCGAGGCTGTGGCCGAGGGCCGCGGCAAGGCGCAGGCCGACTCGCTGCGTCGGCAGCGCACCGAGACTCACGCCAAGCTTCTCACCGGTGCCGGCGACTCGCAGAATTACCGGCTGGTACCGAGCACCGGCCTCAAGGTCGGTGACGTTGTTCTCGTCGAAGCCGGCGACATGATTCCGTCGGATGGCGAGGTGATCGTCGGCATGGCCTCGGTCAACGAGGCAGCGATCACCGGCGAATCCGCGCCGGTCATTCGCGAATCGGGCGGCGACCGTTCCGCGGTCACCGGCGGTACGCAGGTTCTTTCCGATTGGATCCGCGTGCGCATTACCGCGGCGCCCGGCTCGACATTCCTCGATCGCATGATCCGGCTGGTCGAGGGCGCCGAACGGCAGAAAACGCCGAACGAGATCGCGCTGAACATCCTTCTGATCGGCCTGACCATCATCTTCGTCTTCGCGACCGCGACGATCCCAAGCTACGTCTACTATGCCGGCAGCGTGATTTCGGTCGTGATCCTGGTCGCACTGTTTGTAACGCTGATTCCGACCACGATCGGCGCGCTGTTGTCCGCGATAGGCATTGCCGGCATGGATCGCCTGGTGCGCTTTAATGTGCTGGCGATGTCCGGGCGCGCGGTCGAGGCCGCGGGCGACGTCGATACATTACTCCTCGACAAGACCGGCACCATCACGCTGGGCAATCGCCAAGCCACCGAGTTCAAGCCGGTGCGCGGGGTGACCGAGCAGGAATTGGCGGATGCCGCGCAGCTCGCGTCGCTCGCCGATGAGACGCCCGAGGGGCGCTCGATTGTCGTGCTGGCCAAGGCGAAGTACGGCATTCGCGGCCGCGACCTGCATGAACTGCAGGCCAGTTTCATCCCATTCTCCGCACAAACGCGGATGAGCGGCGTTGAGATCGGCTCGTCCTGGGTCCGCAAAGGCGCAGTGGACGCCATCCTGAATTTTCTCAACGGACCGCCGACTGCCGCCGCTAGCGGCGCCGTGCAGGCGCTGCGGCCGAGCGTGAGCGGCGAGACCGTCCACGAAATCACCGCGATCGCCGACAGCATCGCCAAGGCCGGCGGCACGCCGCTGGCGGTCGCCAAGGACGGCCGCCTGCTCGGCATCGTTCACCTCAAGGATATCGTCAAAGGCGGCATCCGGGAGCGCTTCGCCGAATTGCACCGCATGGGCATTCGCACCGTCATGATCACCGGCGATAATCCCATGACGGCCGCCGCAATCGCGGCAGAAGCCGGCGTCGACGATTTCCTCGCCCAAGCGACGCCAGAGGAGAAGCTTCGGCTCATTCGCGACGAACAGGCCAAGGGCAAGCTTGTCGCGATGTGCGGCGACGGCACCAACGACGCACCGGCGTTGGCGCAGGCCGACGTCGGCGTGGCGATGAACACCGGCACGCAGGCGGCACGCGAAGCCGGCAACATGGTCGATCTCGATTCCAATCCAACCAAGCTCATCGAGATCGTCGAGATCGGCAAGCAGCTCTTGATGACCCGCGGCGCGCTGACCACCTTCTCGATCGCCAACGACGTAGCGAAATATTTCGCCATTATCCCGGCAATGTTCGTCGCCTTCTATCCGCAATTGCAGGCGCTGAATATCATGAAGCTGCAGACGCCGGAGAGCGCCATCCTGTCTGCGATTATCTTCAATGCGCTGATCATTATTGCGCTCATTCCACTGTCGCTCAAAGGCGTACGTTATCGCCCGATCGGCGCCGCGGCGCTGCTGCGCCGCAATCTATGGATCTACGGCGTCGGTGGCGTGATCATTCCCTTCGTCGGCATCAAGGCGATCGACGTCATCGTCACCGCCTTGCACCTGGTTTAAGGAGACCCGTCATGTTGCGCGAAATCCGTCCGGCGATCGTCGTCCTGGTCGCCCTTACCCTCATCACCGGCTTGGCCTATCCCTTGGCGATGACCGGGATCGCCCAAGTTATTTTCCCGTACCAGGCAAACGGCAGCATGATCGAGCGCGACGGCAAGGTCGTGGGCTCGGAGTTGATCGGCCAGGAATTCGACAGCGACAAGTATTTCCATGGCCGGCTGTCGGCGACGACCGCGCCGGACCCCAAGGATCCGACCAAAACCGTCGCCGCGCCGTATAATGCCGACAATTCCGGCGGCTCCAATCTCGGACCGTCCAACAAGGCGCTGATCGACCGTGTCAAGGGCGACATGGATAAGCTGAAAAAAGAGAACCCGTCGATGCCGGTACCGGCCGACCTGGTGACGACGTCGGCCAGCGGACTCGATCCGGAGATCTCGCCGGCGGGCGCCCTTTTCCAAGTGCCCCGTATTGCAAAGGCCCGTAATCTGCCGGAAGATCGCGTCCGCAAGCTCGTCGACGACAACACGGAAGGCCGATGGCTCGGCCTTCTCGGCGAGCCGCGTGTCAATGTTCTGCAGCTCAATCTTGCGCTCGATCGATTGACCACAGGATAATGTCACGCGCGCCCATAGCTTGAGATCCATCGGCGATGGCGGAGCAAAGGCGCGAATCCGAACATCGGCCCTCGCCGGAAGCGCTTCTTGAGGCGGCGCGCCGCGAAGAGGGCCGCGTCGGCAAGCTGCGAATTTTCGTCGGCGCCGCACCCGGAGTCGGCAAGACCTACCAAATGCTGCAACAGGCGCACGCCCGCAGAAAAGACGGCTATGACGTGGTCGTGGGCGTCGTCGAAACCCACGGCCGCCGCGAGACCGAAGCGCTGTTGGAGGGGCTTGAGGTCGTTCCGCGCCGACACGTCGAATATAAGGGACAGTTGCTTAGCGAGATGGACCTTGACGCCATTATCGCGCGGCGGCCGCAGATCGTTCTGGTCGACGAGCTCGCGCATACCAACGTCGAAGGCAGCCGCCACCCCAAGCGCTACCTCGACGTCGAAGAGCTGATGAGCAGCGGCATCGACGTCTACACTACAGTCAATATCCAGCACATCGAGAGCCTCAATGACGTCGTTGCACAAATTACCCATGTGCGCGTGCGAGAAACCGTGCCGGATGCCGTTTTCGACCGGGCCGATGCCGTCGAACTGGTCGATCTGACGCCCGACGATCTGATCCAGCGCCTGAAAGAAGGCAAAGTCTACGTTCCGAAACAAGCCGAGCGCGCACTCGAACATTTCTTTTCACCCGCCAACCTTACCGCGTTGCGCGAGCTCGCATTGCGCCGCACCGCCGAGCGGGTGGACGAGCAATTGCTCTCCGAAATGCAGGCGCATGCCATCCAGGGGCCGTGGGCGGCGGGCGAGCGCATCCTGGTTTGCATCAGCGAGGATCCGCGCTCCGCGGGTCTCGTCCGCTACGCCAAGCGGCTCGCCGATCGGCTCCATGGCCCTTGGGTCGCGCTCTATGTCGAGGGCCGGCGCAGCCTGCAGCTTTCGGAAGAGGAACGCGACCGCATTGCCGATACGCTGCGGCTCGCCGAGGCACTCGGCGGCGAGGCCGTCACTTTGCCGTCCAGCGACAATCGCATCGCCGAGGACGTGATCGGCTATGCACAAGCAAACAATGTCACGCAGATCATCATCGGCAAATCGGCGCGCGCCCGCTGGTTCGAGATCCTGCACGGCTCGGTGGTGCACGATCTGGTACGCCGTTCCGGCAATATCAGCGTGCACGTCATTGCCGGCGATGTCGTTGCCGGTCAGCCGATTCCGAAGAAATCGACCCGTCCGGCCGAGCGCAACGAAGTCTTCGACCCGCGCCCCTATGGGGCCGCACTGGTCGCGGTCGCTGTCGCGCTTGCACTGGCTGAATTGATTCAAGCCTGGATTGGCGCAACCAACAGCGATCTCGTATTCCTCACCGCCGTCGTCACTATGGCCGTCCGCTTCGGCCTGTGGCCGTCGCTTTTTGCCAGCGTCGCCTCGGCGCTCGCTTACAACTTCTTCTTCCTGCCGCCGATATACACGTTCACGATCGCCGATCCGCACAATGTCACCGCGTTCGGCTTCTTCACGCTGGTGGCGGTCATCGTATCCAGCGTCGCCGCGCGCGGCCGTACGCAGGCGGTCGCGACCATGGAGCGGGCGCGAACTACCGAGTCGCTCTATGCTTTCAGCCGCAAGCTTGCCGGCGCCGGAACGCTCGACGACGTGCTGTGGGCGACGGCGTATCAAACCGCGCTGATGTTGAAGGTGCGGGTTGTCTTGTTATTGCCCGAGCGCGGCACGATTGCGGTGAAAATGGGCTATCCGCCCGAAGACATTCTCGACGACGCCGACATCGCGGCGGCGAAATGGGCCTGGGAGAACAATCGCGTCGCTGGCCGCGGCTCGGATACATTGCCCGGCGCCAAGCGGCTGTTCCTGCCGATGCATACCGGACGCGGCGCCATTGGCATGATGGGTATAGACAGCGACAAGCCGGGGCCGCTGCTCACTCCCGATCAGCGGCGTCTGCTCGACGCGCTCGCCGATCAAGGCGCGCTCGCCATTGAGCGCGTCAGGCTGGTCGAAGAAATGGACCGGGTCGAACGCAACGCCGAGACCGAACGCTTGCGCTCGGCGCTTCTCACCTCGATCTCGCACGATCTCAAGACCCCCCTCGCCGCCGTGCTCGGATCGGCCGGCACGCTGCGCGATCTCGCGGAGAAGCTTTCGGCCGGCGAGAAAGCCGAGCTTCTCGGCACGATCATCGACGAGTCGGAGCGGCTCAACCGTTTCATCGCCAATCTGCTGGACATGACCAAGCTCGAATCCGGCGCGATCGCGCCGAACGTCGCGCTGCACGATCTCGGCGAGATCGTCGGCAGCGCGTTACGCCGCGCCAGCCGCATCCTGGCGCGGCACGAAGTCGGGCTGGATCTAGCGCCGGATTTACCGATGCTCGAGCTCGACGCCGTGCTGTTCGAGCAGGTGCTGTTCAATATTTTGGACAATGCCGCGAAATATGCCCCGGCGAAAACGACCATCCGCATCCAAGCCTGGCGCGACGGAGGCACGGTCAGCCTGCGGGTGATCGATGAGGGTAGTGGCATTCCGCCGGCCGACATCGAGCATATCTTCGACAAGTTTTACCGCGCCCAGAAGACCGATCAGGTTCGCGCCGGCACCGGGCTCGGGCTGGCGATCTCGCGCGGCTTTGTCGAAGCCATGTACGGCACGATCGTCGCCGCCAATCGCTCCGACCGCAGCGGCGCGATGTTCACGATCAACCTGCCGGTCCCACGCCGGGCACAACGGCTGGACACCGCCGCATGACCGCAGCCCCGCTCCGCGTGCTCGTGGTCGACGACGAGCCTCCGATCCGCAAGCTCTTGCGCATGGGGCTCATGACCCAGGGCTATCAGACCCTTGAAGCTCCCAACGGCAAGACTGCGCTCGAACTTCTGAGCCAATCTCCGGATCTGATCATTCTCGATCTCGGCCTGCCTGACATGCAGGGTCACGAATTGTTGCGAACGATCCGCGCCCGCAATGAAAGCGTCCCTATCGTCGTTCTCTCCAGCCGCGGCGACGAGGCCGGCAAGGTCCAGGCGCTTGATTTCGGCGCCGACGATTATGTGACCAAGCCGTTCGGCATGGACGAGCTGTTGGCGCGGATGCGAGCTGCGCTGCGTCACCAATTGCAGACCCAGGGCGAACGGCCGATTTTCAGGATCGGGGACCTTTCGGTCGATCTGGTCCGCCGCACCGTCAAGGTTGGTGATAAGGAGATCAAGCTCTCGCCCAAGGAATATGAGCTTTTGCGCGTGCTAGTGCAGCATGCCGGCAAGGTTTTGACGCACAAATTCCTGCTCGGCGAATTGTGGGACAACTTGACCGACGCCCAATATCTGCGGGTCTATGTACGGCAGCTCCGGCAAAAAATCGAAGCCGATCCCGAACGGCCGCAGTATGTTCTCACCGAAACCGGTATAGGCTATCGGATGCGTGCTCCCGATTGATGCCTTGCCATATGGTCCCCCCTTCCATCTCCGCATTGAACGCGCTGCCAACCCCATGAGAATCCCGGACTTTCTTTCAGCGGACAACGTCGTCATCGACGCCGCTGCCGCCGACAAGAAAAAGCTGCTGTCAGAACTCGCCCGCAAGGCGGGAGCAATTGTCGACGTGCTGCCCGAGCGGCTTCTTGCCGAGTTGGTTAAGCGCGAGGAGCTCGGCTCGACCGGCATGGGCGGCGGGGTAGCGATACCCCATGCGCGGTTCCATCAGGTCACGAAACCATTCGGCCTGCTGGTGCGCTTGCGCAGACCCGTCGACTTCGACGCCGTCGACGGCGAACCCGTCGACATCGTTTTTCTGCTGCTGCTGCCGGAAGCGGCGGCCGCGGGCGACCAGCTCGGCGCATTGGCTTTGATTGCCCGAAAATTGCGCAACGCGAAGACCGCGGCCGCGCTGCGAAAGGCGCGCGACGGCGCCGAGATGTATCGCATCCTCACGGCTGATTGATCGCGGGCACGATTGCCGGCCGAATTGGCCCGACGCATAGTCGCGCTATAACTCCAACACTCCGTCGAAGGAGAGGAGCCGACAATGGCCGATGAGCTCGTTCTCTATACCAATCCGATGTCGCGCGGCCGGATTGCGCGCTGGATGCTCGAGGAAGTCGGCCAGCCCTATAAGACGGAAGTGCTCGATTACGCCTCGACGATGAAGGCGCCGGCTTATCTCGCTATCAATCCCATGGGCAAGGTGCCCGCATTACGCCATGGCGATGCGCTGGTGACAGAGACGGCG
>JBAQAB010000488.1:0-4376 GCA_049285535.1 Xanthobacteraceae bacterium
CGATCGCCTTGACGATGTCGGTGCCGCGGTAATAGCCGCCGTCGACGATGATCAGCGCGCGGGCGGCCACGGCCTCGACAACTTCCGGCAGCACATCGGTCGAGCCGCGGCCGTGATCGAGCTGGCGACCGCCGTGATTGGAGACGTAGATGATCTCGACGCCGTGATCGAGCGCGATCTTGGCATCCTCCGCGGTGGCGATGCCTTTGATGGCAAGCGGGATCTTGAACTTGCTCTTGATGCGCTCGACGGTTTTCCAATCGAGCGCCGCCTGGAATTCGCGGCCCGTGGCGCGGCGCCGCCCGCCGGTGACATGGCGCTTGGCGATGTCGCGTTCGCGGCGGCTGTAATGCGCGGTGTCGACGGTGAGACAGAACACGCCGTAGTTATTGGCGATCGCGCGGGCAACATGGTCATCGGTCCAAGCCGCGTCGCCGCGGACATACAGCTGGAACATGCGAAAGCCGTCCGGCGCCGCCTTGGCGACGCCCTCAAGGCCGGGATCGCACACCGAGCTCAACATGTGGGCGACGCCGAATTCCGCAGCCGCCTTGACCACCGGTTCGGCACCGCCGGGATGGAAACTTTCCAATGAGCCCACCGGGCAAAGCACGATCGGCAGGCGGAGCTTGCGGCCGAGCACCTCGACCGACGCATCGACCTTGCTGACGTCGCGCAGCACGCGCGGCCGGAAGGCGATGGAGTCGAGCGCCATGCGATTGCGCCGCAGCGTGGTTTCGGTCTCCACGCCGCCGACGATGTAATCCCAGTGGTTCTGATTGAGATTTTGGTGCGCTTTGGCGACCACTTCGTGCAGGTTCAGAAATTCAGGAGCTCCCTCGGCGTTACGCAGAGCTCCAGCCTCGTCGATGATCGATACCGGCTTGTTCATGGGAATACGCGTTGATGGTTGCGGGTGGAAACGGGCCGGACTCTAGCCTGTGATCGTTCCGTTAAGAAGACCCCTGGGTGGCATCGGCTCGACTGGCTTGGCGGTCCCGGGAAGACGGAAATCCTACGAGGGCGTGTAGACGCTTTCATTAGCCTTTCCAATTGTTTACCCTGTTGCCAATTACTGTTGCCAATGGCTGTTACCAATGACTGTTGCCAACTATACTCGCGGAGACAGTAGGAGTGTTCCCCCATGGCAACGGCGTCGCGAGCACGTCACGGCAGCTATATCTTTCAACGTCCCGGTTCATCGAATTGGTACGTCCGGCTGCGGTCACCCGGAAAAACCGTCGTGAAGTCGCTAGGCACGCCAGACAAAGCGCAAGCCGAAATCAACGCACTAAAGGGCGTCCCATTGGATGACGGCACAATCGCTTCAATCACCACTCACAAAGCGGCGCTTTTGGCTGCACGCCCGCGACTCGAACAGAGATGGCAGTACAAACTTGAACCCGGCCGCGAGCACACGGCGCCGGACGGCGGCCGAATCCTCGCCACCGATAAAGAGCTTTTCTACATCGGCCACAACGGCTCGATTGTACGGACCGAGCCGAACGGCGGCGCGGCGTTCGTGATCGTTGGCCATGGAAGGCTATCCGCGCGCGAAGAATTCTCGGCCTTTGATGCCGCCTACAGTGGAGCCGCCATTGAAGGCGTGATTGACCGGCGGCCGAAAGTGCCGACAAAGAACGGCGACGATGCGATCATCGAAACCTATTTGGAGCACAGGCGCGTCGGCGGCTATTACGCGAGCGAGGCGCGTGCGGTGTGGCAACTGTACAAGGAACTAATCGGCAAGCCGTTGAAGGACGCCACGCGGGACGATGGACGCAAGCTAGCACAGCACTTCATTGACCAGAAGCGTAAGAGCGCAACCATAGAAAAGAAAATCGGATGGTTGAATGCCGCCGTGCATCTGGCGATCAAAGACGGGAAACTAAAGTTCAATCCGTTCTCTGGCGTCGTGCCCGATATGGAAGATAGCGAACGCCGTTTGCCGCTCGACGACGCCGACATGAAGGTAATTAGAGCGAACCTGAAACGACTCGATAAGAGCAATCAATTGTTGCTCCGCCTGCTCGCAACGACGGGGATGCGGCTTAGCGAGGCATTCGAGATTGACAGTGAAGCGACCGAAAGGGGTTGCCGGTATGTCATTGTCGGTCGCAAAACCAAACAGAGCTTGCGCCGCGTGCCGCTGCCCGCGGCCGTGCTGGAATATCTGCCCAAGACCATCAAGGGACCGCTGTTCACAAGCAAATATAAGGACCCTGTGGACGCCGCATCGAAACGGCTCAATCGGTTCCTTGACGACTGTGGCATCGAAGACCCGCGCAAGGTCATCCATTCACTGCGGCATCGTGCCCAAGATCGATTGCGCGCCGCTGGCTGTCCTGAAGATAAGCGGTGGGCGATCCTAGGCCATGAGGAACCGACCGTTGCCGCTGGCTACGGCGAGGGCTTCCCCGTGCCGTTGCTCAAGCGGTGGATTGATGAAATCGGCTTCTTTCGACGTGGGCGGGCCGGGTCGGATAGTCACCACCAACCGAGTCCTTTTGTTCCTATCGCCACCAAGAGCAGCACCAGCAAGACGGTGATGGCAAGCGGCCCTTCGGCAACAGCCTCAATCAGCCAAGGAATACGGACCGAGAGCCGGTTGCGCCTGTCGGACATCAGGGTTACACAAACGCCCGCGCGACCGCCGACACCAGCGATGTTTCCGGGAAGAAACCGAGCTTATGCAATTCGCCCAAGAGGGATTCAAACTGCCCGTAGGTCGGTTCGCCCTTCTCCGCCGGGATCGCCAGAGCGCTAATCTCGTTTGCGACCGCTTCAATTCGCTGTTTTTGTTTTGCGGTCTGTTCGGGGTTCAATAATTTAGGCCCGTCTATGACGAACAGCGCCGAATGGCGCCGTACATATTCGGCGACCGCCTTGAGTGCGGCAACGCTATCCTTGCGGCGTTGGCACTCGCGCCTAAGTTCATGCTTGTCCAAAACCGGCATTGGAGGATTCCCGGCCATGATGAAGGCATCGTGGAAATTGGGATCGCCCATGGCCGCACAGGCACGTTGGATAGCCGCTTCCTTGGACGGAAACTCTTCAAGCTTTTGTTTTACGACGCCGGTTCGCCAAGGGCGGTCGTGAGATACAAGCGCCACCGGAGTACTCATAAATTCTTTGGCGATGCAGTACGCGGCATCTTCGATCAGCGACCAGTCGCGCTCGACGTCAGGATTCTTATCTTTGCGGGTATAATGGGCGAGTGAGGGAAGGCCAGTCGTCAAGGTGTAGAACGTCACTTCCATTGGTCCGAGAGTTGCACGTGAGCGCTGACGATCGACCACCCACGGCATTTGCGGGCCGCCGCGTGCCTCTACGCGCGCGATGATGTCGCTGAGGTTGATCGTGTGTTCGCGATGGCCGGTAATTTGATCCTGATCGTCGTCGGCTATAGCGGCTGTATCCGGCCGCCAAGGCAGTTTCCGATTATGCAGCTTTATCCATGCGCGAATGGCTTGCTCGGCTGGCCCTGGGATTTCCTCGTCCTCCAACCAGCGCCGAAGGGTGCGTGGGGCTACGCCGAGCAGTTGAGCGCCTTCAGTCTGGGAAAGGCCGAGGCGAAGAAGACCCTGTTCTAATTCAGTTTTGGTCATCATGCCAATAATATATAGGTCGATTCGATCGTATATAACTAGGTCATTTAGTCCTAGCGGAGATTATAGCTTATATTCACCGCATAAGATGCGGAGATTATCGTTGCGTCTGCGGAGAATAGCGGCTATATTCTCCGCAGAAGGTGCGGAGAATGGCTACTTACATCCACGAACTGCCAAAATGGCCCCATTTTACATGGGACCAGAGAGCGTTGGCCGAAAAGCTCGCCGCCGTCCGTAACCGGCAGGGGCGGCTGACAGGCCGCATGGAAGCCTTTGGCTTCAAACTGAGAGCCGAGGCTAACCTTGAGAGCCTGACCGAGGAAGTCATCAAATCGAGCGAGATCGAAGGCGAGGTGCTGAACCGCGACCAAGTGCGCTCGTCAATCGCGCGCCGCCTAGGCGTCGATATCGGCGCACTAACTCCTGCCGAACGGAACGTTGAAGGCGTCGTCGAGATGATGCTCGACGCCACCGGAAAATATAGTGAGCCTCTTACGTCCGAACGGCTGTTCGGTTGGCACGCCGCATTGTTTCCTACGGGACGCAGCGGCATGAGCAAGATAACGGTCGGCGCATGGCGCAATGATAAATCGGGACCCATGCAGGTCGTGTCGGGTCCTATCAGCCATGAGCGCGTCCACTATGAGGCGCCCAAGGCATCCGCGCTCGATCAGGAAATGAACGCCTTCCTCTACTGGTTCAACAACAACAACGACATCGATCCCGTCCTCAAGGCTGCCGTGGCCCATCTATGGTTCGTCACTA
>JBAQAB010000489.1:0-4234 GCA_049285535.1 Xanthobacteraceae bacterium
ACGATATAGTTCAATAGCCGCGGGATGATCAGGATCAGGATGCCGGCCACAATGGCGACGACCGGCGTAAGCTGCGTAGCGGTGATGACCATCGGATTTTCCTCGGGTTGCGATGATTCAGTGGGGAAAAAAGATGCTACGGGCGCGGCGGCGGGACACGATTACAACGCGCAAACCGCCATTCGGTTCTATGCGACAAAGACCGCCAATTCCAGCCCGTCGGGAGCGGCGGAATCCTCTTTCACCCCTCGATCTTGGAAAAATCGGCCACGGCGCGGGTGGCGGCGCGGATTTCGTTGAGGAGCTTCAGCCGGTTCTCGCGGAGCGCCTGATCTTCCACATTCACTGTAACTTTGTCGAAGAAGGCATCGACGTGGGGGCGCAGCTTCGCCATGGTGGTCATCGCGGCGGCGAAATCTTCTTTTTCAACGGCGCGCGTGGCCTCAGCCTTGGCGGCGTCGACCGCGCGAGCCAGCGCCTTTTCTTCATCCTGCTTGTAAAGCTTCGAGTCCGGTGTCCCGGTATAGTCGCGCGAATCCTTCTTCTCCTCGATGCGGATGATGTTGGTCGCGCGCTTGTAACCGGCGAGCAGGTTCTTGCCGTCTTCGGTGTCGAGGAATTTTCCCAAGGCCTCGACGCGGCGGACGATGAGAAGGAGATCGTCCTGGCCTTCGAGTGCGAACACTACGTCGACCAGATCGTGCCGCGCACCCTGGTCGCGGAGCTGGACTTTCAGGCGGTCGGCAAAGAACGACAAAAGTTCAATGGCGTTTCGATCGGGCCACTTATCTCCCCAAGCAACCGGTATATGAGCCGTTACAGAGATATACCCCACTCCCTCGGCCTGGGCGCGCTTTCGATCCGAGCTATCGATTCCATTCAGCACACTAGAACGGTGCTCCTCAAAGATAGGGACGAGCGGCAATTTTAATCCGTTGTCGATCACCAGGCGAACGATCCCAAGTGCAGCACGACGCAAGGCAAAGGGATCTTTACTCCCTGTCGGCTTCTCGTCGACGGCCCAAAACCCCACCAGCGTATCGATCTTGTCCGCCAGCGCGACAGCAACCGACACCGGATCGCTCGGCACCAGATCGTCCGGCCCTTTCGGCCGGTAATGATCCTCGCAGGCATGCGCCACAGCCTCGTCCTCGCCCTGCGCTTCGGCGTAATATTTGCCCATGGTGCCTTGCAGCTCGGGGAATTCGCCGACGACTTCCGTGAGCAAGTCCGCCTTGCAAAGCCGCGCTGCGCGTTTTGCTTTAACCGGGTCGGCGCCGACCAACGGCGCCAATTCGGCGGCCAATCGCTCAATCCGTTCAATACGCTCGGCCTGCGTGCCGAGCTTCTCGTGAAACACGATGTCCTTGAACTTTGGCAGCCGATCTTCAAGTTTTATCTTTAAATCGGTCTCGTAGAAAAACTTGGCATCCGACAAGCGGGCGCGGATGACGCGCTCGTTGCCGGCCACGACGGCCGCGCCGCCGTCGGCGGTTTCGATGTTCGATACCAGGAGGAACTTGTCGACCAGCTTGGCGTGCGCGCTATCGCGCAGCACGAAGCATTTCTGGTTGTTGCGGATGGTGGCCCGGATGACCTCTTCGGGAATCCGCAGGAAGCTCTCCTCGAAGGAGCCCATCAGCACCACCGGCCATTCGACAAGCCCGGCGACCTCGCTGAGCAGGCCGTCGTCCTCGATCAGCTCCAGCCCCTGGGCGAAGGCGAGCTGCTTCGCCTCGGTGAGAATGATTTGTTTGCGGCGCTCGGCATCGGGCACGACCTTGGCCTTGTCGAGCTTTCGCAAATAATCGTCGAGGCGGCGCACCGTGAACGGCTCCGGCGCCATGAAACGATGGCCGCGCGTGACGTTGCCGGCGGCGATGCCGTCGACTTTGAACGGCACGATCTCGGGCTCCTCGGTCTCCGGCCCAAAGGTGGCGAGGATGGAATGCAGCGGCCGCACCCAGGTCAGCGCGCCGGGCTCCGCCGACGGCGCGCCCCAGCGCATCGATTTCGGCCAGGGAAAGCTTTTGATGACGGCCGGCAGGATCTCGCCGATCACATCGATGGCGGCGCGTCCCGGCTTCTCGATCACTGCGACGTAAAAGTTGCCCTTCTTGTCGGGCTGCACTTTGGCCTCGGCGATCGATTTCAATCCGGCGGCTTTCAAAAACCCGGCGACGGCCTGCTCCGGCGCGCCGACGCGCGGGCCCTTTTTCTCCTCGCGCAGATCGGGCTGGCGCACCGGCACGCCGTGCACGGCAAGCGTCAGCCGCCGCGGCGTGACGAACGCCTTGGCGCCCTCATAGACGAGACCCGCCTCCACCAGCCGGTCGGTGACGAGCTTCCGCAAATCCTCCGCCGCCCGCGCCTGCATCCGCGCCGGGATTTCCTCGGAGAAAAGTTCGAGCAGGAGATCGGGCATGGCTACTCCGACCCTCCCCTGGAGGGGGAGGGTCGGCGCGCAAAGCGCGCCGGGGTGGGGAAGTGCGAGTGCATGTTCAGCCTTTGGCGCCGATGCTTCAGAGGTCGTGGCGGCGCAGAGGTCGACCCGTAAATCGCCGCATAGATCGCTTCCATGACGGCACCGATATTCATGGCGATGTCGTTATTCCAGAATCGAAGCACGCGATACCCTTGTTTCTCCAACCATTCGGTGCGAACGCCGTCGTGCGCCTTATTTCGATCCTCGCCATGCTGCGAACCATCGACTTCAATCAATAACCGCGCCGCCATGCATCCGAAATCAGCGATATAGGGACCGATTACTACTTGTCGGCGGAAGTGCGAGCCGTCAAGATCGAGTTTGCGCAAGTGGTGCCAAAGTCGCTTTTCGGCATCCGTCGTTGTACGCCGAAGTCGCCGCGCCCTGAGGTAAGTCGTGTCCGATAACTTTTCGCTGCGCATGGACCTCCCCACCCCGCCGCCTTCGGCGGCAGCCCTCCCCCTTCAGGGGAGGGATTTATGACTGCCGTCGCACAACGGCTGATGTGACGAACGCTTGCAGGCGCAGAACCACACCTCCTCGGTCGCCTCCGCTTTCCATTCCTGCGGCCGGAATGCGGTGCCCTTGTGCGAACCGTCGCAGAACGGCTGCGTCTTCGAGCGTCCGCAGGCGCACCACCAATAGCTTTCGCCGGCCACGACGTTGATGGGCAGCGGCCGGCGGCCGCCAATTTCCGGAACATCGCTCATGGACTTCTCCCTCCGCCTTCGGTCGCGAGCCACGCTGCGCCGCACGCTTTGGCAAGCTCGCGCACGCGCAGAATGTAGCTCTGCCGCTCGGTGACCGAAATCACCCCGCGCGCATCGAGCAGATTGAACACGTGGCTCGCCTTGATACACTGATCGTAGGCCGGCAGCGCCATCAGATGTTTGCCGTTGTTCTTCCGCTCGCCGCCGTTGGCCTGCCAGCCGGCTTCGAGATATTTGTTGCACGCGGTTTCCGCCATGCGGAATTGTTCGAACAGCATGTCGGTGTCGGCATATTCGAAATTGTGCCGCGAATATTCCTGCTCGGCCTGCAGGAACACGTCGCCGTAGCTCACCCGCTGCGCGCCTTCGCAGCCGTTGAAATTGAGCTCGTACACGTTCTCGACGCCTTGCACGTACATCGCCAGCCGCTCGAGACCGTAAGTCAACTCGCCCGCGACCGGCGCGCATTCGTAGCCGGCGACCTGCTGGAAATAGGTGAACTGCGACACTTCCATGCCGTCGCACCAGCACTCCCAGCCCAACCCCCAGGCGCCGAGCGTCGGGCTCTCCCAGTCATCCTCGACGAAGCGAATGTCGTGCAGCTTCGGATCGATGCCGATGGCGTAGAGCGATTTCAGATAAAGCTCCTGCAAATCGTCCGGCGACGGTTTGAGGATCACCTGCATCTGATAGTAATGCTGCAGGCGATTGGGGTTCTCGCCGTAGCGGCCGTCCTTGGGCCGGCGCGACGGCTGCACGTAAGCCGCATTCCAAGGCTTGGGGCCGAGCGAGCGCAGGGTCGTCGCCGGGTGAAAGGTGCCGGCGCCAACCTCCATGTCGTAGGGCTGCAAAATGACGCAGCCCCAATCCGCCCAATAGCGCTGTAATGCCAGGATCAGCCCCTGGAAGGAGCGCTGCGGGCGCATATGCGGCGGTAAATCTTCGGCCATGGACCACGTTGTTGGTGAAAGGCCCGGCGCAGGTCAAGTCGCCCGAATCTCACGCTGCGGGGGCTCCGGGGCTTGATCGCCAATACCCG
>JBAQAB010000490.1:0-12382 GCA_049285535.1 Xanthobacteraceae bacterium
CCGTCATCATCGACAAAAGTGGCTGCGAGATCGGCGACATGGCCGGCCCGGCGGAATGGGCGAGCGACGACGGCGTCAAGCTCGTCAGCGCGGCGATCGCCGGCCAGTAGCAGGCTTCGACCGTTGACCCTGTCACACGTCACTTGTCTCCTTCCGAGACGAACTGCCGCCAGCTATCCGATTTTGCACGCAGCTCAGTATATGCCGGTAGCTTTTTGTCGATATCGATCACTACCGGTTCGTGAGTGATTTCGATCTGTGCCGAAACCAAACGCGTCGCGTCCCCGATAACGGTCGGGAAGTCTGATGGCTCAACCTGACGCCATGTGGAATCCGCTTTGTCGGCAAACCAGATGAAGGCCGGCAGGTTATCGCGAGTTAATTCGACACTGCCGCTTTCGTTTGCTAGCGCCCGCTCGTTCTCGTACGACAGCGGGTACCCTGAGACGCACCGGCGCCGCCGGACGGCGGGCTCATAAGCGCGGCCGACCAGGCTCAGAGCGCTGACAACGCAATAGTCGCCGGGCAACCCTCCGAGAGCGGCGACAAGTGCGCCGCGGGCCCCAGGTCGATAACGACGGCTTGGCCGGTGACGCTCCCGTGGCTGGAGCTTCCGCCGACTAGGCCGCGGAGCGCCTTAGGCCAAAATTGATAATCGACTTCGATTACACTCGATCCCGAATGGACACGACCGTCCGACTCCACAGCCACTGTAAGCCGGTACTTGTAAGAAACTTTTGGAAAGCCGACCCAATAAATGACTATGACCGAGACGATCAGAAGCACGATGAAAACGAGGCAACCGCTCGCGGCTTTCCCAAGCATGACGCCTCGCTGAAAGGAGAGTGGCAATACCGAACGATACATCTTTGGAGGCCGGTGCGCACGTGTTCGAGGATCTGAAAGCGGCCGGCAAAGCCTTCGGCATGCTGACCACCGTCATCATCAAAAGAGCGGCTGCGAGATCGGCGACATGGCGGCCCCGATCCGTAACGCGCGATCAAACTGCAGCCATCGATCGGCAGGGATGAACGGCGTTCTAGGCGCTGACGTCGAGATTGGTGCCGATCCCGGCGGCGACATTGGCGAGCGAATTGATATTCTGCTGCGCGGCGTCGATCAGTTTCACCACCGAGGAACGGTCTTGCTGGTTCATGCGCGCCATGTCCGACGCCATGGCAAGCTGCGTCGCGCCGGTTTGCGCGCCGACCAGTGCCGTGACGAGGCTCATCATGTCCATGGCCGGCTATTATGGCCTTGAAGCTTAAAAACATGTGAACCTAACGAACCAGCAACTGAACTCCGGCGATCACGATTTCAACGACGATCAACACGACGATGATCAGTTCCAATCGCAGTGATCGCTCGGTATCGATAATATCGGCAAACGCTTTTGCCGAATCGGAGATAACCGTGAGTTTGCGGGTCAAGACATCCGCCCGTTCCTTCAACTCATATTCGTCTTCGAGCCGGGCGTAAAAGCGTTCCAGACTGGGCCGTTCCCACAGCACGTCGGGTTTTTCCGCCACGGCGACGAGACCGGAAATGCGGTGTTGAACGAGCAGCGCATTGCCGATGTGCTTGAGAATCGCGCGACGGCCCCCGGGCGTGCGGCCGTGTTCCGCCAGTTCCTGGGCAATAGGCTGAATGACGCCGAAAACGGTCGCCACTTTTTTTTTCGTCGTGCGCCAACACCACGCTGGTGGCCAGCGCATCCGCGATCAGCAGCGTGTGTTCGGTCGTCAGCGCCTTCACCGCGATGATGCCCGATGGCGTCGGCTGGTCGTCTTTGTCCGGCGCGATCTCGATCTGGACGGTTTCTTCTTCGCGCGGGCTTGTCGGACCGATAATCCGGCCATCCAAGCGGCGGATGACCTCGTCCTCTTCGAGCGGCGACATGCCGACCATGACCGCAACGCCATAGCGGAATAAAGCAACGACGCCCTTCTCCCCGGCGCGGAACGCCAGCGGCAAAGTCGACAGCACGTCGCTGCGCTCAAGCCCCGCGGTTTCGATCCGGTCGCCGAGCAGCAGCGCCCTGACGGTAATGCGATGCTCGCGCGCTATGGGCAGATCGCTCATAAGAATCCCGCGTTTCATATGACGTAAGCGGCGGCATGCCGGCTTTGAAGGAGATGGGCCGGAAAATGTCGAGGCGGCCCTAGACCCTAGACTATAACGGATTTCGCGCCGCTCAATCGCGCCACGACCCCGGTTGACACGACCTTGCGCGCCGCTATGCTAAACCACATGGTTAAGTTTTCAGAGGCCACCCTCGACCGCACTTTTGCGGCGCTGTCCGATCCGACGCGGCGCGCGCTGGTGATGCGGCTCGCCGCCGAGCCGGATGTGTCGGTGAGCGAGCTTGCCGCGCCGTTTGCGATGTCGCTGCCGGCGGTCATGAAGCATCTCGACGTATTGTCCGATGCCGGGCTCGTCTCGCGCGCCAAGACCGGGCGCGTGGTCGCCTGCCGGCTCGACGCCGGGCCGATGCGCGACGCCTTCGAATGGCTCAACCGCTACGAAAAATTCTGGTCCGAGCGGCTGTCCAGTCTCGCCGCTTTTTTGGAAGAGGAAGAAGAGTCATGTCCACCCAAGCCGCAACCAAACCGAGCCTCACCCTCAAGCGCCGCTTCAAGGCGCCGCCGGCAAAGGTCTTCGCCGCGTGGACCGAGCCGGAAAAGATAAAACGCTGGTTCGGGCCGGCCGGCGCCGTGTGCACCCACGCGGAGTTCGACCTGCGTGTCGGAGGCAAATTCACCATCGTGGCGACCGGCCCGGGCGGCGAGACCCACCAGGTTTTGGGCGTCATGCGCGAGGTCGTTCCCGGCGCACGGCTTGTCTACACCTGGGCGTGGGCCAGCACTCCGGAACGGGAATCGCTGGTGACGGTGGAGTTCAAGCCCGAGGGTGACGGCACGTTATTGACGCTGACGCATGCGCAATTCTTCGATGAAGATGCGCGCGACCGCCACCAGCAAGGCTGGGCCGGCGCGCTCGACAAGCTGGAGAAATTTGTCGCGTAAGCGACACCAAACTTGGCAACCATCGTCAATCGATAGCGTGGAGGAATACATGCCCGGATCGCACGGTACTTTCCATTGGAACGAACTGATGACGCGCAACGTCGAGCGCGCCAAGACATTCTACGCCGACACCATAGGCTGGAGTTTTGACGGTATGCCGATGCCGGGCGGCGGCGGCACCTACTGGGTCGCCGAGATGGACGGCGAATCGGTGGCCGGTATCCTCGACATCAGCGCACCGGAGTTCGCTCAGGTCCCGGAAAGCTGGATGGCGTATCTCGCGGTCGATGACGTCGATGCGCGGGTGAAGAAGGCCGTCGCTGCCGGCGCCAAGCTGATGAAACCCGTTTTCGACGTGCCCGGCGTCGGCCGTATCGCTATCCTGATGGAGCCCGGCGGGGCCGGCATCGGCTGGATAACGCCTGCCTCCTGAAATCTCTGGATCCGAAGCCAACCATGAAGTGGTTGCTACAAATTGAGGGGTCCGCCACCACGACCGCTACGAAGGCGCGGTGGTCGATACAAAAGCGTCATACCAGCAACCCAAATCCGCCTCATGCTGCGATTAGTCCGCCAACCGTCCACAACCACGTAGGAGTCGATCATGAAGCTTTATGGTTTTCCCGCCTCGCCGAACACCTGGAAGGTACGCGCGCTCGCCGCACAGCTGAAAATGCCGCTGGAATTCGAGCTCGTCGATCTGCTCAAAGGCGCGCAGCAGACGGCGGCCTTCCTCGCGATCAACCCGACCGGCCGCACGCCGGTGCTGGTCGACGGCGACTTCAAGCTGTGGGAGTCGAACGCGATCCTGCAATATCTCGCCAGCAAGAACCCGACGCCGCTCTATCCGAACGATGCGAAGGGCCGCGCTGACGTCTGCCGGTGGCAATGCTGGGAACTCGCGCATTGGGGCGCGCAGGCCTGCCAGCCGCTGACGTTCGAGAATCTGGTCAAGAAATTCGTCAATCTCGGCGCTCCCGACCAGGCCATGGTCGCCAAGGCCACCGAGGCTTTCAACAAGGAAGCCAAAACGCTCGATGCGCATCTGGCGCGGCACAAATATCTCGTCAACGATACGCTGACGATCGCTGACTTCACCTGCGCGGCGCCGCTGTTCCATGCGCAAGGCGCCGGGATGCCGGTCGCACCTTACGCCAATATCGGCGCCTGGTTTGGGCGCGTGTCGGTGCTGCCGTGCTGGAGCGAAACCGCACCGCAAATGGCGGCTGCGGCGTAAGAGAATATTTTCCATCTGCGGGGAGAGGCCCGAACGCGCCTCTCTCCGTTCCGACGCGACTTTCGATGGCGTGATCCGAGCTTTTACTTGTTGCAAGGCGGCAACAGGTCCGCTGATTTTTTTGACGCCGGGCATACATTAACCGCCCTTTGTCAGCTCCCATGCGTTCGTCGCCCCCGGGGTACGAGTCTACGCATGGGGGCCAGCAATGAAACGCATTCTGTATTTACTGGCGATATCCGTGGCCATCGCGGTCGGCGACTGCGCCGCCTACGCGGCCGATATGAGTATGCCGCCGCCGTACAATCCGCCGCCGCCCCCGCCGGCTTACTCGTGGACCGGCTTTTACATCGGCGGTAACGGCGGCTTCGGCGGCGATCAATTTCAGTATCCCTTCACCGTCGGAGCGATCCCGGCGCTGGGCTTCGGCGCGACGACCGGCACGTCGGCGCTCAATTCAAGCGGTTTCTTCGGCGGCGCTCAGATTGGCTACAATTGGCAATTCGCGCCGGCCTGGGTTGCCGGCGTCGAAGCCGATTTCGACGGCGCCGATATCGAAGGCAAGGCGACGACGACGGCGAATACGTTTTCCGGCAATGTCGGCAGCACGTTGGACTGGTTCGGCACCGTGCGCGCCCGCGTCGGCTATCTGGTAACGCCCACCGCGCTCCTCTACGCCACCGGCGGATGGGCCTACGGCCACACCACGAGCTCGGCCAATGCCGCGGCGCTCGGACTGTCGGCGCTCGCTTCGACCGGCGACACACAGAACGGCTGGACCGCCGGCGGCGGCATCGAATATGCCTTTAACCCATGGCTGTCGATGAAGACCGAGTATCTCTACGTGGATCTCGGCACCAACACGGTCGCCAGCGGCGCGCTCGCGGCCATACCGTTCTCGCTCAACGAAAAGACCACCGTTCACACGGTGAAGGTCGGTCTGAATCTGAAACTTGGCGGCTGGGACTCTGGCTGGGGTCTGCGCTAAGGCCGAAGACGGAACGACGAGAGCCGCAATCCGCCGACCGGACCGCGTTACCTGGTCGGCACCGGTTTTTCGCCGCGATAGTCGTAGAAGCCGCGCTGCGTCTTGCGGCCGAGCCAACCGGCCTCGACGTATTTCACCAGTAGCGGGCATGGCCGGTATTTGGAATCGGAGAGCCCCTCGTGGAGCACCTGCATCACCGAGAGGCATGTGTCCAACCCAATGAAGTCGGCGAGCTCCAGGGGCCCCATCGGATGGTGCGCGCCGAGCCGCATCGCCTTGTCGATGGCCTCGACATTACCGACGCCTTCATAAAGCGTGTAGATCGCCTCGTTGATCATCGGCAGCAAGATGCGATTGACGATGAAGGCGGGGAAATCCTCCGATACCGCGATCTGCTTGCCGAGCTTGGTGATGAACTGCTTGGTCGCTTCGAAGGTGGCGTCATCGGTGGCGATGCCGCGGATCACCTCGACTAATTCCATCAGCGGCACCGGATTCATGAAATGAATGCCGATGAAACGCTCCGGCCGGTCGGTCGCGGCGGCCAGCCGGGTGATCGAGATCGAAGAGGTGTTGGTGCCGACGATGGTTGCTGGCTTGAGCGCCGGACACAGCGCGGCGAAGATCTTGCGCTTGACGTCTTCCTGCTCGGTTGCCGCCTCGATCACCAGATCGCAATCGCCGAGTTCGTCGATCGTATTGGCGGGTGTGATGCGCTTGATCGCCGCCTGGCGCTCTTCGTCGCTGATGCGCTGGCGGCTGACCTGGCGCGCCAGATTGCCATTGATGGTGGCAATCCCGGCACTGATGCGGTCGGCGACGACGTCGTTCAACAGCACGTGGAAGCCGGATAACGCGCAGACATGGGCGATGCCGTTGCCCATCTGGCCGGCTCCGACCACGCCGATCTTACGAATGGTGTGAGGCATCCCGCTCGCCTGCTCGCCGCGCATTTGCGGCGCTTTGGACCGTTCCTTGACGTCGACCATTGCGATTCACTTTCTACGACGATCTCCGCCAAGAAGCCAGATTCCGTCAGCGCTTAACCTTATCAAGCTCGGTCGCGAGCTCCGGCAGCGCCTGGTAGAGATCCGCCACCAATCCGTAATCGGCGACCTGGAAGATCGGCGCTTCCTCATCTTTATTGATCGCGACGATAACCTTCGAATCCTTCATGCCGGCGAGATGCTGAATGGCGCCGGAAATGCCGACCGCGATATAGAGGTCGGGCGCCACCACTTTGCCGGTCTGGCCGACTTGCCAGTCGTTCGGCGCATAGCCGGCGTCCACGGCCGCGCGCGAGGCGCCGATCGCGGCGCCGAGCTTGTCGGCCACCGGCTCTATATACTTGGTGAAGTTCTCGCGATTTTGCATCGCCCGGCCGCCGGAAATGATGATTTTCGCCGAGGTCAGCTCCGGTCGCTCCGATTTGGAAAGTTCCTCGCCGACGAAACCCGACAGGCCGGGATCGGCCGCGGCGGTGGCAGCTTCGATCGGCGCCGCAGAAGCGCCCTCGCCGGTTGCCTGAAACGCCGCGGTGCGCACGGTGACGACGCGCTTCTTCTCGGTCGAGCGCACCGTCTGGATGGCGTTGCCGGCATAGACCGGCCGTTCGAAGGTGTCGGGCGCCGCCACTTTGATGATGTCCGAGATCTGCATCACGTCGAGCAGCGCGGCGACGCGCGGCATGATGTTCTTTCCGGTCGTGGTCGCAGCCGCCATGATGGTTTCGTAGGGGCCGGCGAGCGAAACGATCAGCGCGGCAGTCGGCTCCGCCAGCATGTGCTCGTAAGCCGCTGCGTCGGCGAGCAGGACTTTTTTCACGCCGTCGAGCTTGGCCGCAGCCTCGGCGACCGCTTTGCAGTTGTGGCCGGCGACGAGAATGTGCACATCGGCGGCGAGCCCCTTGGCGGCGGTCAGCGCTTTGGCGGTGGCGTCCTTCAGCGAGACGTTGTCGTGCTCGGCGAGGAGAAGCGTCGGCATCAGACCGCTCCCGCTTCTTTGAGTTTCTCGACGAGCTCGGCCACGCTCTTGACCTTGACGCCGGCCTTGCGAACCGGCGGCTCCGTGGTCTTGACCACTTCAAGGCGCGGCTTGGTGTCGACGCCGTAATCGGCGGCGGTCTTTTCGTCGATCGGCTTTTTCTTCGCCTTCATGATGTTCGGCAGCGAAGCGTAGCGCGGCTCGTTCAAGCGCAAATCGGTGGTGACGATGGCCGGCAGCTTGAGCTTCACCGTCTGCAAGCCACCGTCGACTTCGCGCGTCACCAACAGCGCGTCGCCGTCGAACGCGACTTTGGAAGCAAAGGTACCTTGCGGCCAGCCGAGCAGCGCCGCCAACATCTGGCCGGTCTGATTGCTGTCGTCGTCGATCGCCTGCTTGCCGAGGATGATCAGACCGGGCTGCTCGGCGTCAGCGACGGCTTTGAGGATTTTCGCCACCGCCAGCGGCTCGACCGTGCCTTCGGCCTTGACCAGGATGCCGCGGTCGGCGCCCATCGCAAGTGCGGTGCGGATGGTCTCGGCGGCTTGTTGCGGACCGATCGAGACGGCCACGATCTCGCTCGCCTTGCCGGCTTCCTTAAGCCGGATCGCTTCCTCGACGGCGATCTCGTCGAACGGATTCATCGACATTTTGACGTTGCCGAGCTCGACGCCGGACCCGTCGGCCTTGACCCGGATTTTCACGTCCTTGTCGATCGCCCGCTTCACGGGCACGAGAATTTTCATTGCTGTATCTTGGCGCTATTTCGGCTGATGGCTGCTTGTTCGGATGTTTTTTTCGGCGCTGCTTTCGGCCGTTATTAGCTGGACCGTTGCTGCGGTGCGGGAAACCTACCGGCCAGCACGCGGCCGGTCAACGCCGCTATCGGTTTTCGCCCGGCTTCCAGAGCACGTCGCCCGCCCCCCGGCTATTGGCGTAACGGCTTGCCACGAAAAGGAAATCGGAGAGGCGGTTGACGTATTTGAGCACCTCGGACGAGACGCTCTCGTCCGGCTTGTCCTTGAGCTCGGCGATCAACCGCTCGGCGCGCCGGCAGATGGTGCGGGCGAGATGCAGGTACGCCGAAGCCGCGCTGCCGCCCGGCAGCACGAAGGAGCGCAGCGGCTGCAACGCCGCGTTGAAGCGATCGATCTCGGCTTCGAGCCATTCGACCTGCTTGTCGGTCACGGTGAGCCGCGCGCCGCCGGGCCCCTTGCCCTTGCCCGGCGTGCACAGATCGGCGCCGAGGTCGAACAGATCGTTCTGGATACGCGCCAGCGCGGCGTCGAGTTCGGCATCATGACTGGTGTGCAGCCGCGCCACGCCGATCGCGGCATTGGCCTCGTCGATCGTACCGTAGGCCGCGACGCGCAGATCGTATTTCTTGCGCCGCTCGCCGGAGCCAAGCGCGGTCGAGCCGTCGTCGCCGGTGCGGGTATAGATCTTGTTGAGGACGACCATGGGTCCTTATTTCCCCATGAACCAGAGCGTCAGCATGATGACGCCGATGGCGATGGCCTGCAGCAAGACGCGCAGCCGCATCAGCTTCTGCGAGGTGTTCCCGGAGCCGCCCATCATCATGTTGATGAGGCCGAGCAAAAGCACGATCGCGACCGCGCCGATGGCGATCGGGACCGCGACATGCGACATGAAATTAGCCATGGGTCCTTGTAGCCCGGGTTGAGCGCCCTGTCATTCCGGGGCCGAGCAAAAGCGAGGAGCCCGGAATCCATATTCGCCGACCCGTGACTATGGATTCCGGACTTGCCGCTGCGCGGCAATCCGGAATGACGGACGCGGCGGCATGCGCTAAGACAGCGCCCGCAAGACCGGAGGAAACATCCTGATGATCGTCGATTTCCAGCACCATTTCACGCCGCGCGAATTGATCAAGGCCGATCCGGGCGATCGGCTGGTCCTTAATTACGATGCGCTCGGCGCGCCGAGCTACACGGTGCATTCGCTGCTCTACGATCTCGACGAGCACGTGCGGATGATGGATCTCGCCGGCATCGACGCCGCCTGGCTGACCAGCGCCGCCGGCATGTGCGCCGATCTCGACACCTCGCGGCTGGTCAACGACAAGGCGAAGAAAGCCGAGCGCGACTATCCCGGCCGCTTCATCGGCGCCGCGCATGCGCATCCGCTCGGCGGCGCCGCGGCGCTCAAGGAACTTGCGCGCTGCCGGCACGAGCTCGGCTTTCAAGGCGTCACCATCATCTCGGAGTTCGACGGCAAGTGGATCGACGATCCGGGGCTCGAGCCGTTTTGGGACGAAGTCGGCAAGCTCGGCATGTTCGTGTTCGTGCATCCGGCGCTCAAACTCAATCACGCCCAGCAATTCGACAGCTACGACACCGCACGCGCGGTGGGACGCGAATTCTCGCTGATCATGGCGACGATCCGGCTGGTCAATTCCGGCGTGTTCGATCGCCACCCCGCGCTGACCGTGCACATGGCGCATCTTTCCGGCGGCATTGCCGGCATGCTGGCGCGCATCCGCTGCTTCCAGGACAAGGACTTTTGGGGCACCGCCGGCAACGCGCGGCACGGCGCCAAGGGCAAAAAGGATTTCGACTATTACATCCGCAACAATCTCGTGTTCGACACCGCCGGCTTTGCCGGCGGCATCGGCGCGATCAAGGCCGGGCTCGCCGAGATTCCGGCGTCCCGCATGGTGTTCGCCACCGACTATCCGCAGGAAATCCGCAAGCGCGAAGTGGTGCGCGATTTCGTTCGGGAGATCCGCGCGCTCGGCACCGACGGCGAGCGTATCCTGTCCGGCAATGTCGGGCTGTTGCTGAAGGAGCCAGCGGTCAAAGCTCACGCATAGGCGAAGCGCGAGCGGTAGCGCCGGAACAAAAGCCACAGCACGATCGATCCGTTGACCGCGTTCCAAGCCAGCCCGTTGAAAAATGCGGCGCGGTACGACCCGGTCAGATCGAAAATATATCCCGACATCCAGCCGCCGAGCGCCATGCCGAACAGGCTCATCATCAGAATGATGCCGATGCGCGCACCGGCTTCCTTCGCCGGAAAATATTCCCGCACGATGATGGCATAGCTCGGCACGATCCCGCCCTGGAACAGGCCGAATACCGCTGAGATGACGTAGAGCGAGACCAGTTCGTCATAAAGCAGATAAAGCAAGAGCGCGACGCCTTGCAGCGCCGATCCCAGCATCAGCGTGAGCAAGCCGCCGATGCGGTCGGCGATAAATCCCGAACCGATGCGGCCGACGATGCCGAACGCCATCATCAGCGCCAGCATGTCGGCACCGCGGGCGACGCCGTAACCGAGATCGCCGCAATAAGCGACGATGTGAACCTGCGGCATCGACATCGCCACGCAACAGCATACCGAGGCCAGCGCCAGCAGGGTTTGCAGCGCCCCGGGCGAAAGGCCGAGATTTGCAGGCGACGCCGTGCGTGTCGCGCCGCTGGCGTTCACCAGCCCCGCGGGCGCTTTCCGGCGCAATGCGACCAAGCCGATCAAAAGCATCGCGGCGCCGCAGGACAACCCGATGGCGACGTGGGTCGCACGCCAGCCGTGGACCGCAATGGCATGCTGCACGACCGGCGGCCACACGGTGCCGGCGATATAATTTCCAGCCGAGCACAACGTCACCGCCACGCCGCGGCGGCGGACGAACCAATATGAAATGTCCGCCATCAGCGGACCGAACGTCACCGAGGTGCCGAACCCGATAACGGCATGCGCCAGCGCGAACACGACAAGGCTGCCGGCGCTGGCTGCGCCGAGATAGCCAAGGCAAAGCGCCAGCGCGCCGGCTGCGAGCGGACCCAAAATTCCGGTAGCGTCGAGAAGCCGGCCCATGACCACGCCGCCAAGGGCGAATCCCAGCATCGCCATCGTGAACGGCAATGACGCTTGTGCCCGCGGCACGGCGAATTCCGCCTGCACGACGGGCAGCGCCACCACGACCGACCACATCCCCACGCCGCCAATGGTCGACACCAGCATGGTCGCAGCAAGGCGTAGCCATGCCTGTCGCGAATCGGCGACAGGTCCTTTGTCGGAGTTCAGCGCCGCGGACGTTTCCATCCGGCGACATTCCCCGACGCAAACATCAGCGTCAATCCCGGTGATGCGCTCCGACGGCCGATTCGGTCATCACCAAGCTTCAGGCTTCAGTTCCCGGACTACCGGATGCTTCGCCTTCGCGAAGCATGACACTTCCACTCATCCCATTCCGCCGAGGTGCTTCTCGATATCGTAGACCGGGTGCTTGGTGAGATCCTTGTCGATCTCGGCTATGATCTTTTTCTTCACGTCGTCGTGGAACGCCTTGCGCAGATCGGCGAGAGCGCGCGGCGGCGCGATCACGACCAAGGCCTCGACCTTGCGCTCGCGCACAATCTTTTCCAGGGTCGCAGCGACGTCGTGGGCGAATTTGTGCTCTTCGAGATCGTGCCAGTCGGTCTGGCTCACGCTTGATCGTCCGTGGCCGACCGATGAATGCTCGCGGCCCGGCCGGTCGGTGCCCTGCTCGTGGGTCGGCGGATTAATGTCGTTGAAAACGCGTTCGGTCTTCAGATCGAGGAATTTTTCGTCGCCTTCGTTGCGCAGCACCAAGGCCTTGCGGCCGTCGCCGACGAAGACATAGGCATTATGAGGAATATTCACTTTGGTCATCGGTCAACTCACAGCTCTTTTTAATGCGTGCGGATGGTGCTCGCCGCTTAGCCGCGGCGCCTTGACCTGTATCAATGGCGAAATCGGCCCCTTCGTTCCCGACGCGGCGATAGCCGCTCAATCCCGAGCGGCTCGCGTGACCGGATCAGTTCGAGCCGTCGAGCAGGCGGCGCGCAATAACCTGCGCCTGGATTTCCGCGGCGCCCTCGAAAATATTGAGGATGCGGGCGTCGCACAGGATGCGCGAGATCGGAAATTCGACGGCAAAACCGTTGCCGCCGTGGACCTGCACGGCGTTATCGGCGGCCGCCCAGGCGACCCGCGCCGCGAGCAGCTTCGCCATGCCGGCTTCGAGATCGCAGCGCCGGCCGGAATCTTTTTGCCGCGCGGCATAATAAGTCAGCTGCCGCGCGATCATGATCTCGACCGCCATCATGGCGAGCTTGTCGGACACGCGCGGGAAATTGGCGATCGGCTCGCCGAATTGCACGC
>JBAQAB010000491.1:0-15227 GCA_049285535.1 Xanthobacteraceae bacterium
CGCCCGACGGTAAGTTCGAACTCCACCAAAGGGTGGGTGCGGACAAAGTCGCGCAGCAGATCGGGCAGCCGCGAGGTCACAAAATCCTCCGAGGTGCCGAAGCGCAGTCGACCTCGGAGCTGTGACCCGGCAAAATAATGCTGCGCTCGGTCGTTGGCGGACAAAATTCCGCGCGCCAGCTCGATCATCGCCTCTCCGTCGGGCGTGGTCGCGACTGAATGGGTATCGCGAACCAAGAGCCGACGGCCGGCCTCTTCCTCAAGTTTGCGAATGTGCTGGCTGACCGTGGGTTGGCGGAGGCCCAAGCGGGTCGCAGCCTGCGTGAAGCTGCGGGTCTGAACGACCACCAGGAACGTCTGCAAAAGGGCGGGGTTGAACATCAAACGCCTATCGCAAATTGCGATCACAGTAAGCGGTGTATTCGTACTTCACAATAACGCGGTTTGATTTATTTGGGTTGCATGAGTTTTAGCCGAGCATTCTCTCGCATTGACCGATTTCTCGCAGCTATTCTGCTTACGGTGGCGTTTGCATCCGTCCTACCAGCTCGCGGCCAAGCGGCGACCGTGGCCGGTTCGCTGACCGATGCCGCTGTCATGCTCCTCTTCTTCATGCACGGAGCACGGCTGTCACCAGAGGCCGCCCTTGCCGGAGCACGTCATTGGCGGCTGCATGCCATCGTATTCTTCAGCACATTCGCGCTCTTTCCTCTCCTGGTCGTGACCTGTCGCCTGTTGGCGCCGACACTTCTGCCGCCGCCGCTTTGGGCTGGATTGATTCTGCTGAGCGCTCTGCCGTCGACCATCCAAGCTTCGATCGCGTTTACCTCAATCGCAGGCGGCAACGTATCGGCGGCGTTGTGCAGTGCCTCCGCCTCGAACTTGCTCGGCACGGTGCTGGCCCCGCTGATCGTCGGCGTGCTGCTCGCAAGCGGTGCGCCACTGTCGGTCCATTCGGTGCTGGCCATTGTCCTGCAGCTTCTCGTCCCATTCTTGGCCGGCCAGCTTCTGCGACCCTTGATTGGTGGATTCATATCTCGGCATGGGCTTGCTCTGAAATGCGTCGACTGTGGTTCGATCCTATTGATCGTATACACCGCCTTCAGCGAGGGCGTGGTGAACGGGATCTGGCATCAGGTCGACGCGGCGCAGCTCCTGCGGCTTGCTTTGATAAATGCCACGCTACTGGCGATCGTTATGACAGCCCTGACCATCGCGAGCCGGCGGCTCGGCTTTTCGCGAGCAGACGAGATCACGATCGTCTTTTGCGGGTCAAAGAAAAGTTTGGCGACCGGAGTGTCGATCGCAACGGTGCTGTTCGCGGGCCATGTTGGGCTCGCGATCATGCCGATAATGCTATTCCACCAAATTCAACTGATGGTCTGCGCGTCGCTCGCACGCCGCTACGCCAGCCGAAGAGAAGTTACAGATCCCATTGTCATAAAGGCGACCGCCTAACGCGCCCTCCTAAAGACGATTTCCGCTCTGGCCCGTCGCGTCGTTGTGCGGCAATGCAGCAGTTCGCTCGCTTTCGGAGCGAAGCGGGATTTGAGCCGGATCCTATGAATTGCCCGTCCCAGGTTAGGCGGCAGGCGTTGCGCCACGCAGAATCTGCGCCATGACCGGCATGTCGATATTGCCGCCGGAAAGAATGAGCCCAGCGCGCTTGCCGGCATAGCGCGCCTTTTCCAGCAGCAGCGCCGCGAGCGGCGCGGCGCCGGCGCCCTCGGCGAGATTGTGCGTCGTCGTGTAATAGAGGTGGACCGCGTCGGCGATCTCGTCCTCGCTGACGCGCACCACGCGCGCGGCGCCTTTGACGATGATGTCGAGCGCTTGGGCCGGCGGATCGCGGCAGGCGACGCCATCGGCAAAGGTCCGCGCCGAATTGGTCTGCACCGGGTGGCCGGCTGCAAACGACAGCGCGAAGGCCGGCGCGTTCGCCGCGACCACGCCGACAATCTCGGTGGTAAGCCCCAGGAGATCGCGCACCGTGATCAGCCCGCAAATTCCCGAGCCCATGCCGATCGGCACATAGACGACGTCGAGCTCGGCGTGGCTTACGAACAATTCATGCGCATAGGTCGCCACGCCCTTCACCAGCTCGCGGTGAAAGGACGGCACGAAATGATAGCCGCGCTCGCGCTGGATCGCGGCGGCGACGCCGCGGCTCTCATCGAAATCCTTACCGCCGGTGACGACCTCGCCGCCGAACGCCGCCATCGCAGCGTTCTTCTCGCTCGAATTGCCCTGCGGCACCACGATGACCGCCGCAATGCCGTTGCGCGTCGCCGCGGCGGCAACCGACTGGCCGTGATTGCCGCGCGTCGCGGTGACAAATCCGTTGGGCCGCGGCCCGGCGCGAAGGAGCGCGTCGACATAGACGAGCCCGCCGCGGGCCTTGAAGGATCCGGTCGGCGTATGGTTCTCGTGCTTGACGACGACCTCGGCGCCGACCGCTTTGGCCAGCAGCGGCCAGGCATAGGCCGGCGTCGGCGGCACGACGCGACGCACGATCGCGGTGGCCTCGGCAAGCTCGTCCAGGCCAAAGAGCGGCATGAGCGTTCCCTTTGAATCCCGCCGGTGATCGAGGCTGCCGGCGGGCCCCACGGACTATACTAAGGGAGTGGAACCTAAATCCCGGCCGGTTGTTGACCGGTCCGTATGCCCGACCAAGACGACGAATTCTCAAACCCAGTACGACAGGATTTGACCGAAGGGCTCATGATGCCCGGCCGAGCTTGGCACGCCGTTGATTGCGGTGGTGCTGTTGGTGATCAGCCTGGCGACGTTTCTCAGCCTCGGCAGTTCCATGCATCTCAATCCGGCGACCAACACAGCGCATCTGCGGGCAACGCTTCGCCTCCAAGTCGAAGACCTCAGCCATGCCGAATCGATAAGGCCGACTACGCCGGACAGCTAAGCGGACTTTGCGCGTGAGGCGTCACCCCGTTGGCTTGGTCGCCGCATAGGCCGGCACCCGCGCGACAAAATTATCGAGCCAGCCGACGAGCCGCGGGTGGTCGCTGCGCCAGCCGCTGCCGAAACGGAAATCGCGATAGCCGAGCACACAGGCGAGCGTGATCTGACCGACATTCGGCAGGCCGGCATCGAGCGCTGGCGGCGCCGCTTCAAGCGCGGCGAGCGCGCGGGTCACCTTGCCGGCCTGATGTTCGAGCCATTTCGGCTCATGCGCTTCGGCCTTGCGCCAGCGCGTTTCGTAGATAGTCAGGATCGACGCATCGAGAATACCGTCGCACAGCGCCTGCAGGCGGAGCGCCGCGAGCCGCGCCTTCGAGTCACGCGGCACGATCTTGCCGCCGCCGGCGCGATCGTCGAGATAATCGAGGATCACCCGCGAGTCGTAATAGGCGACGCCGTCTTCGGCGATCAGCACCGGAATCTTGCCCAGCGGATTCTGCGCACGCACATTGTCGTTGACGTCGGTGGTATCGGCCGGTTCGATTTTGACGTCGCCATCGAAGCCGAGCAGCGACACGGCGATCCGCACCTTGCGCCCGAACGGCGAGGACGGCGAAGAACGGAGGATCATCATTGCGGCACCTTGCTTGGAGTTTGTTGGAGCACGACCTTAGAAAGAGCGGGCCCCGGGCAATATCACGCGCAAATCCGGAATCGGAAAGCGGCGGGACTAAAGCACATCCTGCGGAGAAAAACCTCGGACCACGGGCGGCGCCGTTGCCGTCCGGTTTTTTAGACGATGCGGCGCATTGCGCGCCGCGGCGGCGTCGCCCTAGCCGGTGACGACGAGGTTGACGGCCTTCGGGCCCTTACCCTTCTTGTCGGGCTCGACGTCGAAGCTGATCCGCTGTCCCTCAACCAGCGATTTGAGCCCCGCACGTTCAACGGCGGTAATGTGCACGAACACATCGCGGCCACCGTCGTCGGGCTTGATGAAGCCATAGCCGCGTTCACCGTTGAAAAATTTGACCAGACCGGTCATTGCCATCGAGACACTCCTTCCCCCGTAGTTCTCTCGCCGCCACCCCCACGGTGCGACGGCCAGCCAGAACATCCACGCGAGCAAAGAGCTTGAGTCCCAGATGGTCTCAGTCACTCCGCCGGCCCCCCACAGGAGGCGGAACGTCCAAGTCAGCACCAATTCAATTAACCCAATTTGCGCGTGTGGAAAAGTGGCAACCGGCGATTTTTGCCAGGGCTGAGCCGGTTTGCGCCAGTTTGCGGCTAGCGTTTCGCTACCTGTCCGCGTGCGCCCCTACGAGCCAATCGAGCCGCTGCGTCGCGCCGGGCGACAGGACCCGGATAAGTACGGGGAGCAAAATCGCCAAGTCCCGCTCCAAGATGTGGGGCGGGTTGACCACGATGAGACCCGAACCGGCGAGCCCCGCATCCGCGCGCGGCGCGCGCAGCGTCATTTCGGAGCGCAGCAGCTTCGGCACGCCGAGCCGGCGGAGTCGCCGCGCCAGCGCCTCGGGCGCATCGCGCTCCTTGATCGGATACCAGAGCAGGTAGATCCCGGTCGGCCACTTGCGGTGCGCTTCGCCGAGCGCGTTGGAGAGCTGGATGAAATCGCCGGCCTCTTCATAGGGTGGATCGATCAGCACAAGGCCGCGGCGCTCCTTGGGCGGGACATTGGCTTTGATCGCGATCCAGCCGTCGATCGCCAGCACCTTGACGCGCGCATCGCCGCGCAGAGCGGATTTGAGCGAGGCCGCAGCCCGCGGTTCGAGCTCGCAGGCGATCAGGCGGTCCTGCGGCCGCAGCAGCGCTTTGGCGATCGGCGGCGAGCCGGGATAGACGCGCAACGCGCCGGCGGCATTCTGCGCCGCGACGACGTCGAGGTAAGGTTTGAGCAGCGCGGCGGCAGCGCTCTGGCGCAAATCCGGTGCCGCGGCGACGACGCGCGCGATGCCGTCGCGCCATTCGGGCGAGCGTGTTGCCTCCGGCCCGAGGAGATCGTAGCGGCCGGCACCGGCATGGCTGTCGATGACGCGGAACGCCGCCGGCTTGGCGCGCAAATAGTCGAGCACGAGGGTGAGCACGACGTGCTTGTGCACATCGGCGAAATTGCCGGCATGAAAGGCGTGCTGATAGTTCATCGCACCGTGTGTAGCGCAGCGCGCCGGCTGCGATGCAAGCGCTTAACCGCCGCGAACGGGCGGCATCACCACTTGATCGCGCCGGCAGCTGCGTTTGACGATCTCGGGGCAGTCATGAAACTGCACCGTCCCGGAGTCCGCGGACACATCCTTGGCCAGACACAGCCGAACTTCGGTGAGGCGCTTGCTGTCGCATTCGACCGCCATCGCCTTGGCGGAAAGCCCGGGATTGGCCTTGATGAAGGCGTCCGCGACGGCGTCCGGCGCAACCGCCAGCGGGGTTTTCAGCGCGCTATAATCGGGCGGGATTTTCACCGCTGCACGGGCCCGGCGCACCGTGTCGAAATAGGCGCGCGGCGACAGCCCTGCGCAGGTGCCGTGCTTGTCCCATTCGTTATAGATGAGATGCGGCGCCGGCATCACGTCGAGCATCGACGAAACGATATCGCGGCTAAGCCGCGGCGCCGGATTCGCACAGTATTCAGGAAAGCCCTTGTCGTATTGCGGCCACAGCCCGTGGACGACGAAGGAATAGGGCCTCGCCCCGCATTGCAGCGACGGCGAATGGCCGGCATACCGCTCGGCCGTCTCGGCGCAGAACGACGGCGACCACGACAGCGACAGGACGTAAAAGTCGAACTGGCCCGGCACGCCGGAGTGCGCCGCCCTGCCGTATTGCGCGGTGGCCGGCAGAGGGGCGAGCAACAACGCAACCAACGCCACGCCAGCTACAGACTTGACCATCATCATCGCCCCTCTGGCCGGACCATCACAGGCTAGCGGCATCTTGAGAACAAATCAAGAACACCCTGTGGATCGTGGCAAGACTGATGCAGCTTTACGACTTTGTGATGCACAACGGCGATCGTTTTGATGGATGTCCTGGCAAACCCGCGGCATCACCCTTAGCTCCGAATAGCCTCGGCGGAACTGCATTCAAGAGGGAAGGCATGGCCGTCTATCGATTATTCAAGAACGAGCCGTTCGAGCCGGAAGCGATCTCGACCATGACGCGCACTTACACGGAAGTGTGCCGGATGCTCGGTGTCAGCGATCGCGATCAGAGCGAGACCGACGCAGTCGCCAAGACTGTGATCGAGTTCGCCCAGCGCGGCGCCCGCGACCCGGTGCGGCTGCGCGATTGTGTTTTGCAGGCGTTGCGGGATTAGCTCGCGCCTCGATCAGGGCTGCGCGGCGCGGCATTGCGGACCGTAGGCATCGTTGCGGTCCAGCCCGACCACGCAGAAATTGACGCCCCAGTCGATGCCGGTCATGCCCTCATCCTCGGCGATCGAATAGTAAATCGTATGCCTGGTCGAGTTGTTGATCACGGCGGTGCCGCCGCAGTAGCGGCGCGGGATGGCCTGCGCCCCCCACGGCATGGTGTCGATCTCGTGGATGTTCTCGAAACCGACGATCTGCAGCTCGGAATTCCAGAAGCGATCTTCCTTGACGCGAAAGTCTCGGATAATGCGGTCGAGCGCGGCGTGATACTCGCAAGCCGGCAGGTCGCGATCGTAATCCGGACCGGGCATCCAGAAATTCTTCTCCAGGATGGTCGCGGCTCGCGCCGGCGCCCCTGACAACACGCCGAGCGCGACGGCGACCGTCGCGGCGAATGCCGAAAGGCCGAAACCCACCCGCAGCTTCGATCGTGCCATTTTGCCTTCCCCAAGACCCCACGAAACGCCGTCAGCGTGCCGTGCCCACGCCTGTCGGTCAAGGTCCCCGAAAATGGGCTGCGCCACGGCCTACGCCATGCGCCGCCGGCGCCGCGGCGATCGCGAACTACTGGAATATACCTATCTTATGCTACCACGTTGCAGTCGTTGCATTTGATTCGTTTGTCAGCGTGCTCGCACAGAGCAATGCCGCGAATCTGCGGCGTCCTGTTCAATCTGCGTGGATGAAATTGGCGTGTTCTGCCGTGAGGGCGGCGGAGCGACGGGGCTTGATTGGGGGAGAACGACGATGGGCGACGTGCATCGGCTTTTAAAGCCGCAGCCTTCGTTCGGACTGCAGGCGGCTGGGCGGCTGATGACCGAAGTGTTCCCATCCTGGGTGCAGGATCTCGCGCTGTTGGTGGAGAGCGTCGAGCCGGCGCGTCCGCCGGGCGCGCCGGCCGATTGGCAACCCGGCGCCACGGTCCGGCTGCCGTTCTCGAAGAAGATCTGCTCGGACGGCGTGGCGGTGTGCAGCCAGGCGCTGATGGCGCTTGCCGACACCGCCATGGTCATTGCCTGCTCGGCAGCCTGGAACGGCTACCGGCCGATGAGCACCATCGATCAGACCACCCACTTTCTCCGCCCGGTGAATTTCGACATCGTCGCCGACGCCCGCGTCGTGCGTATCGGCCGCAACACCAGCTTCGGCCGGGTCATGCTGCTCCACGCCGCAGACCGCCGCCCGGTCGGCATGGTGGCGAGCGCCTATTCGATGATGTGAATTTCGTTTGCCGCAGGCGCCGAACCGCCGCGAGCCGCTTTCATTCCGCTGCCTGGGGATTTAAGGTTGCGACCCTGGCTTGGGCGCGGGAGGCTCGCCGATGGTTCGTAAGCTCTTGATTGCGTTCGGCGCTGCGGCGCTGTTTGCGGCGGCGGCCAATACCGGCGCCATGACCGAAGCTATGGCGTTCGGCGCCGACTTCGCCGGCCCCGGTCCCGGCATCACCGGCAACAATACCGGCGGCATATTTCCCTATCGCCTCGGCCTGCCTGGGGAATACCAGGAAGTCGCGGAAAGCTTTTGCGCGCGCTACGGCCGTCTCGGCAAGGTGACCAGCATTCATCGCATCTACGGCGATTACGTCAGCTTCGTCTGCTACGACCGGCCGGGCCGCATTCACTAACCTTATCGCCAGTCGCCGATCACCGTCTGCACCACGGCCAGCGCCGCCACTGCCGCGGTGTCGGCCCGCAAGATGCGCGGACCGAGCGACAGCCGCACCACGTTAGGCTGTTTGACCAGCGCCGCGCGCTCGTCCTCGGCAAAACCGCCTTCCGGCCCGACCAGCACCGCGAGCCCGCTTGGCACGGAGGCCGTGGCAAGCGCGGTTGCCGGATTGGCGGCGTCGGCGTCTTCATCGCAAAACACCAGCAAGCGCGCCGGGTCGCGGCCGGCGAGATAGCGCGACAGGGTCGCCGGCTCGGCGATCTCCGGCAAGGCCAGAATGCCGCATTGCTCGGCCGCCTCGATGGCATTGGCCCGCATCCGCTCAAGATTGACCCGCGTCACCTGGCCGTGGCGGGTGAGGACCGGCACCAGCCGCGACGCGCCCATCTCCACCGCCTTCTGCACCATGTAGTCGAGCCGGGCGGCTTTAAGCGGCGCAAACAGGTAATGCAGGTCGGCGACGGCGGTCTGTTGGCGGGTCTTGGCGTCGACGGCAAGGCTCGTGCGCTTGCCGCCGCCCTCGAAGGTCGTGCTCCACTCGCCGTCCCGGCCGTTAAAAGCGAGGACCCGGTCGCCGGCAGTAAGCCGCAGCACGTGGCTGAGATAGTGCGCCTGGGGACGCTCCAGCGCGACGGTACCGCCGGCTTCGAGCGGCGCATCGATGAAAAGCCGGGGACTGCGGAAATCGTAGGCGGACATGGCAAAAGCGGGGTCGTCGACCGGATTTGGCACAAAACAGGCAGCGGACGGGTGCCAGCGTCGTTTTGCCCCTAAAGCTCGCCTCGGAAAAGAGGGTGAAGCGGCGCTCTTGCCGCGCAATCGCCGAATTCGACTAGTCTTTAATCGCCGCGCGACTTCGGGCACAGTGAATCGTGTTTGCCGAGTTTTGCGGACTGAAATTGAACTCCAACGGAACCTTCCACCGGACCTCAATGGAACTTGTCGCGGGGGCTTATCGATGAATCGCCTCGCCATTGCGCTCTGCCTGGCGTCGGCAGCCGTTGCAGTTGGCGCCCCACCGGCGCGCGCGCAGCTGGGTCAGCCAGCGCAATGCATGCAGTTCCCGGCGCTTAGTCAGGCCACCCAGGTCAAGGCCAACGCCGTGCAGGCGGCGATGAAAGCGCGGGCCGACCGCAAAGAGATCTGCCGGCTGATGACCGTGTTCGTCGCTGCCGAAGACAAGATCGTCAAGTTCCTGATCGACAATAAAACCTGGTGCGGTGTGCCCGATCAAGCCGTCACTGCCGCCAAGGCCAGCCATGAAAAGTCGGTGAAATTCCGCGACGCCGCCTGCACCGAGGCGCCCGAGCCGAAAGCGCCGTCGCTCAGCGACGCCATCAAGACAACGCCGGTCGACTCGTCGGCCAATACCACGACCAAAGCCGGCCGCGGCGGCACCTTCGATACGTTGACCGGCAATCCGCTCAGCCGATGAGCCCCGGCAGAAACCATACGATAAGATGAATCCCGCGGCCGGTTCGGTCGCCGACGCGACCGGCAATTGGGTCGATACGCTCGCACCGGCCTGGTCGCGTCCCTATCTGCGGCTGTCCCGCCTCGACCGCCCCATCGGCTCGTGGCTCCTGCTAATCCCGTGCTGGTGGTCGGCGGCATTGGCCGCAGTCGCTGCGCACGCGAGCGCACCCAGCGTTTTGCGCCTTGTGCTGTTCTTTATCGGCGCGTTCGCCATGCGCGGCGCTGGCTGCACCTGGAACGACATCGTCGACCGCGATCTCGATAAATCGGTCGAGCGCACCGCCTCGCGGCCGATCCCGTCTGGCCAGGTCAGCGTCAGGCAGGCCGCCGCGTTCCTCGTCCTGCAAGCACTGGTCGGACTTGCCGTGCTGTTGAGCTTCAACGGCTTCACCATCGCGCTCGGCATCGCCTCGCTTGTCATCGTCGCGGTCTATCCGTTCATGAAACGGATTACCTATTGGCCGCAGATCGTTTTGGGCTTGGCGTTTTCCTGGGGCGCGCTGATGGGCTGGGCAGCCGCCTTCGGCCGGCTCGACCTCCCCGCGCTCCTTCTCTATGCCGGATCGATCTCCTGGGTGATCGGCTATGACACCATCTACGCCCACCAGGATCGTGAGGACGATGCGCTGATCGGCATCAAGTCGACGGCATTGCTGTTCGGGCCGCGCACCAAGCCGATGCTGGCCCTATTTTACGGCGTTGCCGTCGTACTGCTCGGCGCCGCGGGCTATGCCGCCGGCGCGGGCTTGGTTTTCGCGCTAGGGCTCATCGCTTTTGCCGCCCACCTCGGCTGGCAGATCGCGCGCCTCAATATCGCCGATCCCGACAATTGCCTCGCGGTGTTCAAATCGGACCGCGACGCCGGCCTGATCCTGTTCGCCGGCTTATTGCTCGACGCCGCGCTGCCGCACCTCGCCTAGAGCATGATCCCGAAAAGTGGGTACCGGTTTTCGGAAAAGATCATGCCCCGTCAAAATGCCGATTACGCAACCCTGACTTGGCCGGAATCCACTTGTTGGCGGCGGCGCGCAGGCGCAGAATGCGCGTAAAGCAATAACGGCGAATCCTTAGGGAGCGAGCGATGAAACTATCCATGGTGGCTATGGCCGTGCTGGCGGCCGCGCTGGTGCAGGCGGGACCGTCGGCGGCGAACGCCAAAGACGCACCGGCCGCAATAACCGGCCAGGTCAGTTCCGACGCTGAAGGCGCCATGGAAGGCGTCGTCGTCACCGCGCACAAGGACGGCTCCATCGTCTCGGTCAGCGTCACCACCGATAAGACCGGTCACTTTGCCTTCCCGGAAAATCGGCTCGAGCCCGGCCACTATACGCTAGCGATCCGCGCCGTCGGCTACGATCTCGCCGCTCCAGCCGCGACCGAACTCGCTGCCGACGATCCGGTGGTCGTGAACTTAAAGCTCGTGCCCACCAAAAATCTCGCCGCCGAGCTCACCAATGCCGAATGGATGATGAGCATCCCCGGCACGCCGGACCAGAAGGCGTTCCTGCTCGACTGCACGAGCTGCCACACCATGGAACGCATCGTGCTCTCGACCCATGACGTCAACGAGTGGATGCAAGTCATTTCGCGCATGAAAGGCTATGGCGCGGTGAGCCAGCCGATCAAGCCGCAGCCGATGCTCGACCGCTCGCGCGCCGGCACGCCGGAGCAATACCGCAAGGCGGCCGAATACCTCGCCACCATCAATCTCAGCGCCAGCGATCATTGGTCCTATGCGCTCAAAACGCTGCCGCGGCCGACCGGGGTCTCGACCCGCGCCATCGTCACCGAATATGCGCTGCCGCGGCCGACCATCGAGCCGCACGACATCATTCTCGATAAGGACGGCAATGTCTGGTACACCGACTTCGGCGAGCAATTTATCTCGAAGTTCGACCCGAAGACGCAGAAGCTCACCGAATATCCGATCAAGACCTTCAAGCCCGACGCACCGGTCGGCCTGCTCAGCCTCGAGTTCGACAAGGAAGGCAAGCTCTGGTTCGACACCATGTACCAGGGCGCCATCGGCGTGCTCGATCCGAGAACCGGCCAAGCCAAATATTATCCGCTGCCGGCGGAATGGAACGACAACACCGTGCAGCTTAACTTCGTCGGCCTGCGTCACGACGTCGATGGCAAGGTCTGGACCAAGAGCGTCGGCACCGCCGATATTTTCCGCCTCGATCTAGCCAGCGGCAAATGGGAGAAATTCCATCCGACCAGCATGCTGCCCCCCGGCCATAACTACGGCATCTATCAGGTGATCTCGGATTCCAAGAACAATCTGTGGCTTGCCGAATTCGACGACGGGCATCTCGGCAAGATCGACGCCAAGACGCAGCAGGTGACGTGGTACACGCCGCCGACCCCGCACGCCCGGCTGCGCCGCATGGAGATCGACGGCCAGGACCGCATCACGGTGACCGAATATCGCGGCAACAAGGTCGCGGTGTTCGATCCGAAGACCGAAAGCTTCACCGAATATAATCTGCCGCCGGAGACCTACCCGTACCGCGCCGAGTTCGACAAGAACGGCGACCTGTGGGCCTCCACGATGTCGACCGACCGCGTCGTGCGGGTCGATCCGAAGACCGGCGAGACGGCGCAATTCCTGATGCCCTCGGACACCAATATGCGCACGGTGGCGATCGACAACCGCACCGCGCCGGTGTCGTTCTGGGTCGGCTCCAACCACGACCACGCTTTGGTCAAGGTCGAGCCGCTGGAGTGAGGCATCGTTCCATCTCCCCGAGGTGACCGCGAAAGCGGCCCTCGTAGGGGGACGATCGGCGCGGTGGCGCCGCCGACAATGACTTTGTGTCTCAGGCCCCGCGCCCTGGTCCGTGGTCCAACCGCGCCGATCGACCGCGGATCCCGACCAGCCGGGTTGTCGCAGCTTATCGTCACTTTGTGCGGATCAGCAGCGGCGCGCGGCAATACGCGATCGCGAACCCGCTTCTGATAGGCCAACTCATGCATATGGCAGCAGAATCGGAGGCGCTCAGTTTGGCCGACGATTAGTTCAAGATCGCTGTCGCAGAATGCACATTGATTCTGACTCGGAATGTAGAGTTGCTCCCGGCTGTCCTTCAGTTTGGAAACGATTCAAGAAAACGGCAATCCCGCATCGGGGAACATTGTCGAAGAATTTTATTTTTCCACCAAGCACTCACTTTATCACGCCTCGTTGGTGATAAACCGGCGAGAGCCCTTCTCGCCAGTCGACGTTCAGTTGATGACTGCTGGCTCGCCGGGCCGCGCCGCCTCCACTTTGTCGCCGCCTCCACACACAATCTTGCCCTGATCGGTGACCGACGATGAAACATGTCAATGCCGAACAAGCGTTGGAGGCAGCCGGGGCAATCGATGGACTCCTGCATCACTATTTCGAGGAACAGGTTCGGCGTCGTCCGAACCATACTGCCGTCGAGTGCAATGGTGAGGCCCTGACTTATGCCCAATTAAATGAGCGGCCGACCGCATCGCACTGCGTCTGCGGGCTGCAGGCGCAGGCACCGACACGCTCGTCGCGTTGTTCATGGTCAAATCGTGCGACCTGTTCGCGGCAATGCTCGGCATCCTGAAATCCGGCGCAGGCTACGTGCCGATCGACTCAAAGTTCCCGGTTGGCCGGATCCGCGCAATCGTCGAAGACGCCGCAATCGGAATTGTTCTCACTGACCGCACTCTGGCTGGAATCATCACTGACGAGTTGACGGCGACAATTCTGGTTATCGACAAGGGCTGTGACGATACCACTTCCGGGTCCGTATCGATGCCGATCATCACCCCTCGTGATATTTGCTATGTGATTTACACGTCCGGATCGACCGGCCGTCCCAAGGGGGTCGTCATCGAGCACCGCAATGCGGTCAATTTCGTACAGGCCCTGCGCACAGTCTATAAAATTAATGAAGACGATCGCGTCTACCAAGGCTTTTCAGTCGCAGAATGAATTAGCGAAGGCCGTTCGGGCCAGCGCAAAGACCCATAGCCCAAGTGCCAGTCCGACACTCAAAACGACCAGCGAGCCGCCAAGATTGTTGAAGCGGGCTGTAAGGCTTCTGAAATGCATTTTCGCCCCGGTCTTGCAGGGCGCGACATTACCGAATCGGCGTTGCTGGAACTCACACAGACTGGGCAAAATGCCTGCTATCGCAGAAATCTTTTGTTAAGTACGCTTCCCGCTACATGCCCGGCGCGAGCGTAATCGCGCCGGGCATGCCGCTGCTAATACGACTGCAGCGCCAGGATAAGCGCCGAGATCGCCGCAACGACATAGAAGAAGAGGACCAGGAGAAAGCCGGCCGCGTAGTTGCCATTGGCGGCAATGACGCTTCCCATCCCGATATTGATGACGCCGGCCAAGCCGATGCCAACCGCCGCTGTCGCACCCACGGTCGAGGCGATCGTCGTCCGCTCGGCGACGGAGTGCGTCAGGCTCCAGATGACGACCAGCGAAGGCGTTGCGCTCGCGCTCGCCAGTGCCAAGGCGATTGCCGCGCCCGTTGTGTTCGTCAGGAAGAGCTCCGTGGTCAGGAAAATTGCCCCGGCGACGAAAAGCCCGAAGCCGTACCAGGCGCGGCGCTTGCGGCGGTCGGAGTCGATGGCCAACAGGATCGCGCACAATGCCCCGACCAGTGCTCCGCCCGAGAGGACGTAGCTCATGTCGGTCGCCGGAAAGTGCCGTATCCGGACAAGGTAGACCGGCCCGAACGTAATGAGCCCATAGAAGCCGGCCGTCGCGCCCAGGTCCATGAGCCCGATCAACCACACGCGATAGCTTGAGATCGTCTGCAGGAACGTGTGCACACGCTTCTCCGGAAGCTTGAGCGCGTCGAGCTCGTTGGAAAGCGTTCCGCGCTTGATCGTCTCGAGCTCCCACGCCGGCATGCCGGGCGCGTTCGCAGGATCGTCGGGCAGCCGGAGCAGCAATGCGAGCGGGATTAACGGGAGCGCAGCAAAGATATAGAACGTCGTCTGCCACGGCATCTGACCGAGCAGCCAGATGACGAAGATCGGCGTGATGACCGTGCCGATGGCAATTCCGGTCGTCCACGGCGCTTGACCGCGGGCCCGCTCGTCGAACGGCAGCCAATGCGCGGTGAACCAGGCAAGCAGCGGGATCGCGCATGCCTCGACCACACCGAGCGCGATACGCAGCGCCAAGAGCTCCCCGTAGCTTGCGGCAAACGCGTGGAGCACCATGATCGCCGCCCACGCGACGATGCCGACGACCGCCATCCGCCGCGCGCCCCAGTGCTGGATCGCCGGTCCCCAAGCGACCGCACAGAATCCGTAGGGAATTAGAAAGCCGCCGGTGAGCGCACCGATCAATGCAGGCTTGCCGAGCAGGCCGAAGTGCGACATGAACGATTGGTCGACGAACATGAACGACAAATTGAGCTTGTCGATCTGCATCGTCATCATGAAAAAGAACGCGAAGGTGAAGAGCCTTCGCCACCGCTGCGGCCATCCGCGAACCGCAACGATCTGTTGGGCCGCCTCTTGAGCCGTCGCTTGGACCGTCGCCGCTGCCTCCATCGCACGTCTCCCCAATATGTGTTTTTTTCGTTGTGCAGAATGCGCCCTTGTCCCGAGTGTAGAGGCCATCGAACGCGACTGGAAGACCCCGCGCCTCGAGATCGAACTTCAATCGCCAAAAATAAGCGCGCAGCGTCGCGCTAATCTGACGAGCCTTTCGCAATGCAATAATGAGCGCCTTGAGAGTCTTGTTCCGACGGCCGCCGGCCTTATCGCGCGGCCGCGAGCGGCTCCATGC
>JBAQAB010000492.1:0-3490 GCA_049285535.1 Xanthobacteraceae bacterium
GTCTCGCGCGCTTGGCCGCCCGCGTACGCCGCGCCGACGCGGCGATCGAATTCGCCGTTGCCGCCGCACGCGCGGCGCTCGCTCCCGGCCCGTGGCCGGCACGCGGTCCTGTCGCCTTCGCGACCGCGCAATTTGCAAATCTGCCCGCCGAAGTCGCGTTGCGGCTCCTCGGTCGCGCCATCGCCCATACCGGAGACGAGGGCCCGGTCGAGCTTGCCAAGCTCGAAAGCCTTTATGACAGCCTGCGCGAGACTCAGTCCCGGCTGCGCCGGACCCTTGCCGGGGCGCTCATCAGCCTTGACAGCGAGCGGCTGACGGTCGAGCGCGCGCCGGCGCGCCGCAAGGCGGCTTTTCGTCCGGATCGCAACAGGAGCTTTACGAAATAGCTGTAAAATTGGCTGGTCGCGCGTGGGGTTCCCTTGGCAGGGGGCGGGCTGGCGCCTACATTGCCTGATAGCGGGGACGTGAAGCCGCCACGATTGGCGGGCAGGCAATAACCCCGGACTCCGCTCGGCCGGGGCAAGGACTTAAGATGAACGCCAATCTGCGCAATTTTGCCCTCTGGGTCATCATTGTCCTGCTGTTGCTCGCGCTGTTTACGCTATTTCAGAACCCCGGCCAGCATACCACCGCGCAGGACATCTCGTTCTCGCAACTGCTCAATGAGGTCGATCAGGGCCGCGTTCGCGATGTCCTGATCCAAGGCCCCGAAATCCACGGCGATTTCACCGACGGCCGCGCCTTCCAGACCTATGCGCCGAGCGACCCGACCCTGGTGAAGCGTCTTTATGACAAGGGCGTGTCGATCACCGCGCGGCCGCTGAGCGACAACGTACCGTGGTTCGTGTCGCTGTTGATCTCCTGGCTGCCGTTCGTCGCGCTGATCGGGGTGTGGATTTTCCTGTCGCGCCAAATGCAAGGCGCCGGCGGTAAGGCGCTCGGCTTCGGCAAGAGCCGCGCCAAGCTCCTCACCGAGGCGCATGGCCGCGTCACCTTCGAGGACGTCGCCGGCGTCGACGAAGCCAAGCTCGATCTGCAGGAGATCGTCGAATTCTTGCGCGATCCGGCAAAATTCCAGCGGCTCGGCGGACGCATTCCGCGTGGCGTGCTCCTGGTCGGTCCGCCCGGCACCGGCAAGACGCTGCTTGCGCGCGCCATCGCCGGCGAGGCCAACGTGCCGTTCTTCACCATTTCCGGCTCCGACTTCGTCGAGATGTTCGTCGGCGTCGGCGCCAGCCGCGTCCGCGACATGTTCGAGCAGGCCAAGAAGAACGCGCCCTGCATCATCTTCATCGACGAGATCGACGCCGTTGGCCGCCACCGGGGCGCGGGCCTCGGCGGCGGCAACGACGAACGCGAGCAGACGCTGAACCAACTGCTCGTCGAGATGGATGGCTTCGAGGCCAATGAAGGCATCATTTTGATCGCCGCGACCAACCGCCCCGACGTGCTCGACCCGGCCTTGCTGCGGCCGGGCCGCTTCGACCGCCAGGTCGTCGTGCCAAACCCCGACGTGGTCGGCCGCGAGCAGATCTTGAAGGTGCACGTGCGCAAGGTGCCGTTGGCGCCCGACGTGAACCTGAAAACCATCGCGCGCGGCACGCCCGGCTTCTCCGGCGCCGATCTGATGAACCTCGTCAACGAGGCTGCCTTGATGGCGGCGCGGCGCAACAAGCGCATGGTGACGCAGGTCGAGTTCGAGGACGCCAAGGACAAAGTGATGATGGGCGCCGAGCGCAAGTCGCTGGTGATGACGGAAGAGGAGAAGCTCCTCACCGCCTATCACGAAGGCGGCCACGCCATCGTCGCGCTCAACGTCAAGGCGACCGATCCGGTGCACAAGGCGACCATCATTCCGCGCGGCCGTGCGCTCGGCATGGTCATGCAATTGCCCGAGCGCGACAAGCTGTCGATGTCGCTCGAGCAGATGACCTCGCGGCTTGCCATCATGATGGGCGGCCGCGTCGCCGAGGAATTGGTATTCGGCAGGGAGAAGGTGACGTCCGGTGCGGCGTCCGACATCGAGCAGGCGACCAAGCTTGCCCGCTTGATGGTGACGCGCTGGGGCCTCTCCGACGCGCTCGGCACGGTCGCCTATGGCGAAAACCAGGAGGAAGTGTTCCTCGGCTATTCGGTGGCCCGCCAGCAGAACATTTCGGAAGAGACCGTCAAGAAGATCGACGCCGAGATCAGGCGCCTGGTCGAGGCCGGCTATGCCGAGGCGCAGCAGATTCTGACCGATAAGCGTGCCGACCTGGAAACGCTCGCCAAGGGCTTGCTGGAATTCGAGACGCTGACCGGCGACGAGATCAAGGATTTGCTGCTCGGCAAGAAGCCGAACCGCGAATCGGTGATCGAGCCGACCACGCCGCGCAACTCGACCGTGCCGACCGCCGGCGCCGGCCGCAACCGGCCACGCCCGGAGGCCGGCCCGCTGGAGCCGCAGCCGCAGGGTTGAACCGGCCAGCGCTTGAACAATTCCGCGACCGGCCGTCAACCGAACTGATAATTGGCTCTTTTTGCTGTTACCTCGGTCACAGACTCATCATCGCTAGCCCTGCACGATCCGAGTGCACGTTGGACGTGCATTCCACTTGACGATCTCGGGCTTAGCGACCGGTCTCCTCAATAGAGTTCAAAGAAGCGCAAAGGCATCACCGTCAGCTTTCAGCCTCTCGATCGCCCACCGCGAACTCCCAGGAGGGCGACATGGCAAAGAGGACAAAGGATTTCGAGACCACCCATCGACGATTCAAAATGGGTCGCAGACGGCCGGTGGCGAGATGCCCACGGTTCAGTTTGAGAAATTACCTTCTGAAAGATCTACCGGCGCCCCCGGCATCCACCGATTACTCGTCGAAGGCTTCCAAAGCCCTCTCTGAGATGTATCTCAACGACACACTGGGCGATTGCGTGATTGCCGGGATCGGTCATGTCGTCGGCGTACTCACCGGCGGCGCCGGCAAGCAGTTCATTTACAACAACGCCCAGATCACCAAGCTTTACGAAGAAATCGGCGGCTATGTTCCAGGGCATCCCAACACCGACAATGGATGCGACGAGCAGACTGCGCTGAATTACTGGCAGCACCATGGTGCGCCGGACGGCTCGCACGAGATCGCAGGCTGGATGTCAGTCGACGGCAGCAATCCGACCGAGTACCGCACGGCGCTTTGGCTGTTCGAAAATTTGTATTTCGGGCTTGAGCTGCCGGACAAATGGGTCAGCCCAATGCCCAACGCTCCGGGCTTCACCTGGGACGTCGCCGGGCCTCCTGTTCCGACCAACGGTCATTGCATCGTCGGCGTCGGCTACGCCAACAAGGGTGTGAAGATCTGCACCTGGGGCATGCTTGGAACGCTCACCGACGCGGCGATCGCCAAATACGCAACTAAGAGCGGTGAGGGCGAGCTTTATACGGTGATTAGCCAGGACGCGATCAACAAGGCTGCCGCTAAGGCACCTACTGGATTCGACTGGAGCCAATTGG
>JBAQAB010000493.1:0-6710 GCA_049285535.1 Xanthobacteraceae bacterium
TGGCCGGACAGCACGCCCGGGATGATGGCGGCGCCGCCGCCCTGGGTCGACAGCTCGACATCGAGATTCTGCTTGGCGAAGAAGCCCTTGGCCTTGCCCAGATAGATCGGCGCGCAGTCGGCGATGGGGATCACCGCGACCGAGATCTTGTCGAGGGCGGCGCTGGCGCGCCGCATCGGCGCCAGCACTGCCGCCGAGCCGGCCGCCGCGGCCGTCGAAATCAACTGTCTCTTTGTAAACAACATGATACGTCGCCTCCGATTGGGTCTTGTCCGGGCCGTTGCTGTGGGCTTTTGCCCAAATTACTGGGCGGTGGGCAAGCAGGTGTCAAGTTCCCCCTGACTGTGACGTATTGTGACGTGGCGTCGCGCTTAACGTTGGCGTAGCGGCTTTACTTTCAGCTCAGCGGCGAGCTTGTCGAGCTGCGCCAACAGCGGCGCGGCGATCGGTACGCCGTCGCGCAGGCGCTCGTCGCGGCACTCGGCGCGGCGGTCGCCGGGCAGGCGGATGGCGTCGACGCCGGGCAGGCGTTTCGAAGCACGCAAATCGCGCACGTGGCGGTCGACCTCGGCGGTAAAGGTCTGCAGCGGCACGAAGCGCGTGATATCGACCGCGATCATGAAATGCCCGGTATTGGTCTCGCTCGCATCGTCGGCATTGAAGTCGACGACGTCGCGGCCGAAGGCGGCGCCGTTGAGCACGCCGGCGAGGAGCCCGATCATCAGCGCCAGACCGGAGCCTTTGTATTCGCCCATCGGCAGCAGAATGCCTTCGCCTGATTTGCTCGGATCGGTGATGGCCTCGCCGGTCTGCGGTTTGACGAACCACCCCTCCGGCATGGTCAGTCCGCGCAGCCCATATTTCTTTACCGTGCCGTAGGCGACGATCGAGGTCGCCATGTCGAACACCAGCGGCTGGCCGCCGGACGGCACGCCGATGGCCAGCGGATTGGTGCCAAGCAGCAAATCGGCGCCGCCCCAGGTCGCCATGTGATTGGCGTTGGCGACTGCGGCGTAGAAGCCGATCAGGCCGCCGGCCGCCGCCATTTCCGCGTAAAGCCCAGCCGGCCCGGCATGGTTGGAGCGGCGCACGCCGACCCATGACACGCCGGTTTCGCGGGCCATGGCCATCGCCTCGGTGGTGGCGCGCGACATGACCAGGTGGCCCATGCAGTTGTCACCGTCGACCAAGGCGGTCGCCGGGGCGGTCTTCGTCACCGTGATGTTTGGCTGCTTGTTGAAGCCACCAGCGTTGAGCCGGCGTACATATTGCGGCAGCCGGAAAATGCCGTGACCGTCGGCGCCGGTGAGATCGGCTTCCGTCATCAATTCGGCGCAACGCGCGGCATCGGCTTGTGGCAGGCCGGCGGCAGCGAAGCAATCCGCGATCAGTGCGCGCGTGGCGCGCGCGGGAATCAGCAACATATTTGTCTGGTCGTCCATTGCCGCTATGCCGTTGCGTGTGCGCGCTTCTTGCTCAGGATCGCCGCCGCGTGAGCGCCGAGAATCTTGTCGCGGTCGGCCGCTGAAATATTGGCTGCCTTGACCTGCCGCACGCATTCGCCGGTGCCCATGTCGTAGGGATAGTCGCTGCCGAGGAAAACGCGGTCGGCGCCGGCCGAGCCGATGAGAAATTCGAGCGGCGCCTTGGCGTGGGTGATGGTATCGTAGCGCAAGCGGTCGAGATAACGCTGCGGCGAGTGTTTCAGATGCAGTTTCGGCTCCGGCCGGACTTCCCAGCCGTGCACCCAGCGTCCGCCCTGATAGGGAATGAAACCGCCGGCATGCACCATGACGAAATCGAGCGTGGGATAACGCTCCATCACGCCGCCGAAGATCAGGCAGGCCGCGGCGATGGTGGTGTCGAGCGGATTGCCGATCAGGTTGTTGAGATAATACGAGCACAGCCGGTCGGCGCCGGCGATGTTGCCGGGATGGATCACCATGAAGGCGTCGAGCTCGGCGGCGGCCGCCCAGACCGGCTCAAAACTCGGATCGTCGAGATTCTTGCCGTTGACGTTCGAGGCGATCATGGCGCCGTGCAGCCCAAGCTTTGTCATGGCGCGGCGTAATTCTTCGGCGGCCTTGTCCGGCGCCTGCATCGGTAGCGTGGCGATGCCGGCGAAGCGGTCCGGATGCTCTTTGCCCAGCCGCGCGATTTCGTCGTTCTGGATCGTAGCGGCGGCGGCTGTAACGGCGAGCTCCTGGTTATAGAGCCAGGTCTGCGGCGACACCGTGAGCTGATGCACATCGACCTCGGCGGCGTTCATGTCGGCAAAGCGGCGCTCGACATTATGACCGCCGCGCGGAAACGGCCGGTACGGCACGCCGGCAACCTCGATCACCGAATTCTCGTCGTCATAGGGGGTGAGCTTGAGCCCGAGCTTCGGGATCTCCTTCTGCAGGAGTTTGATCGTGGCATCGGCAAGGATGTGAGTGTGGGTATCGATGGTGCGAATCTTCTGGGCCACTGTCATATTCTCTCCCCGGTTGGCGCGGCATGTTTTGCTCATAACCCGAAGAGGCATGCAAGCTATGCGGGCGGCGTCGTTCAAGGATGCTTGAGGGGTAGGTTTTTCCCCGCCAGTTTCGGTTATAAGGGGTGCTCCAACACCCGATCAAACACCCCCCGGAACCCAGCATGGACGCCAAGATCGACGCCAATACGCATTCCTTCCATGGCCGCGTCGAGGATGACGTTCTGGTCCGCGGCCACGGCCGCTATGTCGCCGATGCGCCGCTGCCGAACCAGGCTTACGCCTATTTCGTGCGCTCGCCGCATGCCTTCGCCCGCGTCGTCAGCATCGAAACGTCGGGCGCCGCGGGCATGCCCGGCGTCATCGCGGTTTTGACCGCGGCCGACATGGACGGCATCGGCAATATCTCGCGGCACCCGCCGTTGCCGGGCCGCGATGGCACAAAGCTCATCGTTACCAACCGGCCGGCGCTGGCCAAGGACCGGGTGCTGCATATCGGCGAAGCGGTGGCCGTGGTTGTCGCCGAGCGCGCGCTTGCGGCGCAAGACGCCAGCGAATTCGTCCACGTCGAATACGAGCCGCTCACGCCGGTGACCGACGCGCGCGACGCGCTCAAAGCCGGCGCGCCGCAGATCTGGCCGGAGACGCCCAACAATCTCGCGGTCGATTGGCCGGGGCCGGCCGCCGATCCGGCCGCCAATGCCGCCGAGGTCGAGCGCATTTTCGCCTCGGCCAAATACGTCGCGCGCATCAGCGAAATGAATCAGCGCCTCTGCGTCGCCTCGATGGAGCCACGCGGCGCCACCGCGAGCTACGACGCCGCGCGCGACGCTTATACGCTGCGCACCTGCTCGCAGAGCGCCGGCACCATGCGCGACAACATCCTCGGCATCATGAATTGGCCGAAGGAGAAATTGCGTGTCATCACCGAGGACGTCGGCGGCGCGTTCGGCCTGAAGACATCGGCCTATCCGGAATACATGGCGCTCCTGATGGCGGCGAAGAAGCTTGGCCGCCCGGTGCATTGGATGTCAGGCCGCTCGGAAGCGTTCCTGTCCGACAACCAGGCGCGGGACATTCATTCCGAGGTGGAGCTGGCGCTTGACGAGAAGGGAAAATTTTTGGCGCTGCGCATCCGCAGCGTCGGCAATATGGGCGCCTATCTCGGCGCCATCGGCGCCGCCATCCCGACGCTGAGCTTCGCCCGCTGCCTGCCCGGCATGTACGACATTCCCAAGATCGATATCGCCGTGAAATGCGCCTACACCAACACGCTGCCCACCGCGCCCTATCGCGGCGCCGGCCGTCCGGAATCGATCTATGCGCTGGAACGCGTCGTTGACGAAGCGGCCCGCATCACCGGTATCGATCCGGTAAAGCTGCGGCGGCGCAATCTGGTCAAAAAATCGGCCTTTCCATACAAGACCCAGGTCGGCACCGTCATCGACTCGGGCGATTTCGAGCCGATCCTCGACAAGGCGCTGGAGCTTGCCGATTACGGCAACTTCAAGCAGCGCCGCCGCGAGGCGCAAAAGCGCGGCAAATATCGCGGGCTCGGCATCTGCTGCATGCTCGAACATGCCGGCGGCTCGCCGACCGAAAGCGCGTTGCTGGAATTTCCCGGCAACGAGACGTTGCAACTGCGGCTCAACGTGCAGAACACTGGCCAGGGCCACGCCACCGTGTTCTCGCGGCTGATCGGCGAGCGGCTCGGCATTGCGCCGGAGAAGATTCCGCACACCCACGGCGACTCGGCAAACGAGCTGCCGGGTTATGCCTCGGTCGGCTCGCGCTCGGGCATGACGGTGAGCCATTCGGTGGTCAAAGCGATCGACGAAATTCTTAAAAAGGGCAAGCCGATCGTCGCCGCCATGCTCGAGGCCGGCGAGGGCGATATCGCCTACAAGGAGGGCAGTTTCGAAGTCGTCGGCACCGACCGCCGCGTGTCGTTGTTCGAAGTCGCCGCGCATGCCACCGCGATGAAGAAACGCGGCGAAATCGCTGAGGACCTCGACACCAAATCCGTCACCGACACGCCGCAGACTTTTCCCAACGGCGTCCACATCGCCGAGGTCGAGATTGATCGGGCAACCGGCTACATGGAAATCGTCGCCTATGCCGCGGTCGACGATTGCGGCAATCCGCTCGACGCGATGATCGTCGAAGGCCAGCTGCACGGCTCGTTGGCTTCGGGCATCGGCCAGGCGCTGATGGAGCGCACGGTCTACGACAGCGACTCAGGCCAGCTCGTCACCGGCTCGTTCATGGACTACGCCATGCCGCGCGCCGAGGACATGCCGCCGTTGCGCGAAGCGATGCATAACGTGCCGGCGACGACGAATCCGCTCGGCGTCAAAGGCGTCGGCGAAGCCGGCACCACGGCGGCGATCGCCGCGGTGATGAACGCGGTGGCCGATGCCATCCCGAACGGCGCCGGTGCGCATCTGGAAATGCCGGCCACGGCGCAAAGCCTGTGGGAAGCCTGTCAGCGCGCGAAGGCTTAGTGACTTGTTCCCCGGACGCGATGCAGCGCGAAGCGGTGCATCGCTGATCCGGGGACGTCGTCATCTCGGCGCACGAACTCCGACCTCGCGACGATCCCGGGTCTGCGGCGCACCACTTCGTGCTGCGCCGCGCCCGGGATGCGATGGCCTTCGGCTTTCTTTCGGCCGCAGCGGCGCCCGGCTGCGTTCGTTATTCAGATGCACGAGATGTTTAAGCATCCGCATGAAGGCGGTGCGTTGGCTAGGCTTGAGCGGCGCCAGGATCAGGCGCTGCGTCGCCTCGACCGCCGGCTCGATATCTGCGAGCAGACGGCGCCCCGCCGCGGTGATGTGCAGCGATTTGGTGCGCCGGTCGGCGGAGCCGTTGCGGCGGGTGATCAGGCCTTTCTTTTCCAGGCGGCCGACGACGTCACCGATGGTCGAACGATCGAGCGCGATGGCATTGCACAGCGCGGTCTGGTCGATGCCCGGATTGTTGTTGACGGCATAGAGCGCGGCATATTGCACCGGCGTGAAGTCGAACGCTTTGGCCTGATCAAGGAACAAGGCAAACGCGATCTGCTGCAGCCGGCGAATGAGATGGCCGGGCATGTCGGTGAGGCGGCCGTCGTCCTTCGCCATCGCAGTCCCTTGGCAGCCTCTTGATCGTGCGGCCGTTGTAGCGGCCAGCTGGCGCGTTGACGCCCAGAGCGCAGCGCCGCTATACTCGCCAATAATTGTCAGTATACTGACGAAATGGCCAACGACAAGGGAGCACCCGATGCCCCAGCATCCCGAAGACCTCATCGCCGATAAGAAGCGCCCGTTCACCGGCGCCGAGTTCCTAGAATCGCTGCGCGACGGCCGCGAGATCTATATCTACGGCGAGCGGGTCAAGGACGTCACCGAGCATCCGGCGTTCCGTAACTCGGCGCGCTCGGTGGCGCTGCTCTACGACGCGCTGCACGACAAGGCGACCAAGGAGGTGCTCACGGCGCCGACCGATACCGGTTCCGGCGGCTACACCATGAAATTCTTCAAGGTGGCGCGCTCGCGCGAAGACGTGATCGCGCAGCGCGACGCCATCGCCGCCTGGGCCCGCATCAGCTACGGCTGGCTCGGCAGGAGCCCGGATTACAAGGCGGCCTTCCTCAACACGCTCGGCGCCAATGCCGAGTTCTACGGCAAGTTCGCCGACAACGCCCGCGCCTGGTACAAGCGCGGCCAGGAAGCAGTACTGTTCCTCAACCACGCACTGGTCAATCCGCCAATCGATCGCAACAAGCCGGTCGAGCTGGTCAAAGACGTTTACATCACCATCCAGAAAGAGACCGACGCCGGGATCTACGTTTCTGGCGCCAAGGTGGTCGCCACCAATTCGGCGCTGACCAATTACAATTTCCTCGGCCAGAACATGGGCCAGGAGATCACCGATCCGGCCATGGTGGTGATGTTCATCGCACCGATGAACACGCCGGGCATCAAATTGATCTGCCGGCCGTCCTATGAACTCGCCGCGGCGGCCACCGGCTCGCCGTGGGATTATCCGCTGACCTCGCGGTTCGATGAGAACGATGCGATTTTCGTGTTCGACAACGCGTTCATCCCCTGGGAGAACGTCCTGATCCACCGCGACATCGACAGGCTGAAGAATTTTTATCCGAAGTCGGGCTTCTTCAACGGCTTTACCCTGCAGGGCTGCACCCGGCTCGCGGTCAAGCTCGATTTCATCTCGGCGCTGCTCTACAAGG
>JBAQAB010000494.1:0-3515 GCA_049285535.1 Xanthobacteraceae bacterium
CATGCGGTCGGCCAGGAAGCGCTCAAGCTCGGGCGACGTCGTGCGATCCTGCCGGGAGATGGCATACCAGGACGGCTTTGACCGCCATGCCGCCACGGTCGTCTTATGTCTGAAAAGAGTCTCCGAAACGCGTCCTTGCACCGCATAAAGGACCCGCGCCCGGACGGGGTCGACGCCATTGGCGAAATCGTTCAGGAACGCGTCCTCGGAAAGCGCCCCGAACCCGCCGGTGTAGACAAGTCCCGCGTTCGCAGGCGGCGCCGGGAACCGGTTCGCCAGCGCGGCGTAGTCCTCACCCGCGTCGGGCGCGCGAGCAGCGACGTAGACCAGGCCAACCACGCGCGGGTCCATCCCCGCTTCGGTGATCACGGTGCCGGCGAAGGAGTGACCGGCCAGAATCGCCGGCCCGTCCTGGAGCGCCAGGACGCGGCGGGTGTGCGCCACATCATCGGCCAGTGAGGTCAGCGGGTTCTGCACAGCCGTGGCGGCTAGCCCGGCGCCTTGCACCCGCTCGATCACCTCAGACCAGGACGAGCCGTCGGCGTAGGCGCCATGTACCAGCACCACGTTGCGGACTGTTCCGCTGACCGTGCCCGGAGAAGACGAACCACTGGAAGGCATCGCACACCTACTTCATGAGTTCTCGCGCCGGCGCCCACAGGGCGTCGGGGTAAAGCCCGGACCGTAGCGCCACGGCCCGTTTGGGATCAGTTCATTATTTTCCGAACGGGCCGTGGTACTCGCTACTGCTGCAGCCAGGCCAGCAGGTCGGCGTTGATGACGTCGGCGTGGGTGGTGGGCATGCCGTGCGGGTAGCCGTGGTAGGTCTTCAGGGTCCCGTTCTTGACCAGCTTGGCCGACAGGGGGCCGGAGTCGGCGTAGGGCACGACCTGGTCGTCGTCGCCGTGCATGACCAGGACGGGCACGGTGATCTGCTTGAGGTCGTCGGTGAAGTCGGTCTGGGAGAAGGCGACGATCCCGTCGTAGTGCGCTTTGGCGCCGCCCATCATGCCCTGCCGCCACCAGGCCTCGATGATCGCCTCCGACGGCTGGGCACCGGGCCGGTTGTACCCGTAGAACGGCCCGGTCGGCAGGTCGCGGTAGAACCCGGTGCGGTTAGTCGCCACTTGCTCCTGCCACCCGTCGAACACGCTCTTGGGCAGCCCGCCGGGGTTGGCGTCGGTCTGGAGCATCAGCGGCGGAACCGAGCTGATCAGCACGGCCCGGGCCACCCGGTCCTCGCCGTGCCGGGCGAGGTAGTGCGCGACCTCGCCGCCGCCTGTCGAGTGGCCGACGTGAACGGCGTCGTGGAGATCCAGGTGTGCCGTCACCGCGGCCAGATCGTCGGCGTAGTGATCCATATCGTGGCCGTCGCCGGTCTGGGTGGATCGCCCGTGGCCGCGCCGGTCGTGGGCGATGACGCGGTACCCGTGCAGCAGGAAGAACATCATCTGCGTGTCCCAGTCATCGGCCGACAGGGGCCAGCCGTGGCTGAACACGATCGGCTGACCGGTTCCCCAGTCCTTGTAGAAGATCTCCGTGCCATCGGCGGTAGTGATGGTGCCCATGTGGTGTTCCTTTCTATCTGGTGCTGGTGCGTGGGGGGTCGACGTGAATGCGGGCGAGCAGGGCCATCAGGTCGGTGACCTTGATGTGCTCGAGTGAGTGGACCGCGTCCTTGATCTGGTTCGCGAGGTCGCTGTCGATGCGATCGGCGGTGAGCTGGTCGAACTTCTCGACCACGTCGTTCCAGGTGAACGGCCGCGACGGCATCCCCGGATAGTCCTGCACCTCGTGCTCGAGCGTCGTGCCGTCCGTCAGCCGCACGGTGATCTTCGCGGGCATGCGGCGCGGGTACTGCGTGGTGTAGGAGGCGTTCGGCCGTGCGGACACTTTCGTGAGCAGCGACTGGACGTCCGGGCGGTTGACGCGTTCGTCGGTGAACTGAGCAGGCATGACGTTCCCGTCCAGCAGCGCCACGGCGAGCAGGTAGCGCAGGTCGTGGTCCGCTTGTTCCTTCGAGGTCACGGCCGCCTCCGTGCCGTACAGCCCGCCGCCGGTGAAGTCGTAGGTGATCTGCGGGACCTCGGCGCCGATCGAGACGATCGTTGCCGGGTCGAACCCGGCGGCGACATCCAGGCGGGGATGGTTCGCGGCCGCGAGCTCGATCATGCAGTAGACCGCCGACTGCGTGTGGATCTGGGCGTTGTACTTCTTGATCGTGCTGGAGACGACGCCCTCGTAGCCCTCGGCGTCCCAGTCGACGCACAGGGGCCTGCCGAGCAGGTGGTCGAGGCCGAGGGGTCCCTCGACGACGCGCAGCGGCCCTTGGACCCCGCGCCGGGCCAGGAACAGCGCGTTCATCGCGCCGAGCGCGGACTGCGCCGACGCGAGTCCCTTCCACTGCGACAGCGGCTTGGCGCGGATGACCGCGAAGGAGGCATCGCTGGCGGCGGCCATCGCGATCGCGTTCGCGATCTGCGCCTCGGTCATGCCGAGCAGCCGCCCTGCCGCGGCGTTGTGCGAGAAGGCGAGCTGTGCGGTGTGATCGAAGCCGCGGGTCATGAAGTTGCCGTGGTCGACCAGGCGGGACTGGACGGTGTAACCGAGCGCCACGCCGAGCATCAGGTCGCGGCCGGTGCCGCCGGCCAGCTCCGCGGCGGTCAGCGCGACGCCGAAGTTGTCCGCCGTGTGGCACGTCTCGGTCGGCGCGAGGAAGTTGTCCATGAAGTCCACATAACGGACGAGCACGGTGTGCCAGAACGCCGCGTAGACGGGATTGGCCTGGCCGCCGCCGATCAGCGTCACCCCGTGACCACCGCCGAAGTCGCTGACCTGGTCGCGGCACGCGCTGACCGGGCCGGCTCCGAGGGCCGCGATGGAGCACGCTAGGCAGTCCAGGATATGGACCGGAAGCTCCGTCCGCGACTGGGCAGACAGGTCGTCGAACGTAGCCCGCGCCGCGTAGCGGGCGAGCGCCTGCACCTGCGTCTGATGGCCGGCCGCGGCGACGCGTGGCGTGTCGGCCGTCGCGGGATTGGGTTGCTGGTGAGTCGATGTCATGAGATATCTCCGGTTGTCAGGTGGGGGAGTGGTGTCAGGTCAAGGCGATGAACGCGGCCAGGGTCAGGAGCGAGCCGACGCTGCTGAACAGCACCACGGAGGCCATCTCGCGCTGCCCCTGCCGGTACTGGACGGCGAAGATCACGGCGGCCGCGGGCGCCGGGAGCGCATTGGCCAGGACCGCCAGGCGCAGGTCCGTGTGCGCCATGCCGATCGCCGCGAGGATCACCCACAGCAGCGCGGGCGCCACGACGTTCCGCGCGGCGACGGCGCCGACCACAAAGCGGCTCACGGTGATGCGCTGCGCAAACAGCACGATGCCGGTGGCGAACAATGCGACGCCGGTGGTCGCGGACCCCAGCAGCTTCATCGCGTTGACGAGCACATCCGGGAGCTGGACGCCGGCGAGGACGAGCACCAGCGCCAGGACCGGCGCCCACACGACGGGTGCC
>JBAQAB010000495.1:0-7728 GCA_049285535.1 Xanthobacteraceae bacterium
AGGTTTCCGCGATCGAAGTCGCCAGCACGATCTTGCGCCGGCTGGGCGGCGCCGGTGCAATGGCGCGGTCTTGTTCCTCGCCGCCGAGCGCCCCGTAAAGCGCGACCACGTCGGTCGAGGCCTCGACGCGGTTTTCGATCTGGGTTTGGGTGCGTCGGATTTCGGCGGCACCTGGCAGGAAGGCGAGGAGCGAGCCAGCGTCCGCGCGCATGGCGCGGATGATGGTGTCGGCCATCTGCGGCTCGATCGGACGCGGATCGCGGCCGACATAGCGTGTCTCGACTGGAAAGGCGCGGCCTTCGCTTTCGATCACCGGCGCGCCGCCGAGAAGCCCGGCAATGCGCGCGGCATCGATCGTCGCCGACATGACGAGAAGCCTTAAATCCTCGCGCAGGCCCTGCTGTGCGTCGCGGGCCAATGCCAGACCGAGATCGGCATCGAGCGAACGCTCGTGAAATTCGTCGAACAGCACCGCAGCCACGCCGTCGAGCATCGGGTCGTCGAGGACAATCCGGGTGAAAATTCCTTCGGTGACGATCTCTATCCGGGTCTGCCGCGAGATTTTTGAGCCGAACCGCACCCGCAAGCCCACGGTTTCGCCGACGCGTTCGCCGAGCGTATGCGCCATGCGCTCGGCGGCGGCGCGCGCGGCAAGCCGGCGCGGCTCGAGCACCAGGATGCGGCGGTCTTTCGCCCAGTCCTCCCGGGTCAGAACCAGCGGCACCCGCGTCGTCTTGCCGGCGCCGGGCGGCGCCACCAGGACGGCAACATTACGCGCGCGCAATGCCGCGGTCAGTTCCGGCAGTGCGGCATCGATCGGCAGCGGGGGCGAATAGTCCACAGTGCGATCCAATGACGGTGCTAATCGGGGCCAAGCCCCTATATACTGGCCATCATGCCCGCAGCACAAAAAGCCCCGCCCAAAGCGGCAAAACCGCAACTTTCCGCCAAACCGTTGCAGAAAGGCGACCACGTCTTTCTGGTCGACGGCTCCGGCTACATTTTCCGCGCCTATCACGCGCTGCCGCCGATCAACCGCAAATCGGACGGGCTGCAGCTCAACGCCGTATTCGGCTTCTGCAATATGCTGTGGAAGCTTCTGCGCGACATGAAGCCGGAGGAGAAGCCCACGCACCTTGCCGTGGTGTTCGACCTTTCCGAACGCACCTTCCGCACCGAGATGTATCCCGACTACAAGGCGCACCGGCCCGACCCGCCGGACGACTTGCGGCCGCAATTTCCGCTGATCCGCGATGCCGTGCACGCCTTCGACATTCCCTGCCTGGAGCAAAAGGGCTTTGAGGCCGACGACCTGATCGCGACCTACGCGCGCCAGGCCTGCGAGGCCGGCGCCACCGCCACCATCGTCTCGTCGGACAAGGACCTTATGCAGCTCGTCAACGACCGCATCGTCCTGTTCGACACCATGAAGGACAAGAAGATCGGCCGCGCCGAGGTGATCGAGAAATTCGGCGTGCCGCCGGAAAAGGTCATCGAGGTGCAGGCGCTGATCGGCGACTCGACCGACAATGTGCCCGGCGTGCCCGGCATCGGCGTGAAGACGGCCGCGCAGCTCATCGGCGAATACGGCGATCTCGAAACGCTGCTCGCGCGCGCAAGCGAGATCAAGCAGGAGAAGCGCCGCCAATCGCTGATCGAAAACGCGGAGAAGGCGCGGCTGTCGAAAAAGCTCGTGACGCTGGACGACAAAGTGAAGCTCGACGTGCCGATCGGCGATCTCGCCGTGCACGAGCCCGACTATAAGCGGCTGATCGCGTTCTTGAAGGCGATGGAATTTAGCTCGCTGACGCGCCGCGTCGCCGAATTTGCGGATATCGATACGAGCGCGATCGAAGCTGACGGCAGCCTTGCCGGCGGACGCCCGGCGGCTAGCGCGCAAACGCGGGGAACGGGCGCGAGCCTTGAACTTCCTATGGGGCGGCCGGCGCAGCCGGGCGATGATCTGCGCAAAAGCAAAGGCGAGCCGACGCCCTCTGTATCGCTGACACCCATGGCGCTGGTCGCGGCGCGCAGCGAAGCGGCGCGCCACTCCAAGTTCGACCGCGGCCGATACCAGACCGTCCGCAACCTTGATCAATTGGCGGCCCGGATCGGGCGCGCGCGGGATATCGGCATGGTCGCGCTCGACATTACTAGCGATGGTATCGATCCGATGCAGGCGGAGCTGTGCGGCTTTTCGCTTGCGGTCGCGCCGAACGAAGCCTGCTATGTGCCGCTGTCGCACCGGCAAGGCGGCGAGGGCGCCGGGCTGTTCCGCGGCGACGTGGCGCCGGACCAGATCGCGGAAGGCGCCGCGCTCGAAGCGCTCAAGCCGCTGTTTGCCGATCCCGGCGTGATCAAGATCGGACATGATCTGAAATTCGCCTGGCAAATATTCATGCGGCGCGGCGTGGAGATCGTGTCCTACGACGACACGATGCTGATGTCGTACGTGCTCGATGCCGGGCGCAACAGCCATGGCCTCGATTCGCTTGCCGAGCGCACTTTCGGTCATGCCGCGCTGGACGTCGGCACGCTGACCAAGGCGGGCAAGACCAGGATCAGTTTCGACGCCGTCGGCATCGACCGGGCGACCGAATATGCCGCCGAGAAGGCCGACATTGCGCTCCGGCTATGGCACGTGCTCAAGCCGCGACTGGCCGCCGAACAGGTGCGCACGGTGTACGAGACCCTGGAGCGGCCGTTGTTGCGCGTGCTCGGCGACATGGAACGCCGCGGCATTTCGATCGACCGCAGCATCCTTTCACGACTGTCCGGCGAATTCGCCCAGGAGGCCGCCTCCCTCGAAGCCGAGATCAACACCATCGCCGGCGAGACGGTCAATCCAGGCAGTCCCAAGCAGCTCGGCGATATTTTGTTCGGCAAGCTAGGTCTGCCGGGCGGCACCAAGACCAAGACCGGGCAATGGGCGACCGGCGCGCGGGCGCTCGAAGAGTTGGCTGAGCAGGGCCACGAGCTGCCGCAAAAGATCCTCGACTGGCGCCAGGTGTCGAAGCTGAAATCGACCTATACCGACGCGCTGCCAGGCTTCGTCAATCCGACCACGCATCGCGTCCACACCAGCTACGCTCTCGCCTCGACCACGACCGGGCGGCTGTCGTCGTCGGAGCCTAATCTGCAGAACATCCCGATCCGCACCGAGGACGGCCGCAAAATCCGCCGCGCCTTCATTGCCGACCCCGGGCACAAGCTCGTCTCCGCCGATTATTCGCAGATCGAGCTGCGGCTTCTCGCCGAGATCGCCGGTATCGAGCAGTTGCGCAACGCGTTCCGCGAGGGGCTCGACATTCATGCCATGACCGCGTCGGAAATGTTCGGCGTGCCGATCAAGAACATGCCGGCCGATGTGCGCCGCCGCGCCAAGGCGATCAATTTCGGCATCGTCTACGGCATTTCCGCGTTTGGGCTTGCCAACCAGCTCGGCATCGGCCGCGAGGAAGCGGGCGCCTATATTCGGAAATATTTCGAGCGGTTTCCCGGCATTCGCGACTACATCGAGGAATCGAAGACATACGCCAAGAACAACGGCTACGTACTCACGCTCTTCGGCCGCAAATGCCACTATCCGGAGATCCACGCCTCCAACGCCTCGGTGCGGTCGTTCAACGAGCGCGCCGCGGTCAATGCCCGGCTGCAAGGCACCGCCGCCGACATCATCCGTCGGGCGATGGTGCGGATGGACGCCGCTTTGGCGAAGAAGAAGCTCGGCGCGCGGATGCTGTTGCAGGTGCACGACGAGCTCGTCTTCGAGGTGCCCGACGCCGAAGTGGAGAAAACGCTGCCGGTGGTCACCGCGGTGATGGTCGACGCGCCGATGCCGGCGGTGTCGCTGTCGGTGCCGCTGCATGTCGAGGCCAAGGCGGCAGATAATTGGGATGCAGCGCATTGATCCAGGGCGTGAAGTCATAAAGTCGCTCGGACACTGACGTCTTGAGCGCGGTCCGGGCACTTCCGCTTTGCATCCGAAAGCTGCCGAAGCGCCGCACGGCGGCCCACACTTGAATCGGTGCGGACGAATACCTAAGTGCGTTAACCAGCTTTTGCGCAGCACACATGTCTTGGCGGGTTAACAGGACGTGCCGGTTCCGATAACGGTCTAGGCTTAATAACGGCCTTAGGCTTAATGCCGGTCTAGGCTTAATCCCGCCCCATTGCGCGATCACTGCATTCGATGGCGTCATCGTCGGCGGCTGATGTCGTTGCATCGGCATTGGGGAGTCGTCCAAAATCATGCGATTCCATGAATTGCCTAAAATCCTTGTTCGTTGTATAGCGCGATGACTCTCATCCTGACGCTTGCGTCCCGCAATTTGTTTCATGACAGGGTTCGATTGGTTGCCACGGTCGTCGGGATCGTCTTCTCCATTGTACTCGTCACTGTTCAGCTCGGAGTCTTTCTCAGCTTCGAACGCATGGTCACGACGATGATCGACCATGCGCAAGCGGATTTCTGGATTGTCCCCGCCGAAACCAAAAGTTTCGAGGGTTCCTCGTTGCTGGCCGGACGCGAGCGTCTCCAGGCTTTGTCCGTCAACGGCGTCACTGCGGTGGTTCCGGTCGTCGTCGGTTATGCATCTTGGCGAAAGCCAAATGGCGGCGCGTCGACGCCGGTGTTCGTCGTCGGCACGCCCGAAGCTACTGCCGGATTGCAGCCGTGGAACCTCGTCGAAGGCAGCCTTCGCGATCTGTCGATCCCTGAAGGTGTCGCCATCGACCGGTCATATTTCGACGAGCTCGGGATCGCACAAATCGGCGAGCGTGCCGAGATTGACAATCAAGAGGCGCGGGTGGTCGCCCTTACTAAGGGCATCCGCTCGTTCACGACGATGCCTGATGTTTTCACGTCGATCGAGCGCGCGCGCGCCTATTTGGGCGTGCCGTCCGACGAGGCAAATTATTTCATGGTGCGCGTCTCGCCGAACGTAGATGCCGCGGCGGTTCGTGCTCAGCTGGCTGGCCGCTTGTCCCACGCAGAGGTGCTGACGCCTGAACAGTTTCGCCGCCGCACGCGGCAGTTTTGGCTGTTCGACACCGGCGCCGGAGCCGCGCTCCTGGGCAGCGCCATTCTCGGCATCATCGTCGGCACGATCATCGTCGCGCAAACGCTCTATTCCAGCACCAAGGATCATCTCAAGGAGTTTGCCACGCTGCGCGCCATTGGCTCGTCGCGGAGTTATATCCTCAAGGTCATTCTCAGCCAGGCGCTCATCAGCGCCTTCATTGGTTTCTCTATTGCGGCCTGCATCGACCTGACGCTGGTGAAGTTCACCGCCGATGCGGCCTTGCCCGTTATCATGACACCCGGGCTGACGCTGGGCCTGTTCGTGCTCACGGTCGTGATGTGCGCCATCGCGGCTATTTCGGCGATCAGGGTCGTAACGCGGATCGATCCCGTCCTGGTGTTCGCGCAATGACAACAACCATGGTCAAGGCAACCGATATTGTGAAGGTTCTCGGTGAGGGAGCCGGGCGTGTCGAAGCGCTCAAAAGCATCAATCTGTCGCTTGCCGGCGGCGAGTTGACATTGCTGATAGGTCCCTCCGGCAGCGGCAAGACGACGCTACTGTCAGTGCTTGGGTGCATGTTGTCGCCGACCGCGGGCACCATGGAGATTCGCGGCCGTTCGACGACGGGCCTCGACGCCGAAGAACTGGCCGAACTGCGGCGGGACAATGTGGGATTCGTGTTCCAATCCTATCATTTGTTTCCCACCTTGACCGCCGCCGAGAATGTTCGCCTGGCGCTCGATGTGCGAGGCGACCGCTCGCCGTCCTCGCGGGTCAAAGCGGAAAAAGCCCTGGCGACGGTCGGACTGTCTCACAAGGCAAACGCGTTTCCTCGCGAGCTGAGCGGCGGTGAACAGCAGCGCGTGGCTATTGCCCGCGCGATCGTCGGCGATGCATCCGTCATTCTCGCGGACGAGCCGACGGCGGCACTCGACAGCGAGAATGGCCACGCCGTCATGACGGTGCTGGCGGAGATCGCCAAGGATCGGTCACGTGCGCTGTTCATCGTCACGCACGATCCACGCATCATACATTTTGCCGACCGAATTCTTCGTATCGAAGACGGCCGGATAGTCAGCGATCAACGTGGCGGCCGCATCGGCGCTGTCCGTTCGCTGAAATATGCGAGTTGACAGGAGAGCAGCATGCTCACACGGAACAGAAAAATATTGCTGCTCGGGGCGGTCGTTCTGACGGCCGTCGCCTCGACGCTGCCGGGATTCGTGCAAAAATTTCGCGCCGAAGAATTGCACCAGGATCCATCCGGGTCGGCTGCGGGGGGCTCGTGGGAAACGGTGACGCTCGGGCGCGTCGAGCCGAGGTCGGGCGAGATCAAGATCGGTGCGGCAGTGCCGGGACGTATCGCCGACGTGCTGGTCAAAGCCAACGACGACGTGTTCGCCGGTGAATTGCTGGTGCGACTCGACGACGCGGAAGCGTTGGCGCGTGTGGCAGAAGCCGATGCGCAGGTCGCCCTGCACAAGCGCGCCCGCAACGATCAGTCTACACCGGCTGCATCGGCAGATCGGCGCAAGGCCGAGGATGCGGTGGCTGATTCCGAGCGAAGTGTCGCCGATGCGCAATCGGCGTTGGACAAGGTTACGGCCGATTACCGGGAGGCTGGCGCATCAAAGGCCGATCTTGACGCGGCTCGCTCCAGTTTATTGCGCGTGCAGAGCCGCCTGCACGATCAACAGGGCTCGCTTGCCAAGCTCAAGTCGGCCCCCGACACGCCGTTGCCGACCCGATTGGAGGGCGAGCTCAATGTGGCGCAAGCCGACTGGACGCTAGCGCAAGCGGCGCTCGAAAAAACGCGAATTCGCGCGCCGGTCGACGGCGTCGTCTTGCAGGTCGAAGCCAAGAAAGGCGAGATGGCGGCGCCGGCTGTGGAGCCGGCGATGCTGGTCATGGGCGATCTGTCGGCATTGCGCGTGCGCGCCGAAGTCGACCAGCAGTACCTGGGAAAAATCCAGGTCGGACAACATGTGGAGGTTCGTGCTGCCGCGTTTCGCGGCCGCCGCTTTGACGGCAAGGTTTCGTCTATTGCTCGCATTGTCGGACCGAGCCGCATCAATTCAGGCGATCCGCGCAAGTTCAACGATGTCGATGTGCTGGAGGTCGCCGTGGATCTGACGGATCCCGGCCCACTCGTTGTCGGCGAGCAGGTCGACGTCTACTTCAAATCCGACCAGTCGGAAACCCAATAGCAAATCCCGTTAGCGCCGGCCTATTGCGCCGTCAGGCCGCCATCGAGCGTGAGCTCGGCGCCGGTGACAAACGCGGATTCGTCCGAAAGCAGATAAACGCAAAGATCGGCGACTTCGGCCGGCGTGCCGAAGCGGCCGAGCGGAACCATTGCCGTCATGCGGTCGCGGGCGGTGACCGGATCGCGGACTTGCGACATCAAGCCGTCGACCAGCGGGCCTTCGATGAAGGCCGGATGCACGGAATTGCAGCGCACCGGCGGCTTTAGCCGCGCGCCGTAGAGCGCCACCGATTTGCTCAGGAGCCGCACGCCGCCTTTCGACGCATTGTAGGCCGCGAGGTTATGGCCGCCCACTAGCCCGGACACCGACGACATATTGACGATCGAACCGCCGTTCCGCCGCATCAGTCGCATGGCATATTTGCAGCCTAGGAACGTGCCATCGAGATTGACCGCCATCACGCGGCGCCAGGTTTCGAAACCGGTGTCCTCGAC
>JBAQAB010000496.1:0-11581 GCA_049285535.1 Xanthobacteraceae bacterium
CTATAAGACGGAAGTGCTTGATTACGCCTCGACGATGAAGGCGCCGGCCTATCTCGCCATCAATCCGATGGGCAAGGTGCCCGGATTGCGACATGGCAATGCGGTGGTGACCGAGACGGCGGCGATCTGCGCCTATCTGGCCGATGCTTTTCCGCAGGCCGCCCTTGCGCCGCCGTCCGGGAGCAAAATGCGGGCGCCCTATTACCGCTGGCTGTTCTTTACGGCGGGTCCGGTCGAGGCGGCGTTGACCAATAAGGCTCTGGGCTTCGAGGTGCCGCCGGATCGCGAACGGATGATGGGTTATGGCAATATCGCTCAAACCCTCGATACCCTGGAAGCGGCAGTGTCGCGCGATTATCTCGTCGGCGATAGCTTCACGGCAGCTGATCTATATGTCGGCTCGCATATCGGCTTCGGCATGATGTTCGGCACCTTGGAGAAGCGCCCGGCTTTCGAGAAATATTGGCAGCGGGTCAGCAGCCGACCGGCTTGTGTGCGCGCGAAGGAACTCGACGATGCCCAAGCCGCGGAATTGAAGAAGGCGGCATCCTAGTTCAGGGCAATCGCATCAGCGGCTGACCCATGCGGACCGTGGCGCCCTCACGGACGTTCTCACAAAGTTCAAAACCGTCCGGCGCGAAGACGATGATCGTCGAACCGTGCTGGAACCAGCCTAGTTCCTGTCCCCTGCGAACGTGGCTATTGCAGGGGATGACGCTGCTTCCGGAATAGTCGCAGTCTAACAAATCGTCGAGGCAGTGCAGGCGAATGCTGGCGACCAGGATCGCCGCAATCGCAACCAAGGTCACCGTCCGGCCGTCCGCTGCAAGCGTTAGCCGCAGCACGGCGCGCTCGTTCTTGCAGAACAGCCGCTCGATTCGCTTGAGCGCGATCGGATTGACGTTCCAGGTGTCGCCGCAGACATAGGTCACCCGGTCGATGAGGGCATCGTGCGGCGCGTGAAAGCGATGGTACATGCTCGACGTCAGGCGCAGCGTCACGTAGCGGCCATTGCGATGGGCCGAGACTAAATCCGGGTCGCACAACAGATCCTGCAACGTGTAGGGGAAACCTTTGGCCTGATAGAGCTCGGTTCCAGCGATTGTGCCGCACGCGCCGATAATGGCGTCGCACGGGCTGACCAGAATATCGGCCGCCCTGTCGATCGGGCGTGCGTCGTCCTTGAGTTCGCGGATGAAGCAGTCATGGAGACTGCGAAATTCGGACTTCTTGGCCTCGCGAAGGTCGAGGTCGGAAAACAGCCGCCAAGTCGCGATCGAAAGATCGCGGATGAGCGGTTGCTCGATCTTGCTGAACCAACCGATAAACTGCGTCGCAAGCCGCCGCGGAATGCGGTTGGTCAGGAGGAAATTAATGTCTTCCTGCTCGAAGATCCGAAGGATTTGCGTCCGCATCGTCATGGGATTGTTAAATCTCCGCGTTACACCGCGATTCGATGACATGGGGCTCGACAAGTCTCGCCTACTATGGGCTGGGCGCCGCGGCGGTCGCGACTTCGGTCGCGACCTTGAAGAAGCGGCTTGAACTGTCGCAGGCCAAGCACAAATCGCTTGCCGGTCACTCCCGGATCGCGCGCCGGCTCGCGGCTCTGGTGCCGTTTTATGAGTATGGCGAGGACCGCTTTTTCTGCGCCGATGGCGCGCCGGCGGACGTCGCCGCGCGCCGGCGTCACGGTTTCGCCCAGCTTTCCGCGCTCTACAAAACCCGCTTTGCCGAAACGGTCCGGCGCACCGCCGAGGCAAGCGAGGCCATTTCCGATCTGAAATTCACCGATGCCTATCGGGTGCCGTTCCAGTTCAGCCGCAAGGTCAGCGCAGACCTGCCTTCGACCGCCTTTGCCCAATCGACCGACGGCGTAACCATCACCGATCTCGACGGCAACCGGCATTACGACCTGAGCGGGTCTTACGGTATCAATGTCCTGGGCTACGACTTCTATAAAAAGGCGATCGACCGCGGCATTGCGCGCGCGCGCGAGCTTGGGCCGGTGCTCGGCCCCTATCATCCGGTGATCATCGAGAACACGAAGATCTTGCGGGAGATTTCCGGACTCGACGAAGTGTCGTTCCATATGTCGGGCACCGAAGCCGTCATGCAGGCGGTGCGGCTCGCGCGCTACCACACCAAGCGTTCGCATCTGGTGCGGTTCTGCGGCGCTTACCACGGTTGGTGGGGCGACGTGCAACCCGGCATCGGCAACCCGGTGCCGGCGCACGAGACTTACACGCTCACCGACATGTCCGAGGATACGCTGCGCGCCCTCCGCACGCGGCGCAATATCGCCTGCGTCGTGGTCAATCCGCTGCAGGCATTCCACGTCAACGCTTCCGACGCCACCGACTCTCAGCTTATCGACAGCGGCCGCGGCGCGCATTTCGACCGCGATGCCTATGCCGAATGGCTCAAGAACCTCCGTGCGGTCTGCACCGAACGCGGCATCGTTCTTATCTTCGACGAAGTCTTCGTCGGCTTCCGTCTCGCCAAGGGCGGCGCGCAGGACTATTTCGGAGTCCGCGCCGATATGGTGACTTACGGCAAGACGCTGGGCGGTGGATTGCCGATCGGCGTTGTCTGCGGCAAGAGTGCGTTGATGAAGCGCTTCCGCGACGATCGTCCCGGCGATATCTGCTTTGCCCGCGGCACGTTCAACTCGCATCCTTACGTCATGGCGGCGATGAACGAATTCTTGCGTTTTTTGCAGACGCCGCAGGCGAACGCGATTTACAGCGGTCTCGATGAAACATGGAACGAGCGCGCGCAGCGGCTCAATGCCCGCCTGGCGTCGGAAGCACTGCCGGTCGAGGTCGGGAACATGTCGTCGATCTGGACGGTCTGCTACGCGCAGCCCTCGCGCTATAACTGGATGTTCCAGTATTATCTGCGCGCCGGGGGCTTGGCGCTGACCTGGACCGGCACCGGGCGCTTGACTTTCAGCCTCAATTACACCGAAGCCGACTTCACGGCCGTGATGGAGAGATTCATCGCTGCGGCACAGGCTATGCGGGACGACGGGTGGTGGTGGAGCAATCCGGCACTCACCAACAAGGCGATCAAGCGGGCCGTCTTGAGGGAGATGCTCATGCACCGGGTGTTCCCTCCTCGCGGACCTCGCAGCCATTAGCCGATCCGGCGGAACTGCATTCAGCTGGTGCGCGGCAGCTCTTCGGCTTCGTCCTCATCCCAATGATGCAGGCCGATCTCCGGATCGATCAATTCGCCGCGTAGCAAGGCGAGCGGCGCCTTGTGATAGATTTTGATGTCATGGAAGGGGTCAGTCAGTATTTTAGTCGCCCAAACGAGCCCGGTCTGCACGTCCTTGATGATGAACAAGTGGACGGTACGGAACAGCACGCCGCCGACCCCAAGCCCGAGCCAGATGATCGCGACATGGCGCACGAATTCGGTCTTATCGGCAGCCGGCGTGAACAAGCCGAAAAAACGCGGGCTGTAAAGCAGCACCAGCGGCGATAGCGCCCAGATCGTCAACAGCACGACCTTGCGGCGCAGATTATAGCCGACCTTGATCTCTTCTTTGTATTCGTGGCTCGCCTTATTGACGGTGTCGTAATCCTTCGGCTCGAAGAAAAAATGTCCGGTTTGGCGCGTCGTCATGGCGACCAGCCAGCCGGCCAGCGCCGAAATCGCCGGATCCTTGAATATCATCACATAGGAGAATAGGAAGCTCATCGCGCTGACGAAATGGAGCGACTGATTGATCCGGCTATGGTGATAATAGCGGTGATCGTCCCAGCGCTGTGTCCGCAGAGCATCCAAGAAGTTTTCCATTTGCCGTGTTCCCCGTCCTGCAGCCGTCCGGTCTGGGTATGGCGATTCGATGAATCCCTTGTGACAGAGAGCCAGACATGCCGTCGCGTCGAACGGCGTGTGACAGTGGCGTGACTGTCGAGGATGAGTTTTAAAGAAGTTGATTAGCCCGCCGCGCGGACCGATCCGGAGTCGTAGGCGCGGTCGGCTCCGCCCTCTTTACCGAAACGGATGAGACAGAAGTGTCCAAGGGGCGGCATGGGGCGACGCTCGATCAGCGTCATGCCAGAAGCCTGCCCGGCCCAGCGCGAGTAGCGTTCGAACGAGAATTCGGTGCGCCAACCAAGCTTGCGCGCGGCCGGCTGGAACCAGTGTTCCAGCGAGCGCCGCAGCCCGGCCTCGGCGCCAACGCGGCTGACCAGCACGATCTCGCCGCCGGGCTTCAGCACGCGGGCAAACTCGTCGAGCGTGGCTTCGGGATTCGGCACTGTCGTGATGACGTATTGGGCCACCACCACGTCAAACGAATTGTCGGGAAAGGAAAGATGCTCGGCATCCATAACCCACAGGCCTTCGACGTTGCTCAAGCCGAACTCGGCGACGCGCTCCTGCGCCTTGCGCAGCATCGGCGCGGAAATATCGACGCCGCAAAGCCGGCACTCCTTCGAATATTGCGGCAGCGAAATTCCGGTGCCGACACCGACCTCGAGAATGCGTCCGCCGATGCGCTGAGCCGCGGCGATCGCTGCGTGGCGGCCGCGCTCGAACACCGCGCCGAAGACGAGGTCATATACCGGCGCCCACCGCGCATAGGCTTTGGTGACCATCTGATGGTCTAGATCCGTGTCAGACAGAGTGCTCATGAGTGACCCTTGTGTTGCGACCCGGCACCAGCGTTTGTTCGGCCGGGGATGGCGCGGCTTCAGAAACTGGAATCGTCATTTCGGCTTCGGCAGCGCCGCCTGTAGCGATCTTGCGCGCGTGGTCGATGAATTGCCGTGCGCTGCTCTCCCACGAATAGCGCAGCGCGAATTCGCGGCACGATTCGCGGGAGATCCAGAGCGCTTGCATGCAAGCGACGCGAAGGTCCTCGTTCAAGACGCCGATGGGATGATTACCGATCACGTCCTTCGGGCCGGTGACCGGAAAAGCGGCGATCGGAACGCCGCTGGCGAGCGCTTCCAATTGCACGACGCCGAACGTATCGGTACGGCTTGGAAACACGAACACATCGGCCGCGGCAAGATGCGCGGCGAGAATGCCGTTATCCAATTGGCCGAGAAATTTTGCCGCCGGGAAGCGCCGCTTGAGCTCCCCTTCCTGCGGTCCGGCGCCGATGACGACTTTGCTGCCAGGCAAATCGAGTGAAAGAAACGCCGGCAAGTTCTTTTCGACGGCGACCCGTCCCACGGTCATGAAGATTGGCCGTGGAAAGTCGAGATCGATGGCACGATCAGGCCGGAACAGATCGACGTCAACGCCGCGCGTCCACATGCCGAGATTGCCAAAGCCGCGTTCGGCAAGCTCTGTCATCAGCGATGGCGTGGCCACCATGGTAACCGCGGCGGCAGCATGGAAACGCCGCAGGGCGTTGTAAATCCATTGCTGCGGGATCGGCGACCGCGCCGAGATATATTCGGGAAAGCGCGTGGTGTAGCTCGTCGTGAATGGCCGGTTGTTTCTGATGCAGTAGGCCCGCACGGCATGGCCGATCGGGCCTTCGGTCGCGATATGAATCGCGTCCGGACTCGCCGACTCGATGCGCTCGGCAATGCGTTTTGGCCGCGGCACGGCGAGCCGCAGCCCCGGATAGGTCGGCACCGGAAAAGTCCAAAACCCGTCGGGCGACAGGAAATCGATCTCGACTCCGAGCTTGGCGGCGGCGCGCGCCAATGAGCCCAGCGTTCGCACCACGCCGTTGACCTGCGGACGCCAAGCGTCCGTCGCGACCAATACTTTCATCGCGGAGATTTCGGCCAGCGTCGTGCGGCCACCATGTTTTCGAATCGCATGTGCTGAGGATTACGATTTCATATCTCATTCGTGTGACGGTCACGAAAGTCTGCGGGCCATATTCGGCTCCTCACGTAACAATGCTGTTACAAAGGAATGGGACTTTGCCGTCGCGATTCGTCCGACGGAGCAGATTTGGCCCTGGCAGCATCGTTTCCCTTGACGCAGACGATCTTCCGCGGCGTCGGCCGGAACAAGATCAGTTTTGCGATCAGCTTCGTCATCGTCGCCATTGCCATCGCCACGCTCTATCATTTGTTGCGCGGCATCGATGTTGGCAAAGTCATCGATGCCCTTAAAGCGCAGTCGCCGTTGCGGATCCTGATTGCGGGAGCGCTGGTGATTGCCGGCTATGCAAATCTGATCTGCTACGATCTGTTCGCACTGCATACGATCGGCAAGCGCAAAATTCCGCTGCGGGTCGCTGCCTTTGCCAGCTTCACGAGCTATACGATCGGCCACTCGCTCGGCGCCGCGACCTTGACCTGCGGTCTGGTGCGGTTTCGCGTCTACTCGTTCTGGGGCCTCAACGTCGTCGATATTGCCAAGATTGCCTTCGTAACCGGAATGACGTTCTGGCTGGGCAATATATTTGTGCTCGGTGGCGCGGTAACCTATGCGCCCGCCGCGCTGTCCGTCGTCGATCACCTGTCCCCATGGATCAACCGCCTGATCGGGCTATCGGGCATGGTTGCCCTCGCCTGCTACCTGATCTGGCTGGTAGCGCGGCCGCGCATCGTCGGGCGCGCCGATTGGCGGATCGCTTTGCCCAATCTGCGGCGCACCTTCTTGCAGATCGGTATCGGCACGCTCGATCGCTGCCTGGCGTCATTGTCGATCTTCATGTTGTTGCCGAACAGCCCCGCCGTCGGCTTCGCAACGGTCGTCGTCGTCTTCGTTCTCGCCACGTTGCTCGGCGCGATTAGTCACACGCCCGGCAGCCTCGGCGTCGTCGAAGCGGCGATCCTCATCGGCTTACCGCAATATCAGCGCGAGGATATTCTGGCGACGCTCTTGACCTTCCGCGAGCTCGATTTTTTCCTTCCACTTATACTTGCCACTCTGATGTTCGGGCTGCGTGAATTGCGGCTATTGGCGCGGCGCGCGCATGGCCAGCGTCCCCAATAGGACGGTAAACTTGTAAGGCAAAAGCCCTCACGTTAAGGTCGCCGCCGGTCGAATTGGGGCTGACGGTGGCGAGTGGAACTATGGCTCCAAGCGTGCGGCGAAGCCCGTTATGGGGATGGATCGGACGGGCGCTCACGATACCAGCCGCAATTGGCATTGCGTTCGCCGCCGCCGCGCCGCGCAACGCATTCGCCGAGACGATTGAAGCGGCTCTCGCCAAGGCCTACTCGAATAATCCCCAGCTTAACGCGCAACGCGCGATCGTCCGCCAGACCGACGAAGACGTCCCGCAGGCGCTCTCGGGTTATCGCCCGACCATCACTGCGAACGCCACGGTCGGTCGGCAATATACCGACACCAAGAACATCATCCCGCCGACCCCGGGCCTCGTCCCTAACGGGGCGGCCTTCGCCGATCGGGGCTTGACGACGCCCTACTCGGTCGGCGCCACCGCGTCGCAGACTTTCTTCAACGGCGAGCGAACCGCCAACAGCGTCCGCCAGGCGGAAAGCAAGGTGTCTGCCGCGCGCGAGACGCTGCGCGTCATGGAGCAATCGGTATTGTTGGCCGCGGCGAGCATCTACATGGACGTCTCCCGCGACAGCGCTAATCTCGAAGTTCAGCAGAACAATGTTCGTGTCCTGGATCGCACGCTCCAAGATACCCGGAATCGTTTCTCAGCCGGCCAAGTGACTGATACCGACGTCGCGCAATCGGAAGCGCAATTGGCGGCCGCAGAGGCCGCCATGCATGCCGCCGAGGCGACATTGATGACGACGCGAGCCAATTACCGGCGCATCATCGGCGACAAGCCGGCAAACCTCGCTCCGGCCTCGGCCGTCGATCGGCTGGCGCCCTCGACGCTGAACGCCGCGATCGGCGTTGCCACGATGCAAAATCCGAACGTGCTCGCAGCCTTATACGGCGTCGATGTTGCGCAATTGCAGGTCAAGATCGCCGAAGGCGCGCTGTGGCCGACGCTGACCGGACAGTACAACGTCCAACAGCAAATCTTCCCCAACATCACGACACCGAAGGTGTACACCGACACGGTGTCGCTCAATCTGTCGGTTCCGCTGTACCAAGGCGGTGCGGAATATGCGAACATCCGCTCGAACAAGGAAAGTCTCGATCAGCAACGGCTCAACGTCGATCAAGTACGCGATCAGACCCGCGCCGACGTCGTTCAGGCGTGGGGACAGTTGCAGGCGGCTAAGGCGCAAATAGATGCCGCGCAACGCCAGAACGACGCCGCGGCGCGGGCGCTGACCGGCGTGCGCAACGAGGCGATGGCAGGCCAACGCACGACGCAGGATGTGCTCAATGCCGAGCAGGCTCTGGTCAATGCCCGCCAAAATCTGATCGTCGCGCAACACGACCGCGTCGTCGCGTCGTACAGCCTGCTTGCCGCGGTCGGCCGGCTTTCGGCTGAGGAATTGAGACTTCCGGTTTCGGTCTATGACCCGATGATACACTATCAACAGGTCCGCGACTCATGGATCGGCCTGCGCACGCCGAGTGGTCAATAAACCTCTTCAAACAGTCATGCTCTGCGCTGCCAGGCGGGCCACCAACCAATGGGCCGCAATAATAAGTTTTGGGTCCTCAAGCTGACGTCTTGCCAGCCGATCGCATGATTCCGTTGGTCTGGACCCATCGATTCTGTCCATAACGGCGCGCGACGATAAACGATGCCCCGCGGCGCGAACTGCAGGTCCGATCTACCCTTTGTGCTGCCGCCTCGTTGACTTTCGAGAGTTGGCGCTTTTGTCAAGGCCAACCGCTCGTCTTGCCGACGTTGCAAAGCACCTATTTTTTTGTTGGTCGGGTCAGTATGCAACCGACCGGCACGAGCACGATCAACGCTGCCAAAATAATCCAGAGAGCCACATCGGTCATCGTCATGTCATACCCCACTGACGTTGAATTTTCCGACGTTGCACACACGATAACGCAATTTAACTCACTTTGATATCCGGTGCAGGACAATACTTGAGGCCGACGACGATCAACGCAGCTTGTCGATTTGAGGTAGTCAAATTACTCTTACGACCGCGGACCTGTGGCATTGGTCTTTATTAGGCAGGCGGCCGTCCCCCAATCGCTTCGTCTCCGCTGCGTCCAAGAGACCGGCTGCGTGCACTGCGACGCCTTAACGCCTTCGAGCGCCGATTGATCCAGCTAGACCTTTCCATTACCGGCCCGATAATCCCCCCACCGTTTCGATGAAATTGACGATCCTCGGCACGCCGTCGCCGGCACGAAGATTGGTCATGACGAAAGGGCGGGCACCGCGCATGCGTTTCGCGTCGGCCTCCATTTTCGCAAGCGACGCGCCGACGTGGGGGGCGAGATCGACTTTATTGATGACCAGGAGGTCCGATCGCGTAATGCCCGGTCCACCCTTAGAGGGGATTTTGTCTCCGCCAGCAACGTCGATGACGTAGATCGTCAGGTCGGCGAGCTCCGGGGAGAAGGTCGCGGCGAGATTGTCGCCGCCGGATTCGATCAGCACCAGATCGAGCTCGGGAAATTTCGCGCGCATGTCGGCAACCGCGGCGAGATTCATCGAGGCATCTTCGCGGATTGCGGTGTGCGGGCAGCCGCCGGTCTCGACGCCCGTGATGCGATCGGCGGCAAGCGAACCCGAGCGGACCAGAAACTCGGCGTCCCATTTGGTGTAGATGTCATTGGTGATGGCGGCGATGTCGTAAGTTTCGCGCATCGATTTGCACAGCGCGTCCATCAAGGCGGTTTTGCCGGAGCCGACCGGGCCACCGATGCCGACGCGAAGTGGGCCGTTTGAACTGCGCACGTAAGGTTTCCTTCAGCTGCGAAACAGACGGGTGTATTGTGTTTCGTGCCGCGCACTGGCGATGTCGGCACGGAACGTCGCGTTACCAAGATCCTCGAGCTGTGCCGTCAAGGTGCGTTTCGTTGTCGCCGTGACCACGGGCTCAAGCGATTTCAAAATGCGCTGGCCATCCGTATGTCCAAGCGGGATGAGGCGGATGCCCGCGGAAACCCAATTGGATGAAACCGCGGTCAAGAACGCGCGCGACGCCGCACCGAGCGGCACGGCGTGACCGGCACAGGCCGTGGCAACCGCGATTGGATAAGCGAGCGGCCCGGTCCAAAGTTGCTGCAGCATGGCGAATGCCGGACATGGCCAAGCGGCTTGCGTCACCTCGAGAAACGCACGGCCCATGGCGGTCGTTTCGTGAAAGCGTTCGCGGGTCGGCACGAAGGCGGCCGCAAGCTCCGCAACTTCGACAAGGGCCCCATCGTCGCCTCCCGTCACTGCCCGATAGGCGTGGCTGAAGAAAATGCCATCGCTCATACCGGCGCCGGCGCGCAGCATGACTTCGAGCCAGCGGCGCAGCGTTTCAGCGTCGTTGATATCGCCGGCCTCGACCGCCCACTCGATGCCGCTGGAATAGGAAAATGCGCCGACCGGATAGGCTGGCGACAGCCACGTCATCAGGCGATAAAGCGACGCTGCTTCGAGGCGCTCGGTTTCGGCATCCTCATTCACGAGCGAACGAGACACGGAGCTGAGTCCGCGCTTTCGCGGAGATCGGCGGGCGAGTTGGCGCGTTTTAGACATGCTCGCGAGCATGCGCATGCGCGCTTTGATAGGCGCCGCCCTCCGGAGTGAACGGCGCCTCGATCTCCACCACGTCGGCGCCGAGCTGCCGCGCCAGATCGGCGAGCACGTGATCGCGGCGAATGCGCAGCGCATCGCTCAGCACTTGCGTCGGCACGTGCCGATTGCCGATATGCCAGGCGATGCGGGCCAGATGCCTCGCATCGGAGCAGCGAATTTCCAAAAGTGCTTCCGGCGCGGCAACGACCTCGACCAGGCGTCCGTCCTCCAGCAAAAGCGCATCACCGCCGCGCAGCTCGGCGGGCGACGGCAGATCGAGCAGAAAGGTAGTTCCTTTGTTGGCGGTCATGGCGATGCGCCGGCGATGCCGATCGTCGTAATCGAGCACGACGCGATCGGCCGCCTCGCCCGACCAGCTATCCGCCGCCTTGATCGCAATGGCCCGCATCGCGGATGCAACCTTTAAAAAAGAAAATAGCGCTGCGCCATCGGCAGCACCTCCGCTGGCGCGCAAGTCAGCAGTTCGCCGTCGGCGCGCACTTCGTAGGTTTCCGGATCGACTTCGATCGCGGGCGTGGCGTCATTATGGATCATGCTTTTCTTGGAAATCTTGCCGCGGGTATTTTCCACGGCGACCAGCTTCTTCTGGATGCCGAGCTTACGGCCAAGACCCGCCTTCACTGCGGCCTTCGACGCGAACACATAGGACGAGGCCGTACGGGCACGGCCGAAGGCGCCGAACATCGGCCGGTAGTGCACCGGCTGCGGCGTCGGGATCGAAGCGTTAGGATCGCCCATTGGCGCGGCGACGATCGAGCCGCCCTTGACGATGCAGTCGGGCTTGACGCCGAAGAAGGCTGGCGACCACAGCACGAGGTCGGCGAGCTTGCCCTTCTCCACCGAGCCGATCAGTTTCGACACGCCGTGCGCGATGGCCGGATTGATGGTGTATTTGGCGATATAACGCTTGACCCGCACGTTATCATTGTCGCCGTCTTCCTGCGGCAATCGCCCGCGCTGCTTCTTCATCTTGTCCGCGGTCTGCCA
>JBAQAB010000497.1:0-2027 GCA_049285535.1 Xanthobacteraceae bacterium
GTCATGACGGTCTGGCGTGGCGCGGCCGCATGCTTGGCATCGGCGCGCGGTGCCGCGGTCAGCGCCGTCAGCGCGGCCGTCGCCAGGAGGGTCAGCATCGCTGGCTTGGTCATTCCATTCCTCATCGAAGCGGGATTCCCCGGAAACCATCCGTAGAATGAAGTGAAAGTCTTCACATATGGTAGCGGTTCCCGCGGCCCGCCGACAGCAGCGGGCACCTGGCGGCTCGTCGCCTGTGGGTTTTAGGGGGCGGACCGGCGCGTTATCCCAGCTCGACAGCTTCGACCGCAAGAATCGTGGGGAGGTGACGCGCAATCTCCTGCCAGGTCTCGCCCTCGTCGATACTCCCGAACACCGAGCCGCTATTGGTGCCGAAATAAATTCCCGCCGGGTCGCGGTCGTCACCGGCCATGGCCTGCCGGAGAACGGTGAAGAAACAGCCTTTCTGCGGCAGGCCTTGCCGCATCGCCTGCCAGCTTTGGCCGCCGTCGCGCGATCGCCACACCGCCGCAGCGGCGTCGGGCGGGAAACGCCCCGCCGTGTCGCCGTTCAGCGGCAGCGTCCAGATCGTGTCCGGATCGCGCGGATGAACGCGGATGGGAAAGCCGAAGGTCGACGGCAAGCCCTTGGTGCAGTCGTTCCAGCTCCGGCCGCCGTCGGCCGAGCGCCAAACGCCATAGTGGTTCTGCTGGTAGAGGACGTCGCTGGTCCCCGGCGCGCGGATCATGTTGTGCACGCAATGCCCGATCTCGCCGTCGCGCGGCGCGGCCGGATGCTCGGCGGGACCGCAGGCTTCGGCATTCGAGAGGCGGTTGCGGCGCTCCCATGTCGCTCCGCCGTCCTCGGTGGCAAACACCCCGGCCGCCGAGATTCCGACCCAGAGCTTTTTCCAGTTATCCGGATCGGGGAGAATGGTGTGCAGCGTCAGCCCGACGCCGCCGGGCGTCCAGCTCCCGGCGGACGGGTGATCGGTCAGGCCATGCACCTTCACCCAATCCTTGCCGCCGTTCGTGCTGGCCAGAAGGCTCGCCGGTTTGGTACCTGCGTACAGCGTGCCGTGCGCGTAGCTGAGCGACCAGATTTGCGCGAACGTGTCGGTGAACGGTAGCGGCGCTTCGGTCCAGCCGATCATCTTCGCGAGATTGGGATCCTTGGCGGCCCAATCGTCCATCGTTCCCCTGGTGAGACGGGCAAGGTTCCAGCTCGCGCCGCCGTCTTCGCTGCGCCAGACGCCCGCGCCATTCCAATCGCCACCGCCACCGGCCCACAGCGTGCCGGTCTCGGGGTCTCCAATCATGTGATTGATCGGCCAGCCGTTGCAGTAGGGGCCGCCAATCGCCCAGCCGCTGCGGTCGTAGCCGCCGGAAAGCAAAAAGGCGCCCTTGGTCGTGCCGACGAGCAGCGTCGTGCGCGTTGCGGACATCGGATTTTGCTCTCCATCGAAAGCAACAGTGGACTATAAGACCGCCGTCTTATCCGCGAATGCTAGCACGGGTCGCTTCTGTCAGAAAATGATCGCGATTGACATCCGATCGCGGTGCCGCGCCGTAAGATGATCCAGCGCGTCGTCGGCGGTGCCTAAGTTGACATCCGATCGCTTTGGGGTAGATGCACTCAGTCTCGCCGCTCGCAACTCCCTCTCCCCGCGAGCGGGGAGAGGGTTGGGGTGAGGGGGCCTCGACGCACGCGTGGCGCAAACGTAACGAAGACGCGTTTGGCTCGGCAACCGCGAAGAAATTCGACACGTGCCGAACGAAAGCTCTGGAGATATCTTTGCTCCCGGTTGCTCGGCGGTTTCAAATTTGTGCGTCAGGAGCCGATTGGTCCGTATGTCGTCGATTTTGCCTGTAGAGAGCAACGGCTCGTCATCGAAGTCGACGGCGGCCAACACGCAGATAACAAGCGTGACGCGGCCCGTGATCAATGGCTCGTCGAACGCCGCTACCGTGTCCTGCGTTTCTGGAATAACGAAGTGCTCGGAAATATCGAAGGCGTATGGGACACAATCTTCGCGGCAGCGTCTGCGG
>JBAQAB010000498.1:0-5360 GCA_049285535.1 Xanthobacteraceae bacterium
ACGGAAGAAAGTGACCGCCAAGGCGGCCAAGACAACAAAAGCCTTGGCTAAGAAGAAGACAACAAAAGCCTTGGCTAAGAAGAAGACAACAAAAGCCTTGGCAAAGAAAAAGGTCGCCAAGAGGAAAACCGCGGGGAAGAAAATCGCCGTCGCGAAAAAGCGGCCCAAGACCGCAGTGGCGACGCAGGCCAAATCCGTTACAAAGAAACCTGTCGTCAAGGCGCCGGCGCAATCAGCCCCCGGCACAAAAGCCGCCGCGCCGCCGGAAACTCTGTCACATAAAATCGCCGACGCGGTCGGCGCGGTGGTCGATATATTCACCGACGCCGAGCGGCTGCATCACAAGCTGGAGCCCGACATCTCGAACGAGCCGGAATAAGGCCGCGGATCGCAGGCGCCTCGCGAGCCGCCTCTTGGCGCACTCGCTCGCGACCTAGTTCTTCCGGCCGCGGTCGGTCTCGGCAGCGCTTCGAATGGCCTCGTCGTGATACCAGCCGCTCGCGCCGGACACGAGCTTCACGCCATAGGGCAATTGCACCGTCGGGGCCGGGCCATCGCCTTGCACCCGAAGCGCGAAGCGGCCACGGGGCGGGAACGCGTAGATCTTCGCCGATCCGGAATTAGTCGCTGTCATTGTTCGGCTCCATCGCCGTGCGCGCAGCATCAACGCGCGTCGTGAATGAGTCTGCTGAGTCGTCGTTAATATAATGCTTTGCTCGTCATTTGTTCGATGTGCCTCGCAGAAAATAAGCAATTGGCTACAATATGTGCATTCAAGCCGTGTTCACGTCTTTGCATAATTGCTCGGCACTTCTCCACATCGCGCGGATTATCGCGTTTTCTTCGCAGCGCACCAATCGGGGCGAACAGAGCTCATTTGGCACACAAAATGCTTGCAAACCGGCGGGAGGCGGCGGGTAGCCGCATATTCGGCTGCGCACGCTTCGATGCACGCTCACATCAGCCAAGAGAGACGGGTATGACAAAATATAAGCTCGAATACATATGGCTCGACGGTTACACGCCGACACCGAACCTGCGCGGTAAAACACAGATCAAGGAATTTTCCGCGTTCCCAACGCTCGAACAGCTGCCGCTGTGGGGTTTTGACGGTTCCTCGACCATGCAGGCGGAAGGCCACAATTCGGACTGCATCCTAAAACCCGTCGCCGTCTATCCGGACGCGGCGCGGCCCGATGGCGCGCTGGTGATGTGCGAAGTGATGCTGCCGAGCGGCGAAGCGCACCCGTCGAACAAGCGGGCCACCATTCTCGACGATCCCGGCGCCTGGTTCGGCTTCGAGCAGGAATATTTCTTCTATAAGGACGGACGGCCGCTCGGCTTTCCTTCGAGCGGCTATCCGGCGCCGCAGGGCCCGTATTACACCGGGGTCGGCTACAAGTATGTCGGCGACATCGCCCGCACGATGGTCAACGAACATCTCGATCTCTGCCTTGCCGCCGGCATCAATCACGAGGGCATCAATGCCGAAGTGGCCAAGGGCCAGTGGGAATTCCAGGTGTTCGGCAAAGGCTCGAAGACCGCTGCCGATCAGATGTGGATGGCCCGCTACCTGCTGCTGCGGTTGACCGAAAAATACGGCGTCGATATCGAGTTTCACTGCAAGCCGCTCGGCGACACCGATTGGAACGGCTCCGGCATGCATACCAACTTCTCGACGACCTATATGCGCGAAGTCGGCGGCAAAGAGTATTTCGAAGCGCTGATGAAGGCGTTCGACGGGGCGCGTGAGGACCACATCGCGGTTTACGGCCCGGACAACCACATGCGGCTCACGGGCAAGCACGAGACCGCGGCGATCACCGAATTCACCTACGGGATCGCCAACCGCGGCGCCTCGATCCGGGTGCCGCACAGCTTCGCCAACAACGGTTACAAAGGCTATCTCGAAGATCGCCGGCCGAATTCGCAAGGCGACCCGTACGCGATCACCTCGCAGATCCTGAAAACCATCGCGTCGGTGCCGACCAGCGGCAAAGTCAGCGCGGCCGCCTAAGGCGACGCGACTTCAATCATCAGGCGTGAGAGTTCGTGCGAGCTCTCACGCCATCCAACAATATTGAATCACGTTAAAGAGCACGCTGCCGTCTCTCGCGCCGGCGGCGTCGGCCATCATCGCGTTTGGCATCGGTTTCATTCGAGCTCGATGGGCCCGGTGCCGCGGGGGAGGTGATTGGCGTCCCTCCCCCGATTCCTGTGGCGTCGAGCTCTGCTTTCGCACCGCCCCCGCGTCAACAACGATCGTGGCGCATGTCGGGACTTTGGCGACCTGACCCCGCGGCCTAAGCTTTGACGTGCTCGCCGACGAATTTCACCATGTCGGCGAAGGCGCCGCCAATTTGCGACAGGTCCGGCGTGTGGCCCTTGTGGCGCTCCATCTCGATATAGACGAGCTCGATCTCGCCGCCGGCCTTGCGGTAGTTGGCGACAAAGCGTTGTGGCTCGTTGCCGGGGAAGCTCGACTCCACGTCCTTATAGTCGTGCACATCATCGCCGCGCGCCTGGAACCAGATCGCCGGTGGCAACTGCACCTTCTCGCCGCGCTCGAGCGCCAGCATCGGATTGCCCTCGGCCATGTTGTCCTCGTTGCGCCAGTAGGCGTCATGGCGCGGCACGATGCTCTTGCCCCATTCCTCGCCGCGATCAATCGCACGCTTGGCATGCCGGTAGCGTGACAGCGGATTGATCACCGGCCATGACATCACAACGCAGGGCACGCTGGCATCGACCTCGGGCGAACCCTGCGGCAGCGCGATCGCGGCGTAGCGCGAGTCGTGCGGCCGCATAGCGACCAGCATGGCGAGATGGCCGCCGCTCGACTGTCCCGACAGCGCGATCAATTCCGGCCGCGTTTTGAGATCGCGGGCGTGCGCCTTGGCCCAGCGCACCGCGTAATTGATGTCCTGCACCGAGGCTGGATAGGCCGCCTCGTTGCCGGAGCGGAAATCGAGCGCGATGGAGACAATGCCGTGCGACGCCATGAATTCGTGACGCAGATGCTCAGTCTTGCGGTCGCTCATGCACCAGGCGCCGCCGTGAACCTCGACCAGAGCCGGGAACGGCCCCGCTCCGTGGGGCGTAAACACCCGCGCCAACAGCGGCTTGTCGCCATGGCGGAGATACTCGATGTCCTTGGTATCGTAGGCGGTGGTTTGGGCGTCCAATACTGCGATGGTCATTGCGGCTTCCTTCCTAAGTCTCGATCTTGGCCAGAACGGCCTGCATTTTTTCCAACACGTCGCGGGTCTTCTCGGCGTAGAACGCGTTCACGACCTCGCAAATAGCTTGTACGTTTGGATCGAGCGGATTGATCCCGGCCGCTTTCAGCCGGCCGTGCAAATCTTGGAGAACTTCTTCGCGTTCGAACATGGGGCCTCCAGGCCTGGCTAGGGTAGCGCGGATCGAGCTTTTGCGAAATCCGGGGTGGCGAACGTAACGCTGCCGAATTCTACAGCCTCATCATGGGTCTTTTGCCTTTGGCGGCTTTTCCGCTTGGCACTTTGACCAGCGCCTCGCCGTCCAGCACGACTTCGCCATCCACCGCGCAGACGCAAGACAGCCGGGCGCGGGATCGGGCAACGATCAGCTCTTTCACCGTCACCGTGACGACGACCGTGTCGCCGATCTTCACCGGCGCGCGGAAATTGAGCGTCTGCGAAATGTAAACGGCGCCCGGTCCGGGCAGCCGGGTCCCCAGCACCGCCGAGATCAGGCTTGCGGTATAGAGTCCGTGGGCGATGCGCTTGCCAAATGACGTACGCGCGGCGAAATGCTCCGACAAGTGGATCGGATTACGGTCGCCGGTGAGCTGGGCGAAGCCGACAACGTCCGACGATGCCACTGTTTTCTCCAACGTCTCGGTCATGCCGACCGATAGGTCCTCGAAGAACAGCGTGCGCAATGGCGGCAGATTCATCCCAGCATGTTACCAAAACATCGTTCAAGCGGCGCGCGAAGCCGCCTGGACGCCGCCAGCTGCCGGCAAGACGACGTTTCGCGTCATGGCACCGAGCCCGAGAGCGCCGATCATCAGCAGTATGCATGAGATCCATAAGGCCCAATCATATGAGCCCAGCCCAGAGACAACATAGCCGGTGACGATCGGGGCCAGCAGCCCGCACAGATTGCCGCTCAGGATGGTAAGACCTATCGCCTTGCCGACATCGCTGGCGCGGTGCACGAGATCGGTCACCAGCGAGAGGTTGAGCGAGATCATGGCGTTGACGCCGGACAGCGACAGCGCGAACAGCGCCAGGATCAACGTGGTGTTGTCGGTGAACGGCACGAACACGATCACAGCGGACAACAGGGTGCAGGCGATGACCATCGCGCGTCGGCCGCCGGCCAACAGCGTATCGTTCTTCAACAGCCGGTCGCTCAGCAGGCCAATGGCAATACTGACCGGCACCGCAATCGCCCACGGTATTGCGGTGTAAAGGCCGGTCTTCATGATGGTGAGGTGCTTGGTGTCCTGAAGATAGCTCGGCATCCAGAACAGCAGAAGGTAGAGGGTATAGATGCCGGACGCTTGGGCGATCATCGCGCCCCACTGCGATGGCGACCGCAACAGTTCCAACACTACGCCCGGACTGCCATGCTTGCCGACTTCGTCGGGCGAACCGGCGGAGCGCTCGGTGAGTATTTTCTTGCGTTCGTCGGGCGACAGCCAGGTCACCTTTTCCGGCCGGTCGAACCAGAGGAGATTGCAGGCAAGCCAGACAAAGCCCAGGCCGCCGAGGACGACAAAGGCCGCGCGCCAGCCCCAGGCGCTAGCAATCGCCGCCGTGATGATCGCCCCGAGGGCGGGCCCGAGGAAGCTGCCGGCGCTCCAAAACGCATTGGCGACGCCGCGCTCCTGCGCCGGCATCCATTCACGCACGATTCTTCCGCAGGACGGGATCGAAGTCGCCTCGCCCGCGCCCATTACCATGCGGACGCCGATCAGGGTGGCAAAGCTCCACACCCCGGCGGTCGCCGCCATGGCCAGTGACCACAGCGCGATACCGATGGAGTTGATGTTTCGCGGTGAAAAGCGGTCGAGCAGGATGCCGATGGGAAGCAGGAATATCACATAGGTCCACAGAAAGGATGAGAACAGATAGCCCATCTCGACCGGCGAAAGTTTGAATTCGCCGCGCACCGACTGCGCCACGATGCCGAGCGCCGAGCGATCCATGTAATTGATCGTGACCAGCGCCAGCGTCAGGACATAGACCCAACCGCGTCGGAAATGGCTGGTGGCCGCCGCAGCGGTCTGCACACTCATGGTCTTCTCCCCAGTGTCATGATGCTTTTATCCGCGGCTGTCGGCGTTGGCACGCCGCGACGCGGTTTGGCTG
>JBAQAB010000499.1:0-3244 GCA_049285535.1 Xanthobacteraceae bacterium
GGACCGTCGGCGGCCGCTGGCTGGCGACCTCCGGCGCGACGCAGCTCATCCTGTGGCCGTTCCACGCCAAGGACGGTCCGATGGGCAAGCAGCCGCACCTCTTGGCGCCATCCGAGCATCGCATCGAGACCGTCGCCTGCCATCCCAGGCAGGACATCGTCGCCGCCGGCTATGGCGACGGCGTGGTGCTATTGGTCCGCATCGAAGACGGCGCCGAAATCTTGGCCAAGAAGCCGGGTGATGCGCCGGTCAAGGCGCTGGCCTGGAGCACCGATGGACTATTCCTGGCGTGGGGCGCGGAAAACGGCGAGGCGGGCATCGTCGATCTGACGTAAGGTCGGCGGAACTGCGCCAAGCGCCGGCCGTTATCGTTGCGTGAACACGATCGTTAAAATCCTTTTCACCGTGATCTTCGTCACGCATGGACTGCGCTCGGCTTTAGCGCAGGCCCAGTCCGCCGAGCCGCCAGCCAAAGCAACGGCTTGTGCGAATGGTGCCAACACCTCGCCCGATCAGTCGTTGAGCGACAAGCTCGCCCAATCCAACGGCGTCATCTGCCCGCCCAATGTCGATCCCGCCATCAAGGCCCCGACGCCGAATGCCGGGAAAATTCCGGTCATTCCGCCGCCCGGCAGCCCGGGCGGCAATCCGAATATCCAGCCCAAGTAAATCCGCTCAGATCACATATTGCCGCAGTGGCGGGTAACCGTTGAAACCGACCGAAGAATAGGTCGCGGTGTAAGCGCCGGTAGCCTCGATGATCACCTTGTCGCCGATCGCAAGCGACACCGGCAGCGGATACGGCGTTTTCTCGTAGAGCACGTCGACCGAATCGCAGGTCGGCCCGGCGATGATGCAGGGCGAGGTCTCGTCGCGATCGTGCGTGGTGCGGATCGGGTAGCGGATCGATTCGCCGATAGTCTCCGCCAGTCCATGGAATTTGCCGATGTCGAGATAGACCCAGCGCACTTCGTCTTCCGGGCTGCGCTTGGCGATCAGCACCACCTCGGCCTCGATGAGGCCGGCATTGCCGACCAAGCCGCGGCCCGGTTCGACGATGGTGTTGGGCAGGTTGTTGCCGAAGTGCTTGCGCAGCGCCTTGAAGATCGCCTTGCCGTAGCTCTCCAGCTTCGGCGTCTTGCGCACATAGCGGGCGGGAAAGCCGCCGCCGAGATTGACGATCGAGAGCGCGATACCGCGTTCGGCGCAGGTGCGGAACACCGCCGCCGCCGAGGCGAGCGCGCGGTCCCAGGCTTCGACATTGTGCTGCTGCGAGCCGACGTGGAAGGAGATGCCATAGGGGACGAGCCCGCTCTTGTGCGCGTGCTCCAAGATGTCGGCGGCATAAGCGGGCTCGCAGCCGAACTTGCGCGACAGCGGCCATTCTGCCCCGGAGCCGTCGCAATGGATGCGGCAGATCACGCGGCTGCCTGGTGCGGCGCGCGCCACCTTCTCGACCTCGGCCTCGCAGTCGACCGCGAACAGGGTCACGCCAAGCCCGAAGGCTTCGGCGATCTCGCGCTCTTTCTTGATGGTGTTGCCGTAGGAGATGCGCTCCGGCGTGGCGCCGGCGGCGAGGACCTGATGGGTCTCGGGCAACGAGGCGACGTCGAAGCAGCAGCCGAGATCGGCCAATAACTTGAGGATTTCCGGCGCCGGATTGGCTTTGACGGCGTAGAACACCTTGGTGTCCGGCAGCACCTTGGCGAAGTTCTGGTAGTTTTCGCGCACGACGTCGAGATCGACGACGAGGCAGGGTCCGTTATCGGTGCGATGCTTGAGAAATTCGCGGATACGTGTGGTCATACCACCCAGCTCCCTGATCCGGCAGGCGGCGTAGCCGCCAAGTGAACCTCCTGCGACGGGCGCGACTCCGCGTCATTGCGGAGCTGCGGACGTCGCCGCGATTGCTGCCTTGGTCCGGATGAGGGAAATCCCGTTCCGCACTGCTGGCAAAGATGGACAAGCCTCTTCGGTGTCCCCGGCATTGGCGCCGGCAGTAACCAAAAAAGCCCTTCCGTCGTTGCTTTAAGCCGCGTCGCCAGTGGAGAGCTGGCATTGCCGGTTTCGCCTCCGGCTGCCGGTCGCGGGTGCAAGGAAGTAGCGTCTCTTCCTTAGGCGGCTGTCCGGCCTCTTGTCCGGATGCCCACCGACCGACACACGGCCACAGGCACGTGCGAAATTGGGCAATCTCGAATTAATCTATTCAGCCGCGCTGTCAAGCGTTTTAGTCCTAACAAGACGTAAAAGCTGCGCGCTGCGGCGGCAGGCACGCCGCGGCGATCGCTTCAGTCGGCGGTGAACGGTTCGACGTGGTGCGCGGCGCGCACGAACTGCACCATCACCGCGATGCCGCAGAGAATAAACAGGCCGTCGAGCACGCGCGCGCCGAGCGCGCCGAGCGCGAACAGGTTGGCGATCGCCCAGCTGCCAGCGAACGCCGCGCCGAACACTTCGGCGCTAATCAGAATCGCCGCGCTGAATACCGTCAGCACGTTCGGCCAGAGGATGCGGCGGGGCCGCGAAGGGGTGGAGCTGTCCATGGGGGCCCTTTGCAGTTAAGCCGCGTCGCGCGCGGCTTTGGCCGACAACAAGCCGGCCTCGACCAAGGCGGCACGGATGCGTTCGATCTCGGCGCGGCCGATTTTGACCAGCGGCGGCCGTACCACCGCTCGCGGCAGGCGGCCAAGCAGCACCAGGGCTTCTTTCATGCGGTTATGCATATCGGCCCAGGGCTCGGAATAGAACACCTTGGCCAGGGGATAGATGCGGTCATTGAGGCGGCGCGCCTCGGCGAGGTCGTTCGACTTGACCGCCCGGAACAGCGCCGCCTGCAAATCGGCGATCACGCTGCCGGACCCGGACAGAAGGCCGTTGCAGCCGAGCACCAGCGAGCTCAGGAGCCAAGCGCTGTGCGTCGAGAGCACGTTGACCGGCCGCTTAAGGCTCTGCAGGTCGCGGACATGCATTTCGTGCTGCGGAACATTGCCGCACCAGTCCTTGATGGCGCGGATTGTCGGCACCTCCTCGACCATCTTCAGGAGTGTGTCGCGCGGATACCCCTGGCCGGTCGAAAGCGGATACTGGAACACGATCAGCGGCAGACTCGTGGCATCGGCAATGCGCTTGAAATGCTCGACCGCCATGGCCGGCGACTGGCCGAGCGTGAAGGGCGCCGGCGGAAATACCAGGAGCGCCGAAGCGCCGCCCTCCTCCGCCATGCGGGCGATACGCGCGGCTTCCA
>JBAQAB010000500.1:0-6573 GCA_049285535.1 Xanthobacteraceae bacterium
CGACGGCCCAGCAAGCGCCGCTGACGCAAACCGCACGCGTTCCTGATTCAGCGTCCGCACCGCCTGCCAAAACAGAGATCGCGCGCAAACCGGTCCCGTTAAAGCGGCGCTTCGCTACCAAGAAAATTGCCGAACCCGCGGCAAGCGATAGCGAGGAAGCAGCCACGCGAACTGGTCGGCCGGTTTATGATTCCTATGGGCGTAGCGATGATGCGTCGTCGGCCGATGTGCGAGCGAGATACGAATATTCAAACCGGCGCTATAGCGTTCGCCACGAGCGCGCGGCGGACGACCACGAGCGCTCCAGCGACGGCGATCAGTCCGACGACAGCAGCGACAACGCTATGCCGCCGCAACCGGCGCCACCGCCCTTACTGTTCGGCTTGTTCGGCGGCGGCGACCGGTACGACGACCGGTAACGGCCGCTCATTTGCCTTGGATTGACAGCCCGCCAGGGCCGACATTGATGTGCAGGCCCTCTGGCTGGTGTCGATCCTGATAAAGCTGGTAGCCCAGGACCGCGACCGCGATCACCAGACCGCCAATAATCAAAAAGAGCATATTGCTGCGCGTCACGGCCGGAACCTTTTCGGACAATCGAATCGTGAGTGCAGGATAGCACGGCGCCGCCTTGCGCCGCGGCGAAAGGGACCGGACGAAAGCGGGGATTATTCGCTCAAAACGCGATCCGGCCGCTGCTACTTTTTCACGCCGAGCAATTCGACGTCGAAGATCAGCGTGGCGTTCGGCGGAATGACGCCGCCGGCGCCGCTCGAGCCGTAGCCGAGGCTGGGCGGGATGATCAGCGTGCGTTTGCCGCCGACCTTCATGGTGGCGACGCCCTCATCCCAGCCGGGGATGACTTGACCCTTGCCGACCGGGAACTCGAACGGCTGGCCGCGATCGACCGAGCTGTCGAATTTCTTGCCTCTCTTGCCGCCCTCGTAGAGCCAGCCGGTGTAGTGCACGACGACTGTCTGACCCGGCTTGGGTGACGGGCCGGTGCCGACCTTGGTGTCGATGATGCCCAAGCCCGTGGATGTGGTCGTCACCGGCTGCGCGCGGGCGGGAGCCGCGGACGCGGCTATGCCGGCCACTGCGGCGGCAATGGCAAGCGCGATGAAGGTTCCGCGCGAAACGGCTCGCATTGCTCTTCTCCTCCAAGCAAGGTGGGCCGCCGTTAAGCCACGTCTAAAACGGCGATGCAAGGCGGCAGGCGGCGCAGCATGCGCCATGCCAGCGGTCAGCGCGGGCATGGCGGACGGGAATGACGTTTCCGCTAAGCGCGCCGCCGCGCCGGAGCGCGATAGGCCATTCGCGCGTGGCCGGCGCAGTAGGAGAAGCCCGCCACGGCCTGATTGCCGCAATAGGCGAAATCCGCCTTGCACGGATCACCGACGGGCCAGCGACATTCGCCCGGCGCGAGGTCGAGTAGCGAGCAGCGCTGCATAGTCTCGACAGGCGTCGCCTCGGCTTCCGCGCCGGCGACGCCCGGCGCTTGCGTAAACATCAGGCGCAGGAACTGGCGTTGCGGCGAAGACCGCGGCTGCCGGGCGCGTGGAGGGCAGGAACGCGCCGGCGCCGCGGGCCGCCCCGGCGACAGGCCGAGACGATGGATCTTGCCAATGACAGCGTTACGGGTGACGCCGATCTCGGCGGCGATCTGGCTGCAGGACAGACCGGAAGTGACGCCGTTGCGCAATTGTTCGATCCGCTCCGCGGTCCAGGGTGAGTGAGCTGGCGAAGGAGCAGGCGATCGCGCCGGGACAGGCGTCGAGTCGGGTGGTGTGGTGGTCGTCGTATCGAGCATGGAACGGCCTCATGAAATGCAGCGGCCGGTTCTGGGCCGCGACAGGGCAAAGGCCGCGCGCAACGGGTGCCGCGGGGGCCGCTGGTCGCAGCAACGCGCATTCGGTGCGCGAGCGCGAAATACTTCGTGGAAGTACCGGCGCCGCGATCACCGAGCCGCATCCGCGCTGAAGCGATTGCAAACCCGCCGCTTTGAATGGGACCCGTACGCCGGACTTGACCGGGGCCGCATTAGTTTTGTTGTGCGAAAAACCCTCGCCAGTGCCCACCGTTTCACGATTCGAGTCGCATGCCAAGTGTTTTAACGATATTATAACCACGTTTTAACAAAGAGGCGTACGATTCCAAAGTACGATTGCCGATAAATGGCGCGACCCGAAAACCGCTCGGAAGCCAGGGCCTTAAGCCTGACGCTGCCGCTGGAAACCTTCAATTACCTGGTGTTATTGGCCACACTCGGCAAGCTCGGCCGCACCGAGAACGAGGTGGCGACCCACATCCTGGTGCGCGAAGCCTATGCCATGCACGCCGCGCGCTTCCACGAGATGCGCATCCCGCCGCCGCCGGATGAGGGCTGAGTGACGGCTGTTGACTGTACTTAGATTATAGGTACATAGTGTAGGTACTACAGAAAGTACCTATAATGTCGAAATACAGCGCCCTCGGCGATTACCTCAAACGGCAGTTTCGCGACGCCGTGCCGATGACGTTCGGCGAGATCGAAAAGATCGTCGGCGCGAAGCTTCCGGCATCCGCGCGAAAGCATCGCCCGTGGTGGAGCAACAATGCCGATAACAGCGCCATGACGAAGGTCTGGCGCGATGCCGGCTTTCAAAGCGAGCAGGTCGACATCGCCGCGCGCAAGCTGGTGTTTCGCCGGGTGCGTCGGCCGCCGGCGGCGGTGCCCGGAGATGAGAAGCCGTTTCATCCGGCATACGGTTTCATGAAGGGCCTGGTGCGCATCATGCCCGGGACCGATCTCACCCAGCCGGCCGATCCGGGATGGGCAGACCGGCTGGACGCGGAATACGGTCTGGAAAAGCGGGAGGAGTAGGTGCAGCCGCTACTGTGGGATACCTGCGCCGCGATCTGGATTTACGAGGAGGCCAAGCTTGCGCCGGCCGCAATCGATGCGATGACGACGGCCAATCGCGAGGGCGTTCCATCATACATCTCGCCGATCACAGCCTGGGAGGTCGGTATGCTGGCCGCGCGCGGGCGCCTGCAACTGCTGATCAGGCCCGAGCGCTGGTTCACCAATTTGTTTGAAGTGCCCGGTGTGAGGCTGGCCGACATGTCGCCGGATTTATTGATCGCGTCATCGTATTTGCCCGGCACGCCGCCGAAAGATCCGACCGATCGCATCATCGCCGCAACAGCGCGCGAGCTCGGCGCGACGCTGGTCACCCGCGACGGGGCGCTGCTCGGCTATGGCGAGCAGGGGCATATCGCGGTGGTGGAATGTTGAGGCCTCACAACGGCCCGCCGGGCGGCACCAATAAATCCTCATCGGCGAGGAGCTCGCGTAAGTCGCCGATCGCCTCGATGGCCTCCTCTTCGCTCGTCACGGCCTTGAGGCGGCTCCATAGCTCGCGCCAGGGTTCAGGCCGGCCGAGCCGCATCGCCTCGTCGACATAAGCGCGCGCCTCTTTTAGCGTCACCAGCCGGCGCGGCTTTGGCGTGTCTTTCACCACGATGGGCGGAGCGATCGGGAAGTCGTCCATGAAAAGCACCTATTGACCCGGACCTGCGTTTTGAGCGGGCGACGTTGGTCTCTATTGCGGCAACATAGCACGGATGCGCGGCGCAAAGACGCGCGCGAACCGATCGTTCCGCATGTCTGCACGGTTGTTTCTGTCCGTTTTGTGCCGTGGCAATCAGAATGTTGTGAAGTGCACGTCAGCGCGAACTCGCCTACATCGCCTGCGGGGCGATGACAGGCACAGGTACAGATAATGAATCGCCCGCAAGCGCCCGCCGCTTTCGCCTCGGCATCCGCAAACGCTCCCGCTACACCGTCCGGTCTCGCCACCGCGTTCGAGCGGTACCAGCCCTATGTGCTGAGCATTTTGCGCATCATGGCCGGGCTGTTGTTTCTCGCGCACGGTACGGCGAAGGTGTTCGGCTTCCCGCCCCACGGTCACATGCCGGTGTTCCCGGAGATCGAGTGGTTCGCCGGCCGGATCGAACTCATCGGCGGCGGTCTCGTCGCGCTCGGTTTCTGCACGCGCGCGGCGGCCTTCATTATGTCCGGCGAGATGGCGATCGGCTATTTCCTCGACCACGCGCCGCGCAGCTTCTTTCCGCTGCTCAACGGCGGCGAACCCGCGATCCTGTTCTGCTTCGTGTTTCTTTATCTGGTGTTCGCCGGCGCCGGACCGCTGAGTCTTGATGCGCTGCTGTGGAGGAGGAAGCGGTAAAGGGCCGTAGGGATTGGTTATATTGACGCCCACCTATTTCGTCATCGCCGGGCTTGACCCGGCAATCCATGCTGAAGTCCAGCATGAAATCCTATTGGCTGTATATTCTGGCGAGCCGTCCGCGGGGGACGCTTTACGTTGGTATGACCAACGATCTCATCCGTCGCGTTTACGAGCACCGCGAGGGATTGGCTGACGGGTTTACGAAAGAGCATCATGTGAAGATGCTCGTCTATCACGAACAGCACGCGACCGCGATTGCCGCTATCCAGCGTGAGAAGAACATCAAGCATTGGTCGCGGAAGTGGAAGATCGATTTGATCCGTTCAATGAATCCCGACTGGCGCGATCTATGGGAAGAAATTGTGCGTTGACTGCGGCGCATTTTTAACCGTCGCTTCAGCATGGACCACCGGGTCAAGCCCGGTGGTGACGAGGGGAGGGGTCGCGCGTTGCGTTCCTGTTTCTAGATCATCACGCCGAGCTTGACCCGGCGTCCACGTGACCTCCAATATCAAACGTCCTTGTGACGAAGCATCATCGGAGAAACTGACATGCCGGAAATAGCGGATATGAGCGTCGACGAGCTGCATGCCCGCATGCTCAAGAAACCGCTCTGGGTGGTGATGTCGAAACCCGCCGTGCCGCCGGCGGAGATGGCGCGCCATCTCAAGGCGCATCTCGAGCATCAGATCCGGATCGAGAAAGCCGGCATCATGTATGGCGCCGGCCCGGCGACCAAGCCCGGCGACGCCGCGCCGTCATTCGGGCTGATCATCATCCGTGCCAAGGACGAAGCCGAGGCACGCCGCATCGCCGATGCCGACCCGATGCATGCCGCCGGCGCGCGCACATACGAGCTTTACGCCTGGTCGCTCAACGAAGGCTGCGTCAATGTGCGGCTGAACTTTTCGGATCAGAGTTTCGCGTTCGAGTAGGAAAATTTGCCCGCGCGGGTCGCGGAACAACTTGCCGGTTGTCCGCTTTAGCAGTTAGAGACAACTGCCTGCGAGGGCGTCGCCATGGCGATGATCGTAGCCATTGACCGCGAATCGGCCGCCGAGGCCCTGGCGCGCCGGGATAACGATCCAGTGACGCTGCACCGGACCATGCAGATGATGATCGGCCAGGGTTTGCGCGAGCATTATCAGGCGCCGCAGAAATTATCGCATGAGCTGTTCGTGGTTTTGATGCAGTTGCAGGAGGAGGAGCGCCGGGACAAGGCGGCCAAGCGCGCGCCGCGCCGTTCGCGCGGATCGCCGCGCGATCCCGCTTTATCCCGCCACGCTGCCGAGGTGGCCGAGCACGCTCGCCACGTTGACCAGGCAGGCAACGACAAGGGCGACGACGAGCATCGCGTTCATCGCAAAACTCCGAGACGCGCCGGAGGAAAAGAATCGCCCGGCGGATAGGTGGCGGAGCTTGACCGAGACTCAGGTCAAGAGTCCCAAACTTTGTTTTTTGCCGGATTCATATCTCGTTTACGGAATCCGGCGCGATTCTCGGGGTAGGGGCGAAGGAAGGACGGACGGGAGTCTCGCATGCGCACCCTTACGGCTTACGGGATCGGCGTCGTCATCGTTCTCGCCGTACTCAACGGTTTCGCGTGGCAGGCAGGAAACCCCCGGCTGCACGCGATCAATGTATTCTCCGCCGGCTTCGTCCTTGGGGCGCTCGGGACGTATATTGCGGCATGGCTTTACGGCTACCGCCAGGTCGCCTGATTCCATATCGAGTCGCTGCCGATTGTCTGGATGGCTCGACTGCCCTATGTCTGACGATGGGGAAGGGCGTTCGGGCGACCGACGAACTCGAGGAGATCGGGCATGAAGGCGACAGGGTTTACGCGCCCGGCGGCCGCGTTTTTCGCGGGTGTCGCACTGGCCGCGATGATCGCGGCTTTGGCATTCGGCCAAGCCCGCGCGCAGCAGACCGTCAATCCCGTGCCGCCACCGCCGCCGCCGACTTTCAATCCGTCGACGCCCAACACGGTGCCGCAAGCGCCGTATGTGCCGGTTGCGCCGACGACGCCCTCTGGCCTCGGCTCCACGCCGGCGGCGCCTGGGACGCCCGCCATCGAGTCGCCGCAGACGCTTAATCCTCCCGTGGTCAACGCGCCCACACCCGCGCCCGCGGAGGCAAAGCCGGCGCTATCGCGACGGCATGCCGGCCATCACCGCGGCGTCCGCCACCGCTGGAGCAGGCGCCACGGCCGCTACCATTTCACGCGCGTGCTCGGTCCCGCCTACTATCCGGGCTTGGGCGAATTTGATCCGCCCTATCCGAATGTCTGTCATTTCAACCGCGTGTGGTCCGGCTATTACGCGGGATTGTGGAGCACCTA
>JBAQAB010000501.1:0-9060 GCA_049285535.1 Xanthobacteraceae bacterium
GCCTCACTTCGTTCGGCTTCCGGAATGACAAGGTCGAGTTAATCGCGTGAGGCGTCATTCATGCCCAGCTTTAGTCTTCTCCTTCTCGCCGGCGACGGCATCGGCCCGGAAGTCATGGCCGAGGTGAAACGGCTGCTCGGCTTTTACGCCAAGACCGGCATTGCCGATTTCCAAACCGAAGAGGATCTTGTGGGCGGCGCCGCGTACGACGCTCACAAAGTCGCGATCACCGATGCCACCATGGCGAAGGCCCATGCGGCCGACGCGGTGATCTTCGGCGCTGTGGGCGGACCGAAATGGGACAAGGTGCCATTCGACGTGCGGCCGGAAGCGGGGCTGTTGCGGCTGCGCAAGGACCTCGGTCTATTCGCCAATATCCGCCCGGCGATCGTCTATCCGGCGCTCGCCGAAGCTTCGAGCCTAAAACGCGAGGCGGTCGACGGCCTCGACATCATCATCCTGCGCGAGCTAACCGGCGGCGTCTATTTCGGCGAGCCGAAAACCATCACCGATCTCGGCAATGGCCAAAAGCGCGCCATCGATACTCAGGTTTACGACACCTACGAGATCGAGCGGATTGCCCGCGTCGCCTTTGAGCTGGCGCGGGCCCGCCGCAACAAAGTCACGTCGATGGAAAAGCGCAACGTGATGAAGACCGGCGTGCTGTGGCGTGAGGTGGTCGAAGCCGTACACGCGCGCGACTACCAGGACGTGCAACTCGAACACATGCTAGCCGACTCCGGCGGCATGCAACTGGTGCGCTGGCCGAAGCAGTTCGACGTCATTGTCACCGACAATCTATTCGGCGACATGCTGTCCGACATCGCGGCGATGCTCACCGGTTCGCTCGGTATGCTGTCGTCGGCGTCGCTCGGCGAGGTCGACGCCAAGACCAAGCGGCGCAAGGCGATGTACGAACCGGTGCATGGCTCGGCGCCCGATATCGCCGGCAAGGGCATGGCCAATCCAATTGCCATGCTCGCTTCGTTCGGCATGGCGCTGCGCTATTCGTTCGGCATTGGTGAGGAAGCCGACCGGCTCGACGCGGCAATCGCGGCGGTTCTCGCCAGAGGGCTGCGCACCGCCGACATTAAGTCCGAAGGGGCCAAGATCGTTTCGACCGCGCAGATGGCAGAGGCGGTTGTCGCTGAGCTCGACAGACTTGCCCAATAGGTAGCAGCGAAAATTGCCGTTAAAATCCCGCCAATGCTGACTCAAACGGCTTCCCGCCGAAACACCAAGTCGTCAACAATGTGGTCGGACTGTTGCCATCCATATCGAGCCATGAGGTCGATAACCGCATCGGCGCGATGCTTCTCAAAGGACTCTATCTGCGCATAGCCGAAATTTGCCGCGAGCAGACCTTTTGCTCCCTCCAAAACCTCGAGCTCATAGCCCTCGACGTCGACCTTCAATACCAGCGGCTTGCCAGTAAACGAAAACGTCTCGTCCAGCGAAACGACGTCGATCTGATAACCGTCTTGGTGCGACGGCACGACCGCAGACAACGCGCTGAAGCCTGGACTGCCCGGCAGCAGCGAGGCCTTTTGACGGAACGCGCCTACGGCGCTGTCATAGATCGCAACGTCTTTGACGCCATTGAGCGCGATGTGCTCGCGTAGCTGTTCGCGTGCCCAGTGATTGGGTTCGAAAGCGATCAATTGGGTCGCTTGCCGTTGCCGACCGATGATGCAGGTGTAGAGCCCGAAATTAGCTCCTACGTCGATGAATGCCGCGGGATTGAGTTGGCGGCACGCCTTTAGCATCGCTGTGATCTGCAGCCATTCGAATCGCTTCAAGAACATTTCACGGCCGATCAAATCTGTCGGCGAGATCCGGAACGTGGCTCCGAAATAGCGTATTTCCTCGATTTCCCGATCCGGACGCCATAAGCGGCGCAGCCGGTGCCAGCGCTTGCGGGCGGACACGGCAAATTTCCAATGATGAGGCGGCCGCGTGCGGCGCGCGATCGCCGAGGGCTCAATCATTGTTCGCTCCAACGGAATGCCAAAAAGCCGCGAAACGTCACTATAGTGCGGACCGCGCAACGCGCAATTGCGTGCGCTTGATGGCGTGAACTTTGGTTTTCCTGATCGGGGAGTCCGTCTAGGTTTTTTGGAATACGAGGTTCGGCAGAATCTCGTACGCCAAGTCGTAGCCCAAGTCCGCCATCATGGCGACGGTCTCGGCGCGGGCTTCCAGTACCTCGATCTGCACGCAGCCGCGATTGTCGCGTAGTGTACGTGCCATGCCGGCGAGCGCCTTGCGCTCATAGCGCTCGATGTCGATCTTGATTGCGAGCGTCAACCCGGAGAGCGCGACGAGGTCGTCGAGCCGCACGATCTCCACGTCATAGCCTTCGCCGCCGGCCGCGTTTTCGACGATCTGGGACAGGCCGATATCGCGCTCCGGTCCCGGCACCAGCCGGAATTTGCCGGGCTCAGCGCCGAGCGCGACCTCGTTGATCTGGATATCGGCCTCAAGCAGCTCGTTGATAAGAAGATTGGCGCGGAGGTGAACGCGGTTGCGGCGGTCGGGTTCGAACAGTATTGCGCGCGGGGCGATACCGTTCTTCATCACGACGCAGGTGTAAAGGCCGAGATTGGCGCCGATGTCGATGAAGACATCCGGCGCAATCTTGCGGCAGACGCGAATGAAGCTCTGTAATTCCCGGTATTCGCCGATCTGGGCGGAAATTTCGAGACCGCCGACATTCTGCGAGTTGACCAGAAAATCGGCGCCGAAATAGCGGCAAACGAAATAATGCTCGCGATGAATGAGCCTATTAAACGGCTTGTAGAAGCGGCGCCGCCACTTGTACCGCCACCAGGTCGAAAGATTCATGCTCCCCCATCCGGCATCCTTCCCGGCGCTTTCGTCGCATAACAATCGAGCCGCGGCTAGAACGGCGTGTTCGGATTGAGTCCCGGAATATAGAACGGGCGCGCCAGCGGATAGCCGCCGTCGCCCTGGACGTCCGGGCCCATGAACCAGTTCGGCCGGCCGGGATCGCCGCCTGGCGGCAGCATGTAATCGCGGTAGTCGCGGTCGCCGACCGAGACTTCGGTCCCGGTGTCGAGATAGGAGCGCTGCCGGGGAATGATGATGATGGTACGGTGGCCGTTGCCGTCGGGGATGATGGTCGTGGTCGGCTGGATGACCGTCCCGCTGGCGGAACGTTCGGCTGCGAACTGCTGCGGCTTCTTGGTCGCCGCGCTGGCGGCGACGCCCGACGCCGAAAGCACGGCGATGGCAGTGGCAATGACGGCGTAAGGACGCACGACTGGGTACATGGACTCCTCGCTTTCGGCGCAGGTCGAAGCACCGCAATGTAGCCCGGTTTGACCAGCGGCAACAGCGCTCCGGTAACCTATTCAGGTTGCAAGAGGTTCCGGCGGCCGCGGTGCCACATTTCAACACGCGCCGGTTGGGCCATAACGGCTCGGGAATTAAGGTCCTAACGCGAGTGCGGTCTGAATCTGCCGGTAAACCGCACCCGGTGCGGAATCGGCACGGGCACATCGCGTTCCGGCGTCGCCGCCAGGATCGGATTGTGCTCGCCGCAGAAAGTACGCTTGAGCTCGGCCCGCGCGAACAGAGCACCGACTTTGGCATCGCCCCCGGCGGACAGAACGGTGAGCCGGTCGAGTGCGCAAGCCAGCGTCGCGCTGTCGACGGGTTTTTCGTCTGCATTGCAATACCAGCCGGCGATCTGCAGCGGCGGATCGTCGAACGGCTGCGCGAACCCGAGGCAGCGACGCTGCCGCCCATTATGAGTTCCCGGCACGGCGATGGCGAAGTCCACCAGCGACACAGCGCCGAACTTACTGTCGATGTGGCCCGCCCGCTTGACGTCGTCGGTGATGGTGAAGCCGACGATGCGGGCGGCGATCTCGCTCGGAGCGTCGATGAAGCGCTCGCTTGCGGTTCCCGGCCGGTAAATTTCAACCAGGACATAGGGGCCGTTGCCGGTCGGTTCGCCCCAGCTCAGCACATCCTTGCGCGCATTGTCGGTGTTCCGTCGCAGGATCGCGTAATTGAAGCTCTCAGCCGCGAGTTCTGGCATCTGCATATCGAAGGCCGGACGGGGGCGCCCGACATTGATCCATTCCGGCAACGGCGCCGGCCGTATCGCCGCGATGCCCGCCGGGGTGCGAAAAAGGCTTGCCGCCGCCATGGCGAGGATTGCGAGGGCGCCCATATAGGCGAGAATGCGCACGAAGGTGGCGCAAATGTCGCCCGGGACGGTACACGAGGCCTCCTGCACGGCTGCTCCGATCAGCGTTGTGTTTGGGAGGTTTCTCGCTTAGAAGCGCTTCCGCTCTGGTTCCTGCGCAGCCGGCGCCGGGGTGAATTTTCGGTGGAGAGTTAACGATGGGTTACAACGTCGCCGTGGCCGGCGCGACCGGCAATGTCGGCCGGGAAATGCTCAATATTCTGGCAGAGCGGTCGTTCCCCGCCGACGAGGTGGTGGCGCTCGCCTCGCGCCGCAGCGTGGGGACGGAGGTTTCCTATGGCGACCGCATCCTCAAGGTCAAAGCGCTCGAACATTTCGATTTCGCCGGTGTCGATATCTGCCTGATGTCGGCGGGCTCCGCCGTTTCGAAGGAATACTCGCCGAAGATCGTCGCCGCCGGTGCGGTGGTGATCGATAATTCGTCGTGCTGGCGCTACGATTCCGACGTCCCGCTGATCGTGCCCGAGGTCAATGCCGACGCCATCGTGGGCTTTCGCAAGCGCGGCATCATCGCCAATCCGAATTGCTCGACGGCGCAACTCGTCGTCGCGCTCAAGCCGCTGCACGACAAAGCCAAGATCAAGCGCGTCGTGGTCGCCACCTATCAGTCGGTGTCGGGCGCCGGCAAAGAGGCGATGGACGAATTATTCTCGCAGACCAAGGCGGTGTTCCAGCTCAACGAGGTCGAAGCGAAGAAGTTTCCCAAGCGCATCGCCTTCAACATCATTCCGCAGATCGATACTTTCATGGAGGACGGCTACACCCGCGAAGAGTGGAAGATGGTGGTCGAGACCAAGAAGATTCTCGACCCCAAGATCAAGCTCACCGCGACCTGCGTGCGGGTGCCGGTCTTCATCAGCCATTCGGAAGCGGTCAATATCGAGTTCGAGAACCCGATCACTCCCGACGAGGCGCGCGATATCCTGCGCAACGCGCCGGGCTGTCTGGTTATCGATTCGCAGGAGCCGGGCGGCTATGTGACGCCCTACGAGGCGGCGGGCGAGGATGCCACCTATATCAGCCGCATTCGCGAGGACGCCACCGTCGAAAACGGGCTGTCGATGTGGGTGGTGTCCGACAATCTGCGCAAGGGCGCTGCACTCAACACCATCCAGATCGCCGAGAGCCTGATCAACCGCAAGCTGATCACCGCGAAGCGCAAGGCGGCGTAGCTTTCCGAAATGACAACGGATTGGCACGTACCGCGCAAGTCGATAGCTTAAGACCTACCGGGGAATTGGGGACTTAAGCGATGACCGTCCGTCCACGCCGTAGCGTGCTGTACATGCCTGGATCGAACGCGCGCGCGCTGGAAAAGGCGCGCGAACTGCCGGCCGACGGGCTCATTCTCGATCTGGAAGATGCGGTGGCGCCGGAGGCCAAGGCGGTGGCGCGCGACAACATCGTCAAGGCGCTCAAAACCGGCTTCGGCGACCGCGAAGTGCTGGTGCGCATCAACGGCCTCGATACCCGCTGGTGGGTGGAGGATATCGACGCCGCCGCGTCGGCCATGCCCGACGCCATCCTGGTCCCGAAAGTATCGACCCCCAAGCAATTGCAGGACTTGGCGGCGCGGCTGGTCGACATGGGCACCCATCCGAGCGTGCGCGTCTGGGCCATGATGGAGACGCCGCTTGCCATGCTCAATGTCGGCGAAATCGCCCACGCCGCGCTCGATTCCGAAACCCGTCTCGCCGGTTTCGTCATGGGCACCAACGACCTCGCCAAGGATACGCGCGCCAGGCTGGTGCCCGGCCGCGCGCCAATGCTGCCGTGGCTGATGATGTGCGTCGCGGCAGCACGCGCCTACGGCCTCGATATCCTTGACGGCGTCTATAACGATCTCGGCAATGCCGACGGCTTTGTCGAGGAATGCAAGCAGGCGCGCGACCTCGGCTTCGACGGCAAGACGCTCATTCATCCGCGGCAGATCGAGCCGTGCAACGATGCGTTCTCGCCGTCACCGGAGGAAGTGGAAATGGCCCGCAAGATGATCGCCGCGTTCGAGGAGCCGGGCAACGAGAACAAGGGCGTCATCCAGATCGACGGCCGCATGGTGGAGCGGCTGCACGCTGAAATGGCGCGCCGCACCGTGGCAATCGCCGATGCGATCGCAAAGGCGCAGCCGGCTTGATTAGTAAACGAGTCCCGGGATTGTCGCGTTCACGCCATGCGGCCATGCCTGGTGCATCAACTGTCGAGGAAGCTCCTTAGCTCCTTTGATCGGCTCGGGTGCTTGAGCTTCCGCAGCGCCTTGGCCTCGATCTGCCTGATGCGCTCGCGGGTCACTGAGAATTTTTGTCCGACCTCCTCAAGCGTGTGGGCGCTGTTCATCCCGAGGCCAAAGCGCATCCGTAGGATACGCTCCTCGCGCGCTGTCAGTGAGGCCAACACACGGGTCGTGGTCTCGCGCAAATCGGACTGAATTGCCGCGTCGATTGGCAGGATAGTGCCCTGATCTTCCACCAAATCGCCGAGCTGGGCGTCTCCGTCGTCGCCGATCGGCGTCTCTAGCGAGATCGGTTCTTTGGCGATCTTCAAGGTCTTGCGTACCCTTTCGACCGGCATGTGGAGCTTCTCAGCCAGCTCCTCAGGAGTCGGCTCGCGACCGATCTCGTTGACCATCAATCTCGAGGCGCGGACGATCTTGCTGATGGTCTCGATCATGTGAACGGGTACGCGTATGGTGCGCGATTGATCGGCAAGCGATCGGCTGATCGCCTGCCGGATCCACCAGGTTCCGTAGGTCGAAAACTTGTAGCCGCGGCGATAGTCGAACTTGTCGACCGCCTTCATCAGGCCGATATTGCCTTCCTGGATCAGGTCGAGGAACTGCAAGCCGCGGTTGGTGTACTTCTTCGCGATCGAGATGACGAGACGCAGGTTGGCCTCCACCATCTCCTTCTTCGCCTGATGCGCTTCGCGGTCGCCTTTTTGCACCCTGTGCACGTTGTTGCGGAATTCGCCGATCTCGAGACCAGCCTCGCCGGCGAGGGCGTGTATCTCGCGGCACTGTTGATTGATCTTGTCTTTATCCTTGGCGACGAAACTCTTCCAACCCTCGGTCGCGCGATCCGACTCGCGGTTGAGCCAGAGCGGGTCGAGTTCCCGGCCCAGATAGTTCTTGAGGAAATCCTCACGCGGGACGCCGTGGCTCTCTGCAAGCCGCATCAGTCGGCCTTCATTGCCGATCAGGCGCTTGTTGATGTCGTAGAGCTGGTCGACCAGATCGTCGATCCGGGATTGATTGAGACTTAGCGACTTCACTTCCTTGACAATCTCTTCCTTGAGCTTCTTCGACGTGCGGTCTTGTGCCGATGACAGCGCCTCGTTCTCGAGTTTTCCCTGGATGCCGCGCTGTTGCAGGCGGCGCAGGCGTTGGAAAGCGTCGGCAATGTTGTCAAAGGTTGCCAGCACTTTGGGTTTCAGCTCCGCCTCAATTGCCGCGACTGAGAGCCAGTTTTCCATATCGTCGTTGTCGTCGTCGTCAACGCTGCTGTTGCTGATCGTTCCGTCGGCCGCCATCTCCCCGTCGTCCGGGCGGTCGCCGGCCGAGTTGAAGGGTGTGGCGGTCGCGGCCGCAGGGGTTGGCGCCTGTCCCGGCGGCCTCTGCCCTGGGTGGGCTGGAACAGCGCCGCCCAGGGTCAACTTGCCGTCGGGCCCAATCGCCGGCGCTGGCATAACCTTGGCGTCCGGACCGGCGTTGGTCGCGTCGAGGTCGACGATATCGCGCAAGAGGACCTTGCCTTCATTGAGCTCGTCCCGCCAGATGATGATGGCCTGGAATGTGAGCGGGCTTTCGCAGAGCCCAGCGATCATCGCCTCGCGGCCGGCCTCGATACGTTTGGCGATAGCGATTTCGCCCTCCCGGGAGAGGAGCTCCGCCGAGCCCATTTCGCGCAAATACATGCGCACGGGATCGTCGGTACGCTCGGCAGCATCCCTAGCCCCGGTTTTGGCTGAAACCGGCCGTCGCCGGACTTCGACCAGCTCGTTCTCGCTCTCCGCTTCCTCCTCCGGTTCCTCGCGGGTCGCTACCTCTTCCTCATGCTCGGCCCACTCGGTCTCAACTACATTGACGCCCATTTCGCCAAATTTCGCCAGGATGTCTTCGATCTGCTCGGGCTTGACCCCTTCCAAGAGCTGCAAGGCGCTTATCTGGTCTTCGGTGACATAGCCACGCTTGTTGGCATTGCGGACCAACTCCGTGACGGCAGCGTGGATAAAGTCGAGCAACGGGCCATCGGCCGCTTCTTCGTCCCGTGCCGTCACCGTGATTTTGCTTGTCATGATTCTCAACAGGCGAATACACAACGATCTCGTAACAAGATCAATGCTTGTGCTGACGTTCGCAAGCTGCGCGCTTGGCGGCTGCAAGCGAGCTTTCGGTTGTTGGGATAAAGGAATTTCGACTTACGGTCTGGCCCGCGAGTCGAACGCACGCTGAAGTACTGTTGGGGCTCGATAGTCGACGCGCCTGCGCGCGATAGCGCGCCTTAGCGCCTGGCGTCCCCGCCAGTACAAAAAAACGTTAACACTTCTAAAACCCACCGATGGCTGCCGATCGGGAGATAAAGAGACCCTGGTCCGTTGCCGTTTCTCGGGAGTTCCTTGAGCACGCCGGCGCTTGCCCCAAAGCTCTGTAGGAAATGGGCGTGCCCAAGCTCAAGAACAATAGGAGTCACGCATATTTGTCGGTGCTGGTTGGGTTATCTCAGGGATCGTTCTGTGGCCGATCTGCTCGAGCGCGGCTGCGTTAGATTGGCGACAGCTCTCAGTTACTTGACAATTCCTCCGGCTAGCCTCAACAGTAAACGCTCGGT
>JBAQAB010000502.1:0-9718 GCA_049285535.1 Xanthobacteraceae bacterium
TAGTAGCCGCGCGCGGTGAGGATCTGCTGCATGCGGTCGAGATCGGCGGTCGGTAGCTGCGCCACTTTGCTCCACGGCGTCTCGAATGTCGCGGTCTGCGGCCGCGGATCGGCGATGCGGTCGCTCAAATGGCCGACGAACAGCACGTAAAGATCGGAGAAATTATATTGCTTGATGGCGAAATAGTTCGCCGTGGCGAGGAATGACGGGCCGTAGAGTCCGGCCGGCTGCAGGAGCGACGCCGGCACGGCCTGCTCCGCCGGTGAGATGACGCGGCCATAGGCCGGCACGAAGCCGCGCTTGAGCCATTGCGCGATGGGCAAGGTGTCGTCGGGCACGCCAGTCGTGCAGTCGATCCCGGCCGGCGGATGCACCTCATAGGCCCAATGCACGCCGCGCTGCCAGCCGTCGCCGACGAGTTGCTTCGCCGCCGAGGCAAGCGCATCGGGCACCGAGGTCCAGATATCGGCGCGGCCGGTGTGCTCGAAGTCCACCGCATATTTCAGATAGTCCGACGGCAGAAATTGCGTGAGCCCCATGGCGCCGGCCCAGGAGCTTTTCATGGCGGGGCGCGCGATCTTGCCGTCGTCGAGGATCTTCAGCGCCAGCAGGAATTCTTGCGCGAATTTATCTTTGCGCTTGCCGTAATAAGCCTGCGTCGCCAGCACCTGGATGGCGTCGTGCGTATCGGCGACGTGGCCGTAATCGGTCTCGCGGCCGAAAATGGCGAGAACGATGCCAGGCGGCACGCCGAATTCCCGCTCGATCGCGGCGAGCGGGTCGCGGTATTGCGCATAAAGCTTGCGGCCCTCCACCGCGAGCCGCTCGATCGCCGGCTGTTTCACATAATCGGCCGGCGTCTCGACGAATTCCGGCTGGCCGGGCGGCGGCTTCTGCGGCCGGCCGGGCAGAACGAGATCGGGCAGCGCGAGATCAGGTTCGAGCCCGCGCGTTGCGGCATCGAATGTGGCGCGCGAGACGCCGAGCGCCTGCGCTTGTGGCCACAGCGCTTGCAAAAAGGCGGTGAAGGCGGCATCGGCACGAGCGGGCAGGATTGTGACAGCGAGCAAAAGAAGCGCCGCGACCGACGTCATCGTCATGCCCGGCTTTATGCCGGGCATCCACGTCTTCGCGCCGGACAAGAAAGACGTGGATGGCAGGGTCAAGCCCGGCCATGACGAGCGAGCAGGCTTCATCGTACCGCCAGGATGAACAGGCGCGGGAAGCGCAGTAGCACCTTGCCGTCGTAGCGCGGCTTATAGGCTTCGACGCATTTGGCGGTATAGGCGGCGAGGAATTTATCGCGGTCGGAGGCGGACAGCGGCGAGATGAACGGCTGCAGCGACGAGCCCTTGAACCATTCGGTGATCGCGGCCGGCGATGCCATCACGTGGTTATAGATCGTGTGCCACATGTCGAGACGCGAACAGGCCGGCTTGAGCAGATCGTAATACTCCTCGATCGACGGCAGGTCGTCGCGCGGCGCCGCCTTGACCTCGGGATGATCCTTCCACGGGCCGGCCTCGCCGACTTCCTTCTGAAACCGCAAGGCCGGCTCGCGGGTGTTGTCCGGCATCTGGATTGCCAGCACGCCGCCTTGCGGCATGGCTTCGAGCAGCCGCCGCATGATCGCCGGATGATCCGGCAGCCATTGCATCACCGCATTGCCGAAAATGAGATCGGTGGCGGGATCGGGTGTCCAGGTCGCGATATCGCCCTCGACGAATTTGCACTGTGGCAGCCGCTCGCGCGCCTTGCGCAGCATGTCCGGCGAGGAATCGAGTCCGACGACATCGGATTGGGGAAAGCGCTCGACGATCAGCTCGGTCGAATTGCCCGGCCCACAGCCGAGATCGACGGCGAGCCGCGGCCGCTGCAGCGGCACCTGCGCGAGAAGATCGCGCGGCGGTCGGGTGCGTTCATCCTCGAACTTGAGATATTGGCGGGCGCTCCAGTCTTCCATGGCGTTCGGGGTCCAGACGTTGCGACTTTAGCGGTCGATTCGACTATGCTGGTGCCGTACTAGCAGGAGTTTTTGCCGATGTCCCCCCGGAGTGCAGCGATCGCCGTGTTGGTCGCCGCAAGCTTCGCCGGCACCGCCGCGGCCCAGGACAAACCGAGCAACTCGATCCCTTGCTCCGCGATCGACAGCATCGGCACGGCGGAGATGGCCAACGACGGCACCATCACGCTGCACCTGCGCTCGCTATGGCCGGATCCGATCGCCGAGGGCGAGCTCGTCTACACCCCCGACGATCCGCAATATGAGGACATCAAGCAGCACCTCGGCGGCATCGCGCCGGGCGACGTCAAGCCGGTCAAGCCGTGGTGCTGACGGCTCGTTTTTTTCGATTGATCAGCGCCGGCGATATTGATTGCGCTGCGGCGGGCGCGGGCCCGTGCTGGCGCGCTCGTCCTTGTGGCGGAAGATCATCCGGCCTTTTTCCAGGTCGTAAGGCGAGACTTCGACCGTCACCCGGTCGCCGGCCAGCGTCTTGATTCGGTTCTTTTTCATCCGACCCGCCGTGTAGGCGATCAGCGCGTGGCCATTGTCGAGCTGCACGCGATAGCGCGCGTCGGGCAGGATCTCGATCACCAGGCCTTCGAATTCCAGGAGCTCTTCTTTGGTCATATCATGAACCTCTCGATTCACCGCTCCAGCGCGGCGCGCGTTGCCGGCGATCCGTCGCGCCATCCCGGCGCAGGAAAGCGACAGCGCCGATATCGGTCTCTTGCGTTTGATCGCTATGCGGCGGCGCGTTTCGCGGCTGGCCGTTTTGCGGCTGCGCGCGGTGCGGCTTGCCGCGGTGCGACTGCTCGCGACGGGACTGCCCGTGATGCGCTTGCTTGCTCGCGCCATTGCCATCACGCCTTTGCTGCCGCTCGCGGTGTCCGTTGCCGCTGTGACGGCCGGGCGCAGCCTTGGCGACAGGCGCCTCCGCGCGCTGCGGATGCGAGCGCCGATCGGTCATCGGCAGCGATATGCGGATGAGCTTTTCGATGTCGCGCAAGAACGGCATTTCCTCGGCGTCGCATAGCGAAATGGCGATGCCGTCGGCGCCGGCGCGGGCGGTGCGGCCGATCCGGTGCACGTAGGTTTCCGGCACGTTGGGCAGATCGAAATTCACCACATGGCTGATGCCGTCGACGTCGATGCCGCGTGCGGCGATATCGGTGGCGACCAGCGTCTTGACCTTGCCGGTGCGGAACGCGGCGAGCACGCGCTCGCGCTGTCCCTGCGACTTGTTGCCGTGGATCGCTTCGGCGGCGATGCCGGCCTGCACCAGCCGCCGCACCACTTTGTCGGCGCCGTGCTTGGTGCGCGTGAAGATCAGCGCGCGGTCGACGGCTTCGCTTCGCAGCACGTCGACCAGGATTGCCGGCTTGGCGGCGCGGTCGACGCGGATGACGCGTTGTTCGATGCGCTCCACCGTCGAAGCCGCCGGCGTGACCGCGACCTTGACCGGATCGCGCAACATGTGCGCGGCAAGATCGGCAATGGCGCCGGGCATGGTGGCGGAGAACATCAGCGTCTGCCGGTTGGCCGGCAGCTTGGCGACGATTTTGCGGATGTCGTTGATGAAACCCATGTCGAGCATGCGGTCGGCTTCGTCGAGCACGAAACAGTCGACGCCGTTAAGCCGAAGCGCGTTGCTTTGGACCAGATCGAGGAGCCGGCCCGGCGTTGCGACCAGTATGTCGACGCCGTGCATGACGCTGCGCACCTGCGCGCCCATCGACACGCCGCCGATCACCAGCGCCGATTTAAGCCGCAGATGCCGCCCGTAGGCGCGGAAGCTGTCGAGGATCTGACCCGACAATTCACGCGTCGGGCTCAACACCAACACGCGGCAGGTTTTGTGCTCGAGCGCGCGCGGGTTGCCGGCGAGGCGATGCAGGATCGGCAGCGCGAACGCCGCGGTTTTGCCGGTGCCGGTTTGCGCAATGCCGATCACGTCGCGGCCCGACATCACGGTCGGGATGGTCTGCGCCTGGATCGGCGTCGGAGTTACGTATTTCTCTTCGGTTAGCGCTCGGGTGATGGCGTCGTTAAGCTTAAAGTCGTGAAAGTCGGTCAAAGAATCATCTTTCCGTTGTGCACGTCGTCACGGCCGCTGCGCGATGCGCTGCGGCCGGCGGTGCGGGAGATAAAAGGACATCCCGCGCGATCTGGGCTGTCGATGAGGTGAAAAAGAGCGAGCCAGAAGCCAATTAACGGCGATTAGTCCGTCGGGATCCCGTACACGCGGCTCGCAGCAGGCCGATAAGGCCGCGAATCACATATGGACTATTGCTGTGTCGGATTCAAGGCACTTCGGGCGCAGTCCAAGCAGCGCCGGCCCTGCCAGCACTAACGCTTCGTAACGCGACGTGCTTTTTTAGCGGGCTCAGGCGGCGGCACCGGGGCTGCTGCGGCCGCGGCCTCTTTGGCCAGCCGAAGCGCCTTCAAACGCGCCATCTGCTCGCGAACGACGCGGCCATTGGCCTGATACTCCAGCATCGCCTTGGCGCCCTCTTTGGCGCGCTCTTCCTTCTTGAAACTTGCTTCGGCCCGGGCCTTGTTCTCAGTCGACCGGGCCTCACTTGCTCGCGTTGCCAATATCTTCTCCTTTTGCGCGGGAAGCGCGCAATCCAACCTCCGGCAATACCTGTTAAATAACCCTCGGAGGCGATTTATACCTTATATATGAGTCGCGACGGGGAAGCGCCATCCTCGCAAATGTCGTTAATGGCCCGATTTACCTTGAGAATTTCTTGTATTTGATCCGGTGCGGAATGACGGTATCCGTCCCCAGCCGCCGCATCTTGTCCTTCTCATAGTCCTGGAAATTGCCCTCGAACCACTCGACGTGGCTGTCGCCCTCGAAGGCCAGCATGTGAGTGGCAATGCGGTCGAGGAACCAGCGGTCGTGGCTGATGATCACGGCGCAGCCAGCGAAATCTTCCAGCGCCTCTTCCAGCGCGCGCAGCGTGTCGACGTCGAGATCGTTGGTCGGCTCGTCGAGCAGGAGGACGTTGGCGCCGGATTTGAGCATCTTGGCGAGATGCACGCGGTTACGCTCGCCGCCCGACAGCGAGCCGACTTTCTTCTGCTGATCGGCGCCTTTGAAGTTGAAGGCCGAGCAATAGGCGCGCGAATTGACCTCGCGCTTGCCGAGCTGGAGCATATCGGCGCCGCCGGAAATTTCCTCCCAAACGCTCTTTTTGCCGTCGAGCGAGTCGCGCGACTGATCGACATAGCCGAGTTGCACCGACTCGCCGATCTTAATCGTGCCGCCGTCGGGTTGCTCCTGCCCGGTGATCATGCGGAACAACGTCGTCTTGCCGGCGCCGTTCGGCCCGATGATGCCGACGATGCCGCCGGCCGGCAGCTTGAAGGTCAGATCGTCGATCAGAAGATTGTTGCCGTAGCCTTTGCGCAGATGCTCGAAGTCAATGACGTTCTGACCGAGCCGCTCGGCGACCGGGATGACGATCTGCGCGGTCTGCGTCTGCTTCTCGCCGGCCTTCTTTAACAGGTCCTCATAACGCTCGTAGCGCGCCTTGGATTTAGCCTGCCGCGCGCGCGGCGAAGCGGAAATCCATTCCTGCTCGCGGGCAAGCGTGCGCTGGCGCGCTTCCTCCTCGCGGCCTTCCTGCTCCAGCCGCTTCTGCTTCTGGCCGAGCCAAGACGAATAATTGCCCTCATAGGGAATGCCGTGGCCGCGATCAAGTTCGAGAATCCAGCCGGTCACGTTGTCGAGGAAGTAGCGGTCGTGGGTGACGATGAGGATGGCGCCCGGATAATTGTGCAAGTGGTTTTCCAGCCAGGCTACCGATTCGGCGTCGAGGTGGTTGGTTGGCTCGTCGAGCAAGAGGAGCTCTGGTTGTTCGAGCAGGAGCCTACATAGCGCAACGCGGCGGCGCTCGCCGCCCGAGAGCTTGCTGACGTCGGCCTCGTCGAACGGGCAGCGCAGCGCGTCCATCGCCAGATCGACCTTGGAGTCGAGATCCCACAGCCCCTTGGCCTCGATCTCGTCCTGCAGCTTGGTCATCTCGTCGGCGGTTTCGTCGGAATAATTGACGGCGAGTTCGTTGTATCGGTCAACGATCGCCTTCTGCGACGCCACCCCCTCCATGACATTGTCACGGACCGACTTCTCCGGATCGAGTTGAGGTTCCTGCGCCAAGTAGCCGACGCGGGCGCCGGCCGCCGCCCAAGCCTCGCCGGAATATTCGTTGTCGAGTCCGGCCATGATGCGGAGCAGCGTCGATTTGCCGGCGCCGTTGACGCCGAGAACGCCAATCTTCGCATCGGGATAGAAGGATAGATTGACGTCCTCCAAGACCTTCCGGTTCCCCGGATAAACCTTGGTCAGGCCTTGCATATGATAGACGAATTGACGGGCCATCAGCGCCCTGCCCCTTGGCTCGGCGCTGCGCGGCCGATCCGCCGGCAAGGGCGTGACGACCGCGAGGGCGCTCATTTCGGGAAAATCTTGGCGTTGATGTAGCGATCCGGGGCATCGAGAGCAAGAACGGTTCCACCGGCCGGTATTGGCGCACCGCGTTCTCGAAACTTAGTTCCGCTTTCATCGGTCGCGCTAAGGCTTCGCTAAGCCTGATCACATTTGCGGCCAAGCTCTGCCAAAATCGCAACAAATTTTAATGATTTCTCGCGACAATAAATGTCAAACATACGTTTGAAAATGGAACCAGTGTTTGACAACACGCGTTGGCCTCATAGGAGGTCAGGCGGCGGAATCCCAAGAACGGCCCCGGTGAAGGGCGAAGGGAGCGTATCATGTGGCGTGGTATCTCGAAGGCGCTTCGCGACCTGCTGGAAATCCCCGGCTATAGTTCGGGTTCTTACCGGCCGGACAAGCATTATATGCGCGGCCCCGGCCCGAAATGGCACGCCAAGTACGACAGCCTTATCAGCAAGACGTCGCAGTCGTCCGCTCCGTCCCAACCCGTGCTCAGCGACGTCGCCGGACACCGCGCCTGATATACGGCAGCCGCAAATATCTTGATTCTGATTTCTGCTTTCAGGGCGATAGCAGACCTGGCGGGACCTGCTGACGGGTTCGTCCCTGTCGAGATTGACCCATCGCTGCCATTCGGTGCACCGATCCGTTGCAACGCACAACGTGTGGCCGTACGTCTATGTCGCCGGCTAGGTCCAAGCAGCCGAAGAGCGCACGAAACAACAACTCAGTTTGGCGCTCCAATCAACGCCCGCGAAGGCGCAACGTCGACCGGCCGTCCCTAGGTTTCGGCACGCTCTTCCGCCGGGCCCGTTTGTTGGCTCAGATTGAGGGCGCAATTGATCACGCCGACGTGGCTGTAGGCTTGCGGAAAATTACCCTGCATGCGGCCAGTTTCTGGATCGAACTCTTCGGAGAATAGGCCGACGTCATTGCAGCGGGACAGTAGACGATCGAACAGCCGCCGGGCGTCCGCCAGCCGGCCTTGCATTATATAATTGTCGACGAGCCAGAAGCTGCACGCCAGAAACGCTCCCTCGCCGGCTGGTAAGCCGTCGTCGACGTCGTCAGTCTCGTATCGCAGGACGAATTCGTCGTCGATCAAAAGCTTTTTCTCAATGGCGCCAAGCGTTCCTTGCATCCTCGGGTCATTGGCGGGCAGAAAGCCGACGAGCGGAAGCAATAGCAGGCTGGCATCGAGCCGCTTGGAGCCATAAGCCTGCACGAAACTGTTGAGGTTTTGGTCGAAACCGCGCTCACAGATCTCCGCATGTATTTCATCGGCGAGCGCACGCCAGCGCTGTGCTCCTTCATCTAACCCATCAGTGGCGTATGCTCCGGCCGCGCGATCAAATGCGACCCAAGCCATGACCTTTGAATGAACAAAGTGCTGTCGCCCGCCACGCACCTCCCAAATACCATCGTCCGGCTCACGCCAAGCTCTTGCCAGATATTCTAATACCAGGGGCCGTATGGCTCGGCCGCGCTCCGTGATTTCCATCCCGGCTTTGCGCGCGTGAACCATTGCGTCGACGACTTCGCCGAGTACGTCGAGCTGTAGCTGCTGATAAGCCGCGTTTCCGATTCGTACCGGCGCCGAGCTTTCATAGCCTGGCAACCAAGGCACGATCTGCTCCGGCAACCACCGCTCGCCACCAACGCCGTACATGATTTGAATCTGGTCCGGGCTACCAGCGACTGCCCGTATAATCCAGTCGGCCCAGGCTCGCGCCTCGTCGTAATAGCCGAGATGCATGAAGGCCTGGAGCGTGAATGTCGCGTCGCGCAGCCAGCAATAGCGATAGTCCCAGTTTCTCACGCCGCCGAACCGCTCGGGCAGTGACGTCGTGACAGCAGCGACGATTCCGCCACTCGGCGCGTAGGTTAAAGCCTTTAAAGTGATGAGCGATCGTTTGACCGCTTTGGTCCATGGTCCGATATCGGGACACCGATCGCTCCAGTCTCGCCAGAGCTTTTCCGTCTCTAGCAACATCATGAAAGAATCAATGGAGGGGAGCGAACGTTGAAACGAAAGACCGTACGAAAGGACAAAGGGGCTGGATTCACCAGCCTCAACCGTAAACTCCCCGACGGTGCGCAGGTCTTCGCCGGAAAGTACGACGGGAGTCCGCAATACAAGCCGCTCCGGGCCAGCGATGGCCTCGATTGTGCTGTCGTCGAGCCGATTGACCCATGGCACGCTCGATCCATAATTGAAACGGACCAGAAACTCGGTTCGAAAATCCGTCCGCCCTGACCGGCCTGTCACGATCCGCACCAGGTGCGCGCCGTCGCCGAACGGCATGAAGTCCGTAACGACCGCACTGCCGGTTTCGGTTTGGAATTCGGTTTCGAGGATTAGAGTGCCGGGGCGGTAGCGCCGGGCGACTGCGAGAGGCGGCTCCATCGGCGCAATCAGCCAACGGCCGTGTTCGGCTGTGCCGAGCAGGGCCGCAAAGCACGCCGCCGAATCGAAGCGCGGCCAGCACAGCCAATCGATTGAGCCGTCCCGGCCGATCAGGGCCGCCGTCTTGCAGTCGCCGATTAGTGCGTAGTCTTCGATCGGTTGCGTCATTGCCTTTGGTTCACATGATCACGGCTGCCGCTGTTTTAGCTGCCGCGCGCCATTGCGCTCGGGGGCCCGTCGAAGGTCAACTCGTTGTCCCGAGGGAAAACCAACAGCGCCTTCGATCCTTGCGATCCAAGCGTTTGCTTGAAATGTCCGCCAAGAGCCTTGCTCAGGGCGTCCACGATTTTAAGTCCGCGCCCAAGCTGAATGTTTACCGCGGCCGATCCGCTGTCCTGCACGCTGCATTTCACAAATGCTCCGTCACGCCAGATTGCAACGCGAATTTCTCCGCTACCGTCCAAGAACGCGTGACGCGCCGCATTGATTATAAGCTCGTAGAGGATCATTCCCAAGCGCCTGCAACGCTCGGCCTGTAGCTGTATAGACTGCGCCGAAAGCACCAGCCTGATTTTTTTGTCATCCAGCATGGAGCGACTGATTGAAAGGCAGAGTTGGCTCAGATACGCCGCCGCGTCGATGATGGCGTCATGCTCCGGCATCTGCAGGGCACGATGGATGTCGGCATAGCGGTGAAGCAACTGGGTAACGTCCTCCATGGCGATTTTGACCTCATCATTGTTCGACCTTGCCGCGGCGAGAGACACGGCGCCGATGATCGCGGCAAATTCATTGTTGATCCGGTGATTAAGCTCATGGAGCAGCATTTGTTCCTGCACCTGCT
>JBAQAB010000503.1:0-5595 GCA_049285535.1 Xanthobacteraceae bacterium
CAGCCGTTGTCCTCGACGATCACCTGCAGCGTTGGGTCCGTCCGCCGTATGACGACGCTCACATCGGACGGCCGTCGGGCGTGCTTGACGATATTGGTAAGCCCTTCCTGGACGACGCGGTATACCGCGGTTGCGATTTCATCCGGCACCTCATCGAGGTTCGGGCCGTCGCAGTGGAAATCGACCTCGGCGCCGCACTGCTCGCCCCATTCGGCGATGTAGCTCGCCAGCGCCTTGCGCAGGCCGAGTTCGTCGATCGAGGGCGGCCGCAATTCCCACGCGATCCGGTGCAGCGTCTTGCCCATCTCCTCCATTCTCTTGCGCACGAGATGGAGCCGTTCGCGGGCCGCGCCGGAGGTCGACGCATCGATCTCGTTGAGTTCGAGAATAGCGGCGATCAGGCTTTGTCCGGCTTGATCGTGCAGTTCGTGCGACAGGCGCAGCCGCTCGTTTTCCTCGGCCATCGACAGATGCCGGCGCAAGCCGGTCACCAAGTGCGATTTACTTTCGCTGTCCGCGGCCAATTGCGCGTTGGCACGCGACAGATCAGCCAGCAAGCGGTCGCGTTCGGTCAGCAGTGCGGCAGCGGGGAGGGACCAGAACGAAGTGATCGCCAGGAACATTTGCAGTGTGAAGATGCGCGTGGAGATATCGGCATTCGCAATCATGGGATGGCCGACCCCGAGGACCGCGAACACGCTCGCAACGATCGCGACCAGGAATGTCGACGTCGTTGCGCCGAGGATGCCAAACCGAAGGGTGGCTAACAAGATTGCCGGCGCGAGCAAAAAGACAAATGGCCGAAAAAAGACCACGCAGATGCTAATCCCGATGAAAATAGCGAATATCGCCGCCGCTTCCGAAGCTCGCTCTCCTACGCGCCAAACATGCCGCTCTTTCGACGTGACGCTGATCAGGAATGGCACGACGATAATCATGCCGAGCGCGTGCCCCGAATACCAGTTCCGCACCACGGTGGACCAGGGAATTTCATGCGCCCTATGAAATCCCGTCGTTGCAATGATCGTGCTTCCGATAGGCGCAACGCCGGCGATGGCGATAAAAGTAAGAAGGTTTCTCAAGGAGCTGAGATTGGACGCGTCGACCCGGAACAGCTTTAGCAGCGCCAGTACAGTGGCAATCTCGACAATGTTCGCGGGGAACATGGCGACGCAAAAAATCGGGGTGTTTCCGGCAGCTAAACCAGCCAGGCTGTTTGCCGCGGCGCCCCCCGCGAGAAGTAACGCAGAGAACATTGGGCGGCGGGCGTGCCGCAGTAAGGCAGCCAGGATAATCGCATTCGACGGCCAAATCGTTGCAATGAGATTGGAACGCCGCGCGAATTCGACCGTGATCAGCGAGATAGCGAAGATAACCAAAAGCAGCAGTGGATAGGCGATGCCCGATAATGTCGGGGCTGGCTCATCAATCGCTGCAGCCTCGACTGCCCAGTCGGTCGTTTGCGGCCGCAGCTTGTCGATGGCGGTCGACTGCCGACTGGGAAAGAGAAATGCGAGTACCTTCGATGGCGCTATTGTCATATCGAACGGCGCGCTGCGACGGTTGAATGCTCACGGTTCACTTGGTCGCCGAATCCTTGCAAGTCCGGTACCGATAATCTCCGCCCTTGACTCTGGGGTAAGTGCGGAGCGCACATAAGTTTCACGTTGTCTGCCAAACCTCATTCCGTCGCGGCAGCGATCAGTCGCGGGCTGACAAAGCGCTCCAGCCGGCCGGCCTGGGGATGCAAGAGCGTCCAATCGTCGACAGGCAGATCGATGACAACGAGGCCCGAAGTGGGAAGCTTCTCGTTGAGTTCTTTGCGCATATCCATATCGCCCGCTGCGATCAATTGCAGCGCGAGATTGTGCAGCCCCGGATTATGGCCGACTACTGCAAGCGTATGCGCCTTGCGCGTTTCCCCAATAGCGCCGATCAGCGCTTCCGGACTGGCATTATAAATCCGTTCATCGGTGATCATGCGCGGTGCCTTGGCGAAGGCTGCGGCGACCAGCGCCCAGGTCTCCTGCGCCCGCTTCGCCGGAGAGACGAGGGCGAGATCGGGGAGGAAGCCGTGATGCGCCATATAGGCTCCGATCGCCGGCGCGTCGGCGCGGCCGCGTTTCGTCAGCTTGCGGTCGCGGTCGCCCGGCGCGGCGCGCTCGGTTTTGGCATGGCGGAGCAGCATCAATCGGCGCATCGCGGTAATGTCGCTTTCCGGGCCTAACCTGTCTAGTGCCGCGGAGATGGACTCCCTACATTGCAACGGCGTGTCACGGGAAAAGCGTCGTAAAGCTTCGTCATGAGCGACCCCGATACCAAGGCCTATGGCGACAGCTGGTACGCCGCAACGATGGTGGAAGCGCCGCGGCGGCCTTCCCTGTCGATCGACCTAGATGTCGATGTCTGTGTGATCGGCGGCGGCCTCGCCGGACTGACCACGGCGCGCGAAGTGGCGCGCCGCGGCTGGTCGGTCGTGCTGCTGGAAGCCGGGCGGCTTGCGCAGAGCGCTTCAGGCCGCAATACCGGTTTCGTGTTGCCGGGGTTCGGCGCCGACGCCGACAAGCTGGTCGCGCGTGTTGGGTTCGAACGCGCCAAGGATTTGTGGTCGCTGGCGCAGGCCGGGCTCGATTATGTGCGCACCACAATTCGTGCCGAAAACGCGCCCGGTACCGACTCGCAGAATGGTTGGCTCTACGTTTCCAAAAAGGACAACAACGATGAATTCGTGAGCTATGTCGGAGTGCTCGGCGAACTGGGCTGCGAGATCGAGGGCTGGCCGACCGAGCGGGTGCGCGCGGTGCTGCGCAGCGAACGTTATTTTAACGCCATCAATTACCTGCAGGCGATCACCATCCATCCGCTCAATTATGCGCTGGCGCTTGCGTCCGCCGCCGAACGCGACGGCGCGCGCATCTTCGAGCATACCCCGGCACTATCGATCGATCCGACCGGCGTTCGCAAGCGCATCGTGACGCCCGGAGCACGATTGCGCGCCAACCACGTCGTGCTGTGCGGCAATGTAGAGCTTGGGCAACTGATGCCGCGCCTCGCCGCCACGCTGGTGCCGGTGACGACTTATGTCATCGCCACTGCGCCGCTCGGCGAAAGGCTCGCGGAAGCGGTCGGCTATCGCGGCGGCGTCAGCGACTCCGACCTTGCCGATAATCACTACCGCATCGTCGGCGGCGATCGCTTGATGCTGTCGGGCCGCTCGACGCCGTGGATGAGAGACCCGCATCGCTACGCCGGCGCGCTGACCGCCGATATCAAAAAAACCTATCCGCAACTCGGCGACGTCACCGCCGATTACGCCTGGGCCGGCACCTTGGGCATTACGATGCACCGGATGCCGCAGATCGGCGAGCTCGGGCCGGGGGTCTGGCTCGCCAGCGGCTTCGGCGGCCATGGACTGAACACCACGGCGATGGCCGGCAATATCGTTGCGCGGGCGATCGTCGAAGGCGACGCGAACTGGCGGCAATTCACGCCGTTCGAACTGGTTTGGGCGGGCGGCGCGTTCGGCCGGGCCGCGGCGCAGGCTCGTGTTTGGATCAAGCGGCTGCGCGATCGCGTCGAAGAGCGCCGGGCCAAGGCGCGCGAACTTGCGTATCGTCAGGCGCGTGACGCCGAAATGGCGCGAGTGGCGCGACGGGTCGCAGTTGAGGCGGAGCCAGCGCAGGAGATGGAGGTGTCGGAAGCGGCCGCGTCTCCCGCAACGGATTTGGTCCCGCTCGAAGAACCGGTTACCTCAACCGAATCCATTGTTCCGCCGCTTGGCACCGCGGAGGGTGCCGAGTTACCCGAACTGCCGCCGCAACAGCTTCCGGCGACCCAGCCAAAGCGAAAAAGACGCCGCGGCCGCGGCAAAAGCGATGCCGGAGGCGGAGCGAGCCGGGGCGCCGATGAGGGCGCCGAGCCTTAAACGCGCCCCCCCGGGACAAATCGGCAACAGGTTCGCCGTAAATTCACCATTCGGCATTTCTGACCTTCGCCCTTGCTCCGTTTGCGGTATGATCCGTGCCGCCTGGGCAAACCAGGCGGGTGGGTGGCCATGCCGTCAATTGCTTTGCGCTTAGCGCTTGTGCTGCTTGTCGTTATCGCGCCGGGCATTGCCGCCGCGGCGGATCTGCCGCAGCAAGCGCCGCCGACAACGGCGCCCGCGGCCTACGTGCCCGCCGTTCCTGACTGGATCGTCACCATCGGCGCTGAGGGCCGGATTATTCCGGCTTTTCCGGGCGCTGCGGACAAAAAGCTCGGCTGGTCCGCTCTGCCACTATTCAGCATTCGCCAAGCGGGCACGCCGCCGGACTTTTTCGGTCCGCGCGACAGTTTCAGCTTTAGCCTCATCAATACCGCCATGTTTCAGTTCGGTCCGGCGCTGCAGTTCATCAACCGGCGCAAAGCCTCCGACTATGCCGAGCTGTACGGGCTGGCCGATGTCGACTACGCCGCCCAGGTCGGCGCCTTCGCCAATTTCTGGCCAGTCTCGTGGCTGCGCCTGCGTGGCGAGGTCCGGCAAGGCATCGGCGGCGAAACCGGCATCACCGGTGACATCTTCCTCGATGCCGTCGTGCCGGTCGGGCAATGGACGATTTCCGCTGGGCCGCGGGTGACATTGCAAACAGCCGCGGCGACGTCGCCCTATTTCAGCATCACGGCGGCGCAGGCTATCACGGCGAATGCCTTACAACCGGGTTTAGGGACGTTGACGGCCTACAATGCCGGTGGCGGCCTTTATTCGTATGGGGCCGGCACCCAGCTGCAATACACCTTCAACCCGACATGGACCGCTCACGCCTTCGTCGAATATCAGCGGCTGACCGACTCGGCCGCCGGTTCGCCGCTGGTGACGCAGCGCGGTTCGCCGAACCAGCTCACCTACGGCCTCGGCGCCACTTATTCCTTCAATATGCGGCCGCTGTGGTGACGTTCAGCGCCCCTCGCGCCGCGTCATAAAAGCGAGCCGCTCAAACAAGTGCACGTCTTGCTCGTTCTTGATCAGCGCGCCGTGCAGCGGCGGAATGAGCCGCTTCGGATCGCGCTCGCGCAGCGTCTCGACGGAAATGTCTTCGACCATCAGGAGCTTGAGCCAGTCGAGCAGTTCGGACGTCGACGGCTTCTTCTTCATGCCGGGCACGTCGCGGATTTCGTAGAACAGCTTCAGCGCTTCGGCGACCAGGCGATGCTTGATGCCGGGAAAGTGCACCTCAACGATCGCGCGCATGGTGTCGGGATCGGGGAAGCGGATGTAGTGGAAGAAGCAGCGGCGTAAAAACGCGTCCGGCAGCTCCTTCTCATTGTTCGAGGTGATGACGACGATCGGGCGGCGGCGGGCGTGGATGGTTTCGCCGGTCTCATAGACGAAAAACTCCATGCGATCGAGCTCTTGCAGCAGATCGTTCGGGAATTCGATATCGGCTTTGTCGATCTCGTCGATCAGGAGAACGGGACGCTCATCGGCGACGAAGGCCTCCCACAGCTTGCCGCGCTTGATATAGTTGCGGATGTCCTTGACGCGGGCATCGCCCAATTGGCTGTCGCGCAGCCGCGTCACCGCGTCGTACTCATATAGCCCTTGCAAAGCCTTGGTGG
>JBAQAB010000504.1:0-8273 GCA_049285535.1 Xanthobacteraceae bacterium
AGCACCATGAGCCCGGTCAAGCCGAGCAATAGGCCGCGCGCTGCGCGCCTTGGATTTGCCCGACCCATCATGTGACCGTTCCAATCCCCGCCGCATCTTATGTGTGACGCGCGCTTCCTATTCTAGCTTGCGGCGCCGCCATTGCGACCGGCTTTTCGCCGCATTTCGCCGCGCAGCGCCTCGGTTGCGGCGGCGTCGAGCTTGAAATCGTCGCTCATCACGACGCCATAAAGATCGTACGCCGCGTCGCGCGAAATGAACTCCTCGCGCACGTCGTCGACAACCTTCGCCGGATCGCGGTCGCAAGGGTCGCCCCAGCCGCCACCGCCGCCGGTGCGCACGACAGCGACCGCGTCTAGAGGTACCGGCAGCCGAGCACCGGCGAGCTGGCGGAAATCGGCCTCGTCCGGCAACCGCAACAGGTATCCACCGGTCTCGCCCGGCGTGCCGCCGCGCAATCCCCAGGGCGGACACTGAGTGCGCCGTGTCTGTTCGAAATTCCACAATCCCTCGACCAGATTGCGAACTTTCATGTCGATGCCTAGGCCGCCGCGATATTTGCCGGCGCCGCATGAATCGGTGCGCAGCGCGCGGCTTTCCACCAGCACGGGACATTTCAGCTCGATGCCTTCGATAGAGCCGTTTCGCACGTCGCCCTGGCACACCGAAACCGTGCCGGATTCGCCGTCCTCGTAAGGCCGGCCGCCCCAGCCGCCGCCCTCCAGGCTTTGCACGACGAAGCGCCGTCCGGTCTTCGGATGCATGCCGAAAAACACCACCGCGCCGCCGAGGAGGCCGTGATGACCGGCCGGCACCCGATCGGGCATCGCCGGCGCCAGCGCCGCGACGATGCAGTCGACCACCGTCGGCACGATCGCGCTCCAGCCCGCCATCGGCGCCGGGAAACGCGCCATCATGATGTTGCCTTCGGGAATGATCACGTCGAGCGCGCGGAACGACCCTTCGTTCACCGGATCGAGCGGTCCGGTCAGCGCCTTATAGGCGACGCGGGCGCCGGCGAGCGTGCGCGAATTGATGCCGGCCTTGCGCTCGGCGGAGCAGGCCGACAAATCGATGGTCATCGACGAGCCCTTGACCGTGACCTTGGCATGGATCGGCACGCGCTCGCCTTTGCGCACCCCGTCGTCGTCGATCGAAGCTGAGGCTTCGTAGATTCCGTCGGGGAGCTGCGCCACGACATTGCGGCACTTCTGTTCGGTCTCCTCGAAAATGCGCACGATCGCCGCCAAGATCGTGTCGCGGCCATATTTGTCGAACAGCTCGTCCATGCGGCGGCCGGCGAGGCGGCAGGCCGCCATCTGCGATTTCATGTCGCCGAGCGAGGATTCCGGAAAGCGGATGTTGTCCTTGATGACGCGGTAGAGCATCTCGTCGAGCACGCCATTGCGGTAGATCTTGAGTTGGTCGAGTTGCATCCCTTCCAGCCAGGGATCGGCGACTTGTGGGCCGGCGCCGAAGCCGGTCGAGGTGCCGCCGACGTCGATCCAATGCGCGCGCGCCATGGCGAACATCAGAAGCTCGCCGCGGTAGAAGTACGGCATGTAAATGACGATGTTGTTGAGATGCTGGCCCGCGACGGCTTGGTGATTGGTGATGATCACGTCGCCCGGTTCAAACCCTTTGGCGCCGTACCGTTTCATGCCGTCGGTGATGATGACGCCAAGGTCCGCTACGAAGTGGGAAACGCCGCCGACATTCTGCGAGATCAATTGCCCCTTGGGATCGACCAGCGCGGTGCAGAAGTCGCGCACCTCGTAGATCATCATGTTGTAGGAGGTGCGCTGCAGATCGGCGGCCATCTCGTTGGCGATCGCGGGCAGCGCGTTGCGAATGACTTCGAGCGTCACCGGGTCGAGCGATACGCGAGTGCGACGCGCAGATTTCGCGGCCTTGGTTTTCCTGTCATGCAGTTTTCGGCTCATCGTCCGCGTCCTACTGCAATGATCAGTTCGCCCGATGGCGCGACCCGGCAGTTATCGCCCGGATAGAGCACCGTGGTGGTACCGTGCTCCTCGATCAGCGCCGGGCCTTTCACGCGCGATCCGGCCGCGAGCGCCTCGCGCGCATAGACCGGACAGGAGAGCGGCTTGTCGGCTTTGCCAAGATAGACCGGCCGGCGACGTGCCGGCGGCAGCCTGCCGGCGCGCTTGCGTGGGAATTTCAGCTTGGGCCGCTTGCCGATAACGGCGAGCCGGACATTGACCATCTCCACCGGCTCCTCCGGCGAGTGGTGGGCGTAGCGTTGCTCGTAAAGACGGTCGAAGGCGGTGCGGATGCCGCGGCGGTCGCCTTTCTTGAGCTGAGCCAGTGTCACCGGCACCGGCAAAGTGAATTCCTGACCGGTATAACGCAGATCGAGATGGATTTGCCGCATGGCGCCGCGCGCATGACGTAATCCGGCCTCCGCCTCCGTCGCCATCTCATCGTGCACGCGCAGCAAGTCCTCGAAATCGATTGCCCCGAGATCGGCGTAGTAGGTTCGAATGAAATCGTGACGCTCGTCGGCGAGCAACATGCCGAGCGCGGAAAAGTGCGATGGGAACAGCGGCACGATCACCGTCGGGATATGCAGTTCGCGCGCAATATCGAGGACGTGTAGCGGACCGGCGCCGCCGGAGGCGACCAGGACGAAATCGCGTGGGTCGTAGCCTTTCTCCACCGACACTTCGCGTACCGCGAGCGACATTTTATTGACCGCGATTTCGAGAATGGCCTGCGCCGCTCGCGTTACCGTCATGCCGAGGGGTTTGGCAATCTTGTCTTCAATACCATGCGCGGCGCCATCGGCATCGAGCTCCATGGTGCCGCCGAGAAAGTTGTGCGGGTCGAGCCGGCCGAGCACGACATTGGCGTCGGTGATGGTCGGTTCGGTGCCGTCGCCGCGATAGCAGATCGGCCCCGGGTCGGCGCCGGCGCTCTGCGGGCCGACTTTCAGCGCGCCGATCTCATCGCGCCAGGCGATAGAACCGCCGCCGGCGCCGATCTCGACCACGTCGATCATCGGCACCATGACCGGGTGGCCGCTGGCATAGCCGCCGACGTAATAGCCCGGCGCCATAGTGGGTTCGCCGTCGCGGATCAGGCTCGCCTTGGCGGTGGTGCCGCCCATGTCGAAAGAGATGACGTTGCCGTAGCCGAGCTTTTCGCCGACCCGCGCCGAGGCAATGATGCCGCCGACCGGGCCCGACTCCATCATGGCCGCCGGCCGTTCCTGCGCCACTTCCGGCGTCATCACGCCGCCATTGGAGCGCATGATGGAGAGATTGCCCTTAAATCCGATCGCCTCAAGCTTGCCTTTCAAGTCGCGCACGTAACCGCCGACCTTGCGGCCGACATAGGCGTTCACCACCGTGGTCGAGGTACGCTCGAATTCGCGGTATTCGCGAAGAATCTCATGAGACAGCGAAAGGTAGGCGTTCGGCAGGATGGCGCGGATAATGGCGCCGGCCGCGCGTTCATGATCCGGGTTCACGTAGGAATGCAGAAAGCAGACGGCGACCGCCTCGACGCCCTCTGCGGCGAGCGCCCGCGCCGCCGCTTCGACGCTATCGCGGTCAAGCTTCTCGTGCACAGCGCCCGACGCCAACACGCGCTCGGCAACCTCGCGGGTGAGATGCCGCGGCACCAGCGGACGGTGCCGATGGAAGAAGAGGTTGTAGGCCTCCGGCCGGTTGCCGCGGCCGATGCTGTAAACATCACGGGTGCCGGCGGTGACGACAAGGCCGGTCTTAGCTCCAGTGCGCTCGATCAGCGTATTGATGGCGATGGTCGAGCCATGAATCAGCTCATCGATCACGCTCGCGGTGAGACCGCTCTTGTGCAGACAATCGATGATGCCCTGGACCAGATCGGCCGGTGTCGTGAGGCTCTTGGCGTCGACAAAGCGCCCGGCACGATCATCGAAGCCAACCAAATCGGTAAATGTGCCGCCGATATCGATGGCAACGGCAATCACGCCTTGATCTCCCTGTCGCGTGGTTTTCCGGTAAACGGCGGCGAAGCCCCGGTTAGCCGAATTGACTATAGCCTCCTTGCGATTTTGACCAGCGACCGTACCGCATGGCCGCAAGCCGGCAGGAATGGCCGCGACACGGTCCGTATCGACAGCGTGGAGAAAATCAGCTTGCGAGCGGTTGGGCTGGCGGGTGAGCTGGCGGGTGAGCCTTGCGCCTTGCAGTCTGAATTGGCCGCAGTTATTTGCATCGAGATCGCGCATAGGTAGTCGACCTTATTGGTAGCAGCCGTGGCTCCCGGCGGGCCGGAGGTTGGTGCAAGATGCTGGCGATGGCATTGGAGCGGACAGGCGAACCGCTCCGGCTGGTCGAGCGGCCCGATCCTGAACCGGGCGACGGCGAAGTGCGGGTGCGAGTCGGCGCCTGTGGGGTGTGCCGCACCGACCTGCATGTCGTCGATGGCGAATTGCCGAATCCGAAATTGCCGATCGTGCCCGGCCACGAGATTGTCGGCCGCATCGACGCGGTCGGCGCTAGAGTCGATGCGCTTGCGGCCGGCATGCGCGTCGGTATCCCCTGGCTTGGCAAGACCTGCGGCCATTGCCGCCATTGCCGCGAAGGCCGGGAGAATCTTTGCGATCATCCGCTGTTCACCGGTTATACGCGCGACGGCGGCTATGCCACCCATTTCGTTGCCGATGCGCGCTACGTATTCCGGCTGCCCGATAGCGGCGACGACGTTGCCAATGCGCCGTTATTGTGCGCCGGCCTGATCGGCTGGCGCTCGCTGCAAATGGCCGGCGACGGCAAGAACATCGGCTTCTATGGCTTCGGCGCCGCCGCCCACATCATCGCCCAGGTGGCGCGGTGGCAGGGTCGTGATGTCTATGCGTTCACACGGCCGGGCGATAGCGCCGCGCAGGCCTTCGCGCGCAAGCTTGGCGCGCGCTGGGCCGGCAGCTCCGACGAAGCGCCGCCCGACGAGCTGGCTTGCGCCATTATCTATGCGCCGGTCGGTGCGCTCGTGCCGGCCGCGCTGCGCGCGGTGCGCAAGGGCGGACGCGTGATCTGCGCCGGCATTCATATGAGCGATATTCCAAGCTTTCCTTACAGTATCCTCTGGGAGGAGCGCGAGCTTAAGTCGGTCGCCAACCTCACCCGCAAAGACGGCGAAGAATTTTTCGCCATCGTGCCGCAAGCCGGCATCGTGACGCAGACCGTGTCTTATCCGCTCGTCCGTGCCAACGAGGCGCTGTCGGATTTACGGTCGGGGAGGCTGCAGGGCGCTGCGGTGTTGGTGCCGTAGCACGTCCTATTTTATCGCCATGGCCGCGCGGGCATTGGCCAGCGTTTGCTCCGGCGCGCCCGAGGCATCGACGATCGTCCATGTGACCGTGCCGATATCGAACGCGGCCTGCATACGTGCGACCCTGGCGTCGGCATCCGACGCGTCGGGCCCGCGCGATCCCACCCGGTTAAGCCGCGTCGGCAAATCGGCAACCAGGAACAGTCCGCGGAATTGCGCGTGGGCGGCTGCGGCGGCGGCCTCGATCGCGGCGCGCTCCTCCGGTCTGGCGAAGACGGCGTCGACGATGACCGAATAACCGGCGCGCGCGACGCGCACGGCCTTGTCGGTTAGACTGTGATAGATTTTGTCGGATATTTCCGCACGATAGGCCTCGGCCGGCAACCGATCGTACTCGGCCACGCCGAAAAGCGCTTTGCGTTCCACATCCGAGCGAAATAGCAGCGCGCCGGGCGCCGGAGCGATGTGCGGCGCGCGCGCGCGCGCCAGCAGCGATTTGCCGGTGCCCGATAACCCTCCGGTGCAAATGACCACCGGTTCGGTGGCAGCTAGCAGTTCGCGCGCCAGATCGAAATAGCGTTTCGCCGATTGCGCGAGATTGTCCCTGTCGGCGGCGCTGGAGAGGCCGCGGCGTGCGGCGGTGACTTTGGCGCGGATGGTCGCGCGCAGCGACATGAAGAACGGCAGCACGGCAATGCGGTCGCAGTCTTCGCTGCGCCGCGACGCGGCAAAATATCCGTTCAACACAATGTTCGCGGCGCGCGACAAACCGCGTTCGACCAGATCCATCAAGAGGAACGCGAAGTCGTAGAGCACGTCGCCTTCGGCGATGATCGGATCGAATTCCAGCGCGTCGAAGGCGACCGGCTCACCGTTGAGGACCGCGATATTGCCGAGATGGAGGTCGCCATGGCCGCGCCTGATCAGGCCCGCTGCGCCGCGCGCCTTAAGGAGAGGCTGCAGTTTCGCGAAAGCTGCCCGCGATTTCCCTTCGAGCCCCTCGACCGCTTGCGTTGGAAACAGATCGCCGTGGTCGCGGAATGCCGCTGTGTTGTCCGAAATGAACTGGGAAACCGCGGCAAGCCACGGCGCGGCTTCGACCGGCTCGGCACGGTCATGCATGGCGGCGACAGCAAGCGCGAGCTTAGCGCCGAGCGCATCGTCAAGGTCGCCGCGCTCGGCGACGTGGTCTAGCGTATTGTTCTCGTCGAAGCGCGTCATCTCGACCGCCCATTCGACGGCTTCGCCGCCGCCGTCCAGGGCGAGCGAGCCGCTGGCTTGGCGCGTGATCGGCACGATGCGGCGATAAAGCTGCGGCGCAAATTTACGATTGACGTCAAGTTCTGCCTGGCAGGCGGCCTTGCGTTTATCCGGCGTCGAATAATTCAGAAACGGATAGCGCACCGCGCGCTTGACCTTGAGGGCGCGATCGCCGGCCAGGAACACGACCGCGGCATGGGTCTCGCAGCGCCGTACTGCCACGCCCCCATAGGTCGCCGGATCGCCGAGCAGGGCGAAAACAGCATCTTGAGAATTGGCGGATTTCGCGATCGCTACCATCCCAAACGATAGCCGTAGGCGCAGAAATCCGGAAGCGGTTCAGCCGGCGTGGCCTCGCTCAAGTGGCGGTATTTTGATTGAGCTTAGCAATCTATCGCAGCTTCTCCATCGGGTCGCCCGTGCAAGGACCTCGCATCTAGAACGGCTTCGCTACTTCGTTCGGCTTGGTCGGCCAATTTGAGCCAGTCGCGGGCCATGCTGAGGAGGAAGATCCTACTGTCCACGTCGCCGACGTGCTCGGCAAGTTCGATGCAGTTGGCGGCATAGAGTCGGTAGCAAGCGATAGCTTCGCGAGTCACAGACATTCCCCCGAATGTCGCTGAGCGCCCCCATGCGTCTTTTGACATAAGCGGGAATCCCGCCATTTGTTCCGGGTTAAAGGGCTGGCCAAAGCAGCCGGGGCGGGGGCCGGCCGTGTAAGAAAATTTTTACTTTTGCGGCTCTTTGCCGGAACCATACCCCCCGGACCGCGTTTGGGCTCAAGGCATAGAAGGTTGAGGGACCGACCGTGAGGGGGATTCCACGTCGGCTTATGGACATCTCGCCGCGGGATTTGATCCCGTATGGCGCGATTTGCCGCGCCCGCTCCATCGCCTGCCGTGCCGCAAGCCGCCAGCCTGAAACGGCTGGCTCTGGAGAGAATTATGCAGCCCGCTGAAGAGGTTGTTGGCTCCGCACCTGCCAACGGTTCCGCCCTTCCGACCGCCCAAACGGCCGACCACGTCAACGGTGATGCTCAGGTCGATGCCGGCGGTCTCACGGAACTCCTTCACGCGCTGCAAACCATGCGGGTCGGCGACTTCTCCGTCCGCATGGCCGGCGATCGCGTCGGCATCCTCGGCAAGATCGCCGATACCTTTAATGAGATCGTCGCCACCAACCAGCGCATGGCCAAGCAACTGGAACGGGTCGGCCAGGTGGTGGGCCGCGAGGGTCGCACCCGCCAGCGCGTCCGCCTTGGGCTTTCCGATGGGGCCTGGGGCGAGATGGAGGCCAGCGTCAATTCGCTGATCGACGATCTATTGTGGCCGACTACCGAGGTGACCCGCGCCATCGCTGCGGTGGCGCAAGGCGACCTATTGCAAACCGTGCAGCTCGACGTCGACGGACGGCCACTGAAAGGCGAGTTCCTGCGCTCCGCCGAGATCGTCAACACGATGATCAAGCAGCTCAACGTGTTCACCTCTGAGGTCACGCGGGTCGCCCGCGAAGTCGGCACCGAGGGCAAGCTCGGCGGCCAGGCCCAGGTCGGCGGCGTGACCGGCGTGTGGAAGGACCTCACCGAGAGCGTTAACTCGATGGCGTCGAATCTGACCGCGCAGGTCCGCAACATCGCCGAGGTGACGATCGCGGTGGCCAACGGCGACCTGTCGAAAAAGATCACGGTCGACGTGCGCGGCGAAATCCTGCAGCTCAAGGAAGCCATCAATACG
>JBAQAB010000505.1:0-3266 GCA_049285535.1 Xanthobacteraceae bacterium
CCGTCGAAGCTTGCCGTGACCGCGACCACCGGCGGCCAGCTGCCGATCCGCAGCATCAGGCGCTCCAGCGCCGCCAGCTCGGATTCGTCGGCAGCGTCGACGTCGGCGACCACCACGGTGGCGCCGGCGACGTCGAGATCGCCATGCTCCGCGAGCCGGCCTTTGACGACATCGAGGCCGATTTGGGTGCCCACCGAAAACGTAGCGCGCACCGAATCCTCAAATGCGGCGTCGGCGGTCAGCACCACCACGCGCGTCTGGCTCGCCGGGCTCGGAGATCGGCTTATGCGCATGCGTTCAAGCTCGTGTTCCGGATGCGTCGATCATTGCCCTGATGCGCTCGTTGATGCCGCCGGCGCGGCGTTATTGACCGTGGTGCTGATGGTCTGGCCGGTCTGGTTGGTCGACATGAAATTTTCCGGATCCTCCGGTTGGATTTCCTTGCCGGTGCGGTAACGGGCGACGGCCTGCTGCATCTTCTCGCCGTTGAACGCGATGTTCTTGTCGCCGCTGTAAGGCGGCCACGGATCGACCACCTCGCCGACGGTGTTGCCGGCCACCGCATCGCCGCCCGACAACGCGATGTTGTCACGGCGATCGAGATAGAGATCCGCATTGGAGCAGCCGGCGAGCCAGCCGCCGAAGCCCGCGGCGGCGAGCGCGGCCGCGATCAGCCGTGTCCGGCTCCGCTTATCCGCTCGTCCCCGCGAAGGCGGGGACCCATGCGATCCCGCCTGAAACGCGGAGTATTCCGCTGGATTCCCGCTTGCGCGGGAATGAGCGGAAAAGGCCTCAGTCTTTGGCCGTGACATAGACGCCTCCGTTTTTCGGCAGGTCGAGGATGTGGCCGACATAAGGCCGGTTCAGCGCGCCGATGGCGAGCCGCGCCAGTTCCGGACTGACTTCGGTGTCGCCCATCAGGAACAGGTCCACGTCGTTCGGCGGCAGCGAGCTGTCGAACGGCGTATGCACCGGATCGACCGGCGTCAGCGGCCGCACGATGTGCGGCGTCACCAGGATGACGAGATCGGTCTCGTTCTTTTGATAGTCGGTCGAGCGGAACAAGGCGCCGAGCACCGGCATGTCGCCGAGCCACGGCAGCTGATCGATATTGTTGGTGCCGTCGCTCTGAAGCAATCCGCCGAGCATGAAGCTCTGACCGTCACGCAGTTCCAGCGTGGTCGAGGCTTTGCGCGTGGTCAGCGCCGGCACCGTGGTGCCGGCGACGGTGACCGAGTGGGTGGGGTCAATCTCGCTCACCTCCGGTTTGACGATAAGGTTGATCACGCCGCCGCGCAGCACGGTCGGGGTGAAGGACAGGCCGACGCCGTAGGGCTGGAAGCCGAACGACGGCGTGCCGGTGGCACCGACTTCCGGGATCGGAATCTGTCCGCCAGCGAGGAAGCTTGCGGTCTCGCCCGACAGCGTCACCAGATTCGGCTCCGCCAGAAGACGCGCGGCGCCCTTCGATTCGAGCGCGTTGACCTCGACCTGAAGTTTGTTGGTCAGTTGGCCGACCAGAAAACCGAACGGCGCCGCGCCGGACAGCACGCCGGCGGAGACCACGGGCGAAATGGGCAGAGCGCTCCCCGCCACGTTGGCGCCGCCGACGGTGGTCCCAGGCTGCTGAAAGGAGCCACCCGGCTGAGTGATCGGCAGCTGCGAAGCCGGCAGTCCGGAGCCGGTATTGGCCAGCACGGAATTGCCGAACGCGTTCCATTGCACGCCGAGATCGCGCCCGGCGTTGCGGTCGACTTCAATGAAGCGCACCTCCAGCTCGATCTGCTGCGGCTGCATGACCTGAACGGTATTGATCGGATCCGGGCCGAACTGACCCGCGATCTGCATCGCCTTGTCGAGGGTGGCGGCATCGGGCGAGGTGCCGCTCAAAAGGATGCGGCCGTTGATCGACGACACCTTGATGCCGCCGCCGGTGAAGTGATCCATCTCGATCGCCAGCCGCGAAATGTCATAGGACACTTCGATGTCGAAAATGCCGACCGGCTTGTGATCGGCGTCATAGACGGTGACGCGCGTGGTGCCGATCTTCTTGCCGAGAATGGACAGCGAGTGATCGGTGAGCGGGCTGACGTCCGCGATGTCCGGATCGCCGACCGTGATATTGGCGAAGTTCTGATCGGTGCGGATGTCCTCGGTCTTGCCGACCGTTACTCTGACCTGCGCGCTGTGAACAGGATTGGCCAGCACGATGTTCTCTTGCGCGCGAACGGCCGGTGGCAACACCGCCACGACCGAAGCGGCAAGCACCGCCCTGATCCAGCCGCGCCGCAACAGCACGCCGATCTGCAAGCTCGCGTCCTTGGTGATCCTGTCCGTATGTCGCCGGCTGCCGCCTGCGAGGTCGTTTTGCTTCTTGTCCTGGCTCTTCACGTCGGCCTCCCCGCCGCTCACTGGTCCCCAAACACGAATCTTACGTCGCTCTGTTTCTTCGCCCCGATCAGTCGCTCGCCGGCACCGGCGCCCGCCGCGACAACGCCGCGGAATGCGCGTTGTCGCGTTCGACCGGAACGCTGTATTCGGCGTGCTCGTTCTTCCACGGCCGCGACACGACGACCGTCACAAAATCCGATTTTGCGGTCGCCGACTTGCTGAGATCGGCGGTCGTCACGAGGCGCGAATCCTCGTCGGCGACGTCGCCGGCCTTGCGCAGCAGCAGGGACAGCGTGCCGACCGTCGCGGCCAGCGCGACTCTCTCGCCGTCGGTCGCTTTGACTTCCAGCGTAACCGCCTTGACGACGGAGGGCTTGTCGGCCTTCTCGTCGGCGAGCTGATCGATCGCCAGCACCTGCGCGTTCTCGATGACGACATCGGTGGCGGCGGAGTTCTTTTCGCCCTGGCGCGTCAGCATCACGTCGACATGATCGCCGGGCAGGATGAAGCCGGCGACGCCCTCGACGTCGTTGACGCGCACGGTCACCGCCGTCATGCCGGGATCGAGCACGGCGGACAGCGTGGCGCGCTCTCCCGGACCGGTGACCTTCGAAGCCAGCACCGCTTCATTGGGCTCCATCGGCATCAGCACGACGCGCTTGGCCGCGACGAGATCGGCGATCTTGCCGAACGCGCCGGCCGGCAGCGCGTCGGCCGGCCACGGCAGTTCGCGCAGCGCCGACGCGGTCAAGGGTTCGCCGAACCGGAGCGGGCGCGCGGCGACCACGAGGGTGCGCTCCGGCGCCGGCGCCGTGTGCTGCGCTTCGAGGCTTCTCATGCGCGCGTCTTCCTGGTTGTTGAGCCAGGTCTGCGCC
>JBAQAB010000506.1:0-3329 GCA_049285535.1 Xanthobacteraceae bacterium
TCCCACGGCGGCGCGTCCGGCACCGGCTGCGGAGCCGGTCCCGGCCGAGCCAACTGCGCCGCGCATGCCGCGTCCCCCGGAGGGCAAGCCGCCGCGCAACGAGGCTAAGCCAAGCCAGGGCAAGACCACCCTTTACGACAACCTCGAACAGGAGATGGCGAGTTTGTTAGGCCGTCCGACCAAACCCTGACGCTCGCAGCAAGAGGCCGCCGCGTCCGGTTCACAACGGTAGCGGCCTCTGTAGCGGCACTTTTGTTCTCGGCGACGCCGCTCGCCGCGCAGGACATCAGCATTAATTTCGGCCAGAACGCTGCCGCCGGCGGCGGCGGGCTCAACGAGCGCGTCATCCAGCTGATCGCGCTTATGACGGTGCTGTCGCTGGCGCCGTCGATCCTGATCATGATGACATCGTTCACGCGCATTGTCGTGGTGCTGTCGCTTCTGCGCACCGCGCTCGGCACCGCGACTGCGCCGCCGAATTCGGTCGTCATCTCGCTCGCGCTGTTCCTCACCGCCTTCGTGATGGGACCGGTCTTCACCAATGTCTACAACACCGGCGTCAAGCCCTTGGTCGCCAACCAGATCACCGTCGATCAGGCCTTCGAGCGCGGCGCGGTGCCGCTGCGCGCCTTCATGGAAAAGAACGTCCGCGAAAAGGACTTGCAGCTGTTCGTGAATCTTTCGGGCGAGAAGGCGCCGGACAAGCCCGAGGACCTGTCGATGCGGGTTCTGGTGCCCGCCTTCATGATCTCCGAGCTCAAGCGCGCTTTCGAGATCGGCTTCCTGTTGTTCCTGCCCTTTTTGATCATCGACCTCGTGGTGGCCTCGGTGCTGATGTCGATGGGCATGATGATGCTGCCGCCGGTCGTGGTGTCGCTGCCGTTCAAGCTGATCTTCTTTGTTCTGGTGGACGGCTGGTCGCTGGTCGCCGGCTCGCTCATTCAGAGTTACGGCAGCTGAAGAGTAGGATTTGCGCGGCGCGGCGCTTCGAAAATCGGCAAGCCGATTTCGGACAGAATGACCGCCCGTGATTCCCCGGGTTCTTGCCTAAACCATAAAGGAGTTCAGTTATTGCCGTTGCCGAGCGGCCGATAATAGGGGTCCGGGGGCGACCCGTCGCGGTCGTTGCCCTGGAAGTTGCCGAAGGGCGACAACGGGTCCTGCCGAACGCCGAACTGCACCGTCGGTCCATTCGGACCGAACAGCTGCGCGCCCTGTGCGGAATTCGTGAACTGATCGTCCGGATCGGCAAATTTCGAGCTATCCGTCCCACCGGTCTGTTGGTTTTGCTGGCTGAACGCCCATGCCGAGGCCGCGGACAACGACACTGCGGCCGCCGCAAGCAAAGCAACCGCCGCGAACCGCACATGCATCGATCGAAGCATCATGACCCCCGCTGCAGCGCCCCTAAGCCCGCAATTGCAAACTATGGCCGCAACCGGCGCAACGTCAACCCGGTCCATACCAACTTGCGAATCGGGCTTAAATGGTCGGATTATCACTTGGGGGCGCTCGGGCATCGCCGTGCCGCATTGCATTACGTTGAACTTATTCGTCCTCAGCCTTGCGCTCTATGGCTGTGCGGTTGCTCCGCGCGTCCAAGCGGATGATCAGGCAAAGCAACAGGCCGCGGTCAACGCCCAGCTCATCGAACAGTCGAAAGCTGCCATGGCGGCCTGCGACGCCAAATTTCCGGCCGGCGATTCGAAAACGGCAGTGGTGCGAAGGAAGTGCATCAACGACGGCTTCGCGATCAAATTGCCGACCTTTGGGCCGGATCAAGATTTGGTGCGCGGCGTCATGGCGGACAGCATGGTCATCGCCGAGCAGGTTCAAAGCGGAAAAATGACGATCGCCGACGGCAATGCCGCCATAGCCGAAAAATGGTCGAAGGCGGTGACCGAGAGTCAACGCCGGGCGAACTCAAAAAATTCCGTCTTGGCGCAACAGAGCGCGGCTGCCGCACAACAGCAGCCTGCGGCGGCCGCGGAGCCTGAGGACGTCATCCCTGTCGCCCTGCCAGGCTTTACCTGCACCCAAAACGGCACCATGACGACGTGCAACTAGGGCGGCGCGCCAAGCTGGCTTGATGCGCTCGCGGCGCGCCCGGCTGCGACGCCGGCTCTTCGCAAAAAAAGCCCCGACCAAAACAGCCGGGGCCATATTGCCTCTGACCATCCGAGTGGAGCGCGTGTATGACGAATAGGCACCGCGTCAGGCCGATGGATGAGCGACACTATCAGAGCTGCGGGTCGCCATCGCACAACAGTTTGTGAATGCGGCCGAACCGGTTCTCCCGGCGCTAGCGCATGCTTTGCCACGGATCCGGCTTTTCGCGGGGCGCAGGGATGCTTTTGAGCGCGTTTTTGTAGGCGTTCTCATCCGCTTTTACCGTCGTGTCTTGCTTTTTTTGCGTGCCCTGATGCCGTTGCCCATTCCCATTTGGGCATGAGCGGGCAGTGTCATGAACGCGATCGCTAAAACCGCTATGAGGACGCGCATTTCTCGATCCTCCTACTATCGGCCGTGACTTTATCTCATGCGCCGCTTACGTGGATAAATTGTGGACGGCGCGGGTAGCTCGCTTTGCGACGCTCTTAGCCATCATGCGGCAATCCTTTCCAACATTTAATGCGGAAAAGCCCTCAATGGCATTATTAATTCCGCGGGGGCGCCCTCTTGCCGGGGTGCTGGGATGGCCGCGAATGGCGTGCGAGCAATCTTCCGTAAAACGCTCTTCCGTAAGACGCTTCTGGCGATCGCGCTGTTGGTGAACTGCTCTATCGCAACGGCGCCGGTCTGGGCCGCCGGGCAAACCGAGGCGCACACCAACGCGTATCCCTACTACGTCGAGTTTCGCGCCGCGGTGGACGGCCTCTACGGCCACAGCTACATCGCCTATGGCCGCCTCAATACGCTCGGCCAACCGGCAAGCGCAGCCTACGCCGACATCCATCCGATCGGCGGGTTCACCAGCATGGTGCTCGGCCACTTCTTCGCGCTGGCGGCCTCGACCAGTCCGGAGAAGGATACGCTCGGCCACAAAATCGCCAGCCGCTTCCGCCTGCCGCTCACCGCCGCGGCGTACGGCAGGCTACAATCCGTCATCGCCCGCGTCCGCGCCGCCCGCCACAGCTGGAGCATTCTCGCTTACAACTGCAACGACTTCGTTGCCGACGTGGCGCGCGGCATGGGCCTGCGCACGCCGACGACGGTATCGTTGCCTTACACGTTCATCCCGATGCTGCAGGCCAGGAATGAGGACATCATCCGTCGCATGTCGGCGCCGGGGCTAGGCCGTCTGGCGGCGCTTCAATAATCGGGCCGCT
>JBAQAB010000507.1:0-8186 GCA_049285535.1 Xanthobacteraceae bacterium
CACTTACTCTATGTTGCAAGACGCAAAGACTTACTGCAAAATTCAACCGTAGCGGGCACAGCGATCGTAATCCCGATCGACCGGCAGCCTGGATGGGGAGCATCATGCCGATTAAACACGCACCGGATTTCAACAGAGACCTCGTGCCGACCGTGGTCTGCGTCAACAAATCGACGCTCGATCTCGGCGTCGATTTCGACAAATTGATCCCGGCATTACAACAGTTTCTCGATGAGGTCTTCGTACCGGTCTGGGGCACGCCGGCAAAACTGGTCAAATCCAAAGACCCCAAGCCCGGTTGCTGGCATTTGGTCTTTCTGGATGACGCCGACCAGAAAGGCACCAGCAGTTTTCATGACATTACGTATGAGGGAATGCCGGTCGCAAAAGTGTTCGTCAGGCCAGCCAAGAAATCTGGCGAAGTGATCAGCGTCACCGCCTGTCACGAGTCCTGGAAATGCTGGTCGATCCGTCGGCGTCGCTGTGGACCGACGGCCCGCGCCGCACGGTGTGGGCCTATGAGGTCTGCGACGTGGTCGAGGACGACAAGATCGATTTTAACGGCGTCCAGATGAGTGATTTTGTCTATCCGGCCTATTTCGACATGTTCCGCCTGAAAAAGGGAGCAAAGCAGGCGCAATACGATTATCTCAAGAAGGTCAAGCGGCCGTTCCAGATTCTCGATGGCGGCTATTCTGACGTCCACGAGAATGGCGAGGTCAAAACCAAATGGGGATCGGCGAAGAAGAAAAAACACTTCTTGCGGGAGGATCGGCGCTATCATCGCAGTCAATTCCGCAGAAAACGGCACAAGTCGCGTGGCTGATGAAACTTGACGATTTATTCGATGCTTCGCGCCATCTTTCGCGCCATGCGCCGCGGCTCGCCGGCCGCGGCCTCATTCGGGCGTATCGCTATACGCTGTCGCCGCTGGTTGGCTTTCGCTGCCGGCATCTGCCGACCTGCTCGGATTATGCCGATCAGGCGCTGGATCGCTTCGGGCTGTGGGCGGGCGGTTGGATGACGCTGGCGCGCCTGCTGCGCTGTCAGCCGTGGGGAACATCGGGTCTCGATTTCGTGCCGCGGGCGTTGCCGGAGAAATCGCGCTGGTATATGCCGTGGCGCTACGGACGCTGGTGCGGGACCAATGATTCCCCGCCTGCCACGCTTGCTCGGCCGGACGCGGCAAGCCATTGATCGAATAACTCGTCCGGCCACGCTTACCTGCGCTCGTTCGCAGGAGTGAGCAACAGGAGTGAAGCATGGTCGCCCTGACCTTTCCCGACGGCGCGCGTCGGAAGTATCCCGCTAAAACCACCGGCCTCGACATTGCCAAGGGCATCTCGCCGTCGCTCGCCAAGCGCACGGTAGCGATGGCGCTCAATGGTCAAGTTGCCGATCTCGCCGATCCGATCGAGCACGACGCTACGATCGAGTTCTTGACCCGCGACGATCCACGCGCGCTGGAGCTCATCCGGCACGACGCCGCCCATGTGCTCGCCGAAGCGGTGCAGACGCTGTGGCCAGGTACGCAAGTCACTATCGGCCCGGTGATCGACAACGGCTTCTATTATGATTTTTTCCGCAACGAGCCGTTCACGCCCGAGGATTTCGCCGCGATTGAAAAGAAGATGCGCGAGATCGTCGCGCGCGACAAACCGTTCACCAAGGAGGTGTGGTCGCGCGACGAGGCCAAGCGCGTGTTCGCCGACATGGGCGAACAGTTCAAGGTCGAGTTGGTCGACGCCATTCCGGAAGACCAGCAGATCAAGATCTACAAGCAAGGCGACTGGTTCGATCTGTGCCGCGGACCGCACATGACTTCGACCGGCAAGATCGGCAACGCGTTCAAGCTGATGAAAACCGCCGGCGCCTATTGGCGCGGCGATTCCAATCGCGAGATGCTCTCCCGCATCTACGGCACCGCGTTCGCCAAGCAGGAAGAGCTTGACGCGTATCTCAAGCAGATCGAGGAAGCGGAAAAACGCGACCACAGAAAACTCGGCCGCGAAATGGATCTGTTTCATTTCCAGGAGGAAGCGCCTGGGTCGGTGTTCTGGCATCCCAAGGGCTGGACGCTGTTCCAGACGCTGGAGAACTATATCCGCCGCCGCCAGGCCGACGCCGGCTATGCCGAGGTCAACGCGCCGCAACTCATCGATTCATCGCTGTGGGTGGCATCCGGCCACATGGCGACATTCCGCGACGCCATGTTTCTGGTGCAGCCGCGCGAGGAAGACGACCGCACCTACGTGCTCAAGCCGATGAACTGCCCCGGCCATATCCAGATTTTCAAGAACGGGCTGAAATCCTACCGCGATCTGCCGTTCAAGATCGCCGAATTCGGCAAGGTGCACCGTTTCGAGCCGTCCGGCGCGCTGCATGGACTGATGCGCGTGCGCGCGTTCACCCAGGACGACGCGCACATTTTCATCACCGAGGAGCAGATCGCGGCGGAGGTCATCAAGGTCAACGATCTCATTCTGTCGATCTATCAGGATTTCGGCTTCGACGACGTGCGCATCAAATTCTCCGATCGGCCGGAAAAGCGCATCGGCGAGGATGCGGTTTGGGACAAGGCCGAGGCGGCGTTGCTGCAGGCGCTGGAAGCCTCCGGCCGGCCGTGGTCGCTCAACAAAGGCGAAGGCGCCTTCTACGGGCCCAAACTCGAATATGTGCTGCGCGACGCCATCGGCCGCGACTGGCAATGCGGCACTGTGCAGGTTGATCTCAACATGCCGGGCCGGCTCGGCGCGTTCTATATCGACGAGCATTCGAACAAGGTTACGCCGGTGATGCTGCACCGCGCCATGTTCGGCTCGCTGGAGCGCTTTACCGGCATCATGATCGAGCATTACGCGGGACACCTGCCGCTGTGGCTATCGCCGTTACAAGCGGTGATCGCGACCATCACCTCGGACGCCGACGATTATGCGCGCGAAGCAATCGCGGCGGCGCGGCGGCTGGGGCTGCGCGTCGAGGGCGATCTGCGCAATGAGAAGATCAACTACAAGGTCCGCGAGCACTCGCTGGTGAAGGTCCCGGCGCTTTTAGTCGTCGGCAAGAAAGAGGCCGCCGAACGCACGGTCTCGATCCGCCGTCTCGGCAGCGAGAAACAGCAAACCTTGCCGCTCGATGCTGCGCTTTCTGCTCTCGCGCAGGAAGCGGTACCGCCGGATGTGGCGCGGATCGAACGCGCGGCGTGACCGGGGGCCGCCAGCGTCAGAATTTCGTCGGATGGTTCGGGCCGGGGTCGAGGATCAGGATGGCGGCCAAACCCGTACCGGTTTCAACGGGTTCGGCCCATTCGGCGTCGGCCGGGCACCAGCCCTCGACAATGTCGTAAGAGACCGCGCGTTCCGGCACGCCGCCAAACGCAACGAAGAGACCCGGCCCCAGGCTCTGCTGCATGTCGGAGGAATCGTAGTCCGACGTCGCCCACATAATGAATAATGCATCGGCTGGCTGCATGGTCACGGCGACCTGTGGATAGAGGGTGAAGGCGCAAAATGGCTGCATGGACATTCCGGCGGGCTCCGCCGCAAGCCCGCAGGTGTAACGCGCGCTCGCCGCGCTCGCGATGTAGACGTCCCCGGTCGGCGCCCCGTTTGCCACTGTCAGGCCGCCGCCGTCCGCGACACTGACAACTTGGCTGGCGCCCACCGGCGCGATCGCACCCATGACGATCGGCGCATCGACCGCGATGGCGTCCGTGGAAATATAGGCGGCGAACGCGGTGCTGCTAAAGCCGAGAGCAATGGACTCAATGTATGAGTCGACACGCGCCCAAACCAAGGGAACGCCGCTTTTGTTCGAGCTCGCCACGACGCGGAAAACGTAGAGGCGAAAGCCGCTTTGCTGCAAGGCTTGCACCGTCCCGTTCGAGAGACTGATTGTCAGTGTTCGATCGCTCATGGTTCAAGCGCCGGCGCGCGCGTGCCGAAGCGCACCGGAGGAGGCGCGCGCTTGCACACGCCCCTCCCCCGATCGGCGTTCAATTGAGATGAAAGCTCGCGATCCCCATGCCCAAACCCGGTGGCGCCGTGCACTCCGCCGATACGGATTGTCCCGTGCCGGTATCGATCAGATTGTACGAATAACGGACCTGAAGCCGCCGGCCCACTTGCAGCACGCAGTGCGTCACGCCGCGATTTCCGGCACCTTGCAAAGCGATGATTGCCGCTCCCGTTGCGACAAGCTGACGTTCGACGGCATCGTAGATCTGGATCATATCCGCCCCCCGATTAGGAGTTCGAAATTAGGAACGGAATGAGGTCGGCTTGCGCCTGCACCGGCGTTCCCCAGCCCTGGTCGCCCCAGCTCCACCCGTCGTTGAGGTCGAAAATGACGGTACGCGTCGGAGGATTACCGGGCGCACCGGTGAGATCGACCAGGACACCAGAGGAATAGGATTTGTAGATGACGGTCCCGGTATTGACGGTCGGCGAGGCAAACATCAGCAGCACCTTCTCGATCGGCACGATCACTTCGAGCATATTGCCGTAAAGTGGCAGCGCCACCATCGGGCTTGGTGTGCCGTTCCCGGTGAGCTGTGAGGTGCCGCTGGTCCATTGGGCCGACGCCTCGTTGTTCGACGAGATCGCCGAAGCGGTGCCCTGCTCGTCGGTGGTGAGATTGCCGTACTGGTCGACATCGGCGGTTTCGCCGAGGCCGATATCGACAGAGCTGCTGGCGGTGATGACGCCGTTCGGGATGATCTGGCTGGTCGAGACGTAGGCTTGGTATTGCTCCGTCCAGCTCACGGTCGTGGTTTGCATGAGAACCTGGGCCAGGGTCTGGAACCAAACCACGGGCGCGGCGCCGCCGTTCGCGGTCTTGACCGCTTTGAAGCCGTAAAGCGCGAAGCCGGCCTCCTTCATTTTCGCTACCGTGGGCCCCGACATCATGATGTCGATGACATATTCGGTCGGGCCGTTGCCTGAATCTTGGGTCGCCATGTTTACTCTCCACCTGTGTTTGATGAGCCGGCCCCAAGCGGCGCCGTGATGCGATCACCGAGGAGCGCGACGGCGTCTGGCTCTAAGCCGCGCGCCTTGTCGCAGTAGTAGTAGTTTATGTAAATGCTTCTAAAGGTTGCGAAACCAGTTGTGCCGCATGCACGGCGCGGTACGGAAGTTTGCGCGCCGCGCAAACTTCCGGCCAAGGCGCCGGTCAGGTCTCGGCGAGACCGGCGCGGCGGCCAGCCGCCTCGGATAGAGCGGCCAACGTGTGCCGAACCGCTGCCGCTTCGTTGGCGGTGAGCTTGCCGAACAGGGCATCGACGGCGACGTCAAAGCTGCCCGGCACAGCGAGGCGATGGGCTTCCATCGCACCGCGCCCAGTCACCAGCCAATCGAGAGAAATGTCGAGCGCGCGACAACGCGATATGGCGTTCGGCAGGGAGATCGGCTGGCCCTTGCGCCAGCGACTGATCGCGCTCTGATCGACGCCGATCTCAACCGCCAAGGCATGGAGCTTGCGAATCCTGCGCCGTCGCAGCGCTTGCTGAAGGCGCTCGCCCCAATGATCCATGATCAACTCAGAGGATGCAGTTTAGTTCGACTCTCGTAATACTGGTAATTGCGTGCGTTGGCTAGGTATATATTCCCAATTATTGACTTGACTCCACAGGGCGCTAGGGCTAGTATGAGGTTGAAAAGCCCCTCTGCCATGGGCATTTCTGGTGGGCCATGGGTATCGAACCGAAAGCGGACAAAAATCCTAGCGTAGAGGTTCGACACCTCTCGCTGCCGCCCGAATTGTCCCCGGCTCAAATCCAGGACGCGGTAGCGGTCATCGAGGATTGGGAGGCTTCCCAGAAGTCAGCATGTGAATTGATAGCGGATTTGTACCCCCTTCTAGTGCCACAAGAGATACGTCGCTAACCAGGGCGATTTGCTCCTTGGCATATTCGATCAATTCCGGCCTCGTGAGTTCCGGCAGCACCGCGATCCAAAAGTTTCGCACCAAGGTTTTCACTGAGTTCTGATATTGAACGATGCAAATATCGGGGCTTTTCCCCGCCATCTGATAGCGTAGATGCTCCGTTGACATTCCATATGTTGCTTCTTCCGGGGGAAGCGTTACCGCGTGGGTGTACTGGCTCGTCGAATGCGACGGCATCATAACGATCGATTCCAATAGAATAATTTTTAACTGTTTGAATGGAAAATGATTGACGACTATTCCAGATGCGGTTGCGTCGAATTTTGTATCTGGGTGTCCAATCAGGACACCGAAAAGCATCGTATAAAGGTCCGGGTCATATTCGGCTAACACAAACGTTCGTTCGTGTTTTTTGGTGCTCTCCTTTAGAATGTATCTATCGGATTCCAAGTTCTGTACGCGCCGAACAAAAATGATCGAAAAGCCGGTTTTTTTCTTGACCGCATCAGTCAGGATGACGGAGGTGATGGACTGGCCATCTTCGGCATTTAGCGTCTGCTTGATGGTCGTGAACTCCGCACTGTTCGGACTTGGATGAATCGAGTATCTCTGCTCTAGTAAGAGTGGCCCGTCGTGGGTTTCCATCCGCGCGCCAGTCTTCGGAACCAGAAGTAATTCGCCGTTTTGTTTCTCTATGATTGAGAATAGAATGCGCGGAATACCGCCAATTCGCGCCGCGAATCTCGTTCGATAAAGAGGCATTTGATGGCACGCCACCCACAACGCGACAACGAACAATACAGCGACGAAGAGGCTCAACGTCGCTTCCTCGCCGCGGTGAAGGCCGGATTGAACACGAAACCCAAGCCTCTCAAGAGTATCAGCCCGAAGGGTGTACCGGCGCAATCGAAGAAGAGACGGAAAAAGGCGGAATCAGCGGCCTAAACGCAGCAGATCAAATGATAATTTATGCGTTGTTTCTCTGCTTCCAAATGACCGGAACATGCCAGATGCAAGGCGCGCCACGAATGACATTTGCAGGTATGACGCCGGCAATCACATTCAACAGCTTGGTCGCTTGCGAGCAATACTCGACACGCGTAGGCGGTCATCTTGGTATGTTGGATAAAGGCCGCATTGCAATGGACGGAGTCGACCTCGCTAATCCTAAGATGTGGTACGAGTGTCGCAGCAAGCACGTTGATGCGTGGAAGCCGTCGCAGTAAAAGAAATCGGTCCAGACTGGCATCCGAACCGATTGAAAATCTTTAATGCGCTGCGCCGCGCGGAAACCTTATACCGCGCGCGGAGGCGCTTGTCACTTGCAATGTCCACGTCGGAAAAAAGTACCGCAACCATGGTTCGGACCTGACTTAATCCGTACTGGAGTCGCGTCCAGCTTTCACAGCATCGAAAGTTTCAGCGATGAAACGAAGCGTCTCAAGGCGCCCCTGCTCCGCAAATTCGCGATCTGGAGAGTTTTTGGCCACCTCAAAAACGTCACCTTCGTCCATGGTAACGCTGCGAATCTGCTCAAACATTTCAGGCGGGCTTTCGGCACTGTCTACAAAAGTATGGATTAAAACCCGGACGATGGCCTCATGAGCATTCAGCTTAGCGTAGAGCCGCCGAAGATCGCCGTTCGTAATTATGACTGGCATAGTATCGTCCATGGCGCTCGCTCCTAGTTGGCTTGGCAGCTTCTAGGATAGCGACGGCGGGGACGGGCGTCATTGCCCGTCCCCGTCCTCAAATGGCAGTTCAAGCTGAATAGGAAGCCGAACGGCCCGCAGCTTATTGAAGCGGCGGATTGCCCGCGCGGCGCGGTATCTGAAATCCGGCTTAGTGAGATTGCCGGTACATCAACCGCTTGCCTTCAATGCCTTTGATCGCGGCAAGGGTGCGGTCGATGTCGCTGTAGCCGAGCGCCACACGGTAATTGTAGCGGTGGTCGAACTCGGCGAGATAACGGTGAAGGTGCTTCTCTTTGCAATGCTGGTAGGTGCCCTTCATGCCGCGTTTGAAGATCGAGAAGTAGCCTTCGACGCTGTTCGTGGTTACGTCGCCACGCGCATATTCGCCCTTGTAATGCGTGACGGTTTCGTGTGCGGCAAAGGTATCTGCGGCATTGAAATAAAGCTTGCTTTCGTCGGTGTGCAGCCGCGACTCATGGGCGATATTCTCGTTGACGATCTTTTCGACCGTCGCCTGATCGGCAACCGGGACATGGAACGAGCGGACGTTGCCGCCGCGCTCGACAAGGGAGACGATGGCGCGCTTCTGCTTGGGGCCGCGTGAAC
>JBAQAB010000508.1:0-2216 GCA_049285535.1 Xanthobacteraceae bacterium
CCAACCACATTGACAGCCACAGCAGAACGAACGGCACGATCGTGATCAGAATCTCGACGATGCTGCGCGCGTTATTCGGTTCGCGGAAGCGCGACAGACTACGGGTCAAGGCGCGCAGATCGGCCGCCGCAGCGCAGGCGTCGGGTTTGGGTTCGTCGTCCAAAAAACTCTCTCCGTGCTGATGGAAACCGGCCGGTGACACAGATGGCCGCTGTTTTACCGCAACTTATTTCACAGGAAGGCGTCTTTTTTGTGCCGGACGCCAAACACAGCAATCGGCGGAGCCATCCTCGCCTAAGACAATGCAAACTATATAACACGGAATCGCGGCCGGTGTCGTTCGGTTTTCGGGCAATGACCGGCTAGCGGGGTGGTAATATGCAGCTTTGTACTTATATCCTCCACATCGTTTCGGAGGATGTTTCGGTCTTTTTAGAGGGGCCGCGTGATGGTCGAATTTGATTATGGTGCCGCGGCCGAGTTGTTTTCGACGCGAAAGCGAATGGCCAGACGGCAAGCCTTTGGCTACAAACGATTTGAGCAGGCCTCGGACGCTATCCGTTTCGCGATGGAGGACTTGCCCCCGGAATCTCTGCTCGGCGCGTATCTTGAAGTTGATGAGCAAAGGTATGGCGTCGACGATATCCGCCGTTTGTATGAAAGCGCCGAATTTCCTCTGGCGCGCGGCGCACGGTCTTGACCGACAGGACGATCGATCTCGACCGGCGTCGCGGGATGGCCGCACAGAAGGCCACCGAACTTCGCCGTCTTTTGGCGGACGTGGAGGCGAACGAAAGCACGTTGCGCCTGCGGCAGGACGAATTGGAAGCCCACTTGCTGGCGGCGCCGGCGGCCAACTGGTACGAAGCCGCCGAGAAGGCGCGCTATCTTCTCAAGCTGTTTGCGGCCACGTTAGCCGCGCAGGACCCGCGGCGTCAGACTCTGATTGCGGCGGTCCTTGACGACTTCAAGCGTCTGGCAAACGAAGACTAGCGCGTGCTCATGCGGCGCTGGCGATCCAGCATTTTCGCAAGCCTTCGGCATCCCGAGCCCACCAATAATTTGCTTCCGCATTGTGGCCGGAGACGTGGAAGCGTTTGAGATGCTTTTTAACCGCCGCCAACGCTTCCTCGCGCGTGGTGTAACCGTGACCGACTTCGGTCGCCGCCGCCGAGACCGTGCTTTTTAGCTCAAGAACCTTGAACATTGTCGGCTTCCTCGATGCAGCCGTTGCCATTCGCGATTGAATTTCAGTTTTCCGGAAGCACCAAATCACTTTCCGAAACTACGCGCTCGTGCGCTTCGCTCTTGCTTTTGATCCGGTACCGCATGCTGCCATCCTCGGCCGCCCGCAGGCTGACGATTTCATAGGACCCGTTTGCCGCGGAGCGAAAACTTGAAGGAACCAGATCGACCGTTTGCCCGACCTTGAACTTATGGCTGTCGTCTGTCATCGCAAATTCTCCCGGGACGCCGCCCGCGCCTGTCCATTGCACGTCGCAACGCACAGACGGTCAGAGCCATTGCCAAGCTACCGGTGCCCATTCGCAACCGGGCGGCGCGCCGAGACAAGCAGCGCATAGTCTGCCGATGATTCGGCCGTGGCAGGCTCTATCCACAACCTGTTGTGCGCGCATTGACCCGTAAGGGCAATGCCAGGCGCAGCAGCTTTGGGCTGCTCGACAGGCTATTTTCTGGTCAAGACGGCGATTTGCTATTGATAAAACAGGACTTTCCGCCCCGACATCGGGATGTGCGCTATGCGCGACGGTCGGCGACCCGCGGCGTTTCCGGCGCGCCGCCATATTCGCTCGCCGATTGCAACTGGCTGATCGAGCGGCGCGTTATGAGCTCGCGTTCCCAGTCGAGCGCGTGCGCGACGATGATGGGAAGGCCGTCCAAACGCGGTTGCCAGCCCAGCGCGCTACGAATGCGCTCGCTGCCGGCGACGATGCGCGCCGGGTCGCCCTCACGGCGCGGCGCGTATTCCACCTTGAAGTCGACGCCGGAGATCCGTTTCACCGTATCGATCACTTCAAGAACCGAGAAACCGTGACCGTAGCCGCAATTGAGCGTCAGCGAGGCACCGCCGGAACGCAAGTGACGCAGCGCGTCCGCATGCGCGCGGGTCAGATCGCTGACATGGATGTAGTCGCGGATGCAGGTGCCGTCCAGCGTCGGATAATCGGTGCCGAAGACGTGGAGTTTTCCACGTC
>JBAQAB010000509.1:0-2790 GCA_049285535.1 Xanthobacteraceae bacterium
GCTCTCGGCTGGCGCTTCGCGCGAATAGATTTTCTCTCCTGCCGTCATCGCGTCAGCGTTCCTCGACGGCGAGCGCATAGCCGTAAAGATTCATTACCAGCGATGTGGCGAGGCTGATGGCGAGATAGACCGCCATGGTAATGGCGATAACCTCGACTGCCTGGCCGGTGAGATTGAGCACGCTGCCGGCAAACACCTGCACCAGATCGGGGTAGCCGATAGCGACCGCCAGCGAGGAGTTTTTGATCAGATTGAGATATTGGCTGGTCAGCGGCGGTATGATGACGCGCATGGCTTGCGGGACGACGACAAACCGCAGCGTCGTGCCGGGCCACAAGCCAAGCGCCTGCGCCGCCTCGGTCTGGCCGTGCGGCACCGCCATCACACCCGCCCGCACCGCTTCGGCGATAAAGGCCGCGGTATAGACCGACAGCGCCACAAGCAGCGCGGCGAACTCGGGGAGTATTTCGACGCCGCCCGCGACATTAAAGCGACCCATCGTCGGGACGCTGAAGGTCAGCGGTGAGCCAGTGACCAAGAAGATGACGGCTGGCATGACGACAATAAGGCCGAGCGCCGGCCAAACGATCCGAATCGGCTCGCCGGTTCGAGCCTGACGGCGGCGACCCCATAGATGCAAGGCGATACTCGCTGCGATGCCGAAAGCGAGCGCGATGAGGCCGTTGCCGAAGCCCGGGACGATTTGCGGCCGCGGCAGAAACAGCCCGCGATTGTTGAGAAGGCCGCCGCCGGGAAACGCCACGCTACCGCGCACCAGCGGCAACGCGCGCAGAACTGAATTGTACCAGAACAGCAGCTGCAACAAGAGCGGCACGTTGCGGATCAACTCGACATAGCCGCCGGCGAGATGCGCCACGAGCCAATTGCGCGACAGCCGCGCAATGCCGATGCCAAAACCAAGCACCGTCGCAAAGATTATACCGAGGCCGGCGACCAAAAGCGTATTGAGGAGGCCGACCCAGAAGGCGCGGCCGAAAGTCGAGGTGCTGGCCGAATAACCGATCAGCGTCTGGCTGATGTCGAAACCGGCGGTATTGTTCCAGAAGCCGAAACCCGAGGTGATATGGGAGTGGGCGAGATTCTGCGCCGCGTTATGAATCGCGGCATAAGCGATCCCGCCGACGATGGCGACCAGCCCGACTTGCAGCGCGATGTTTCCGCTCCGCCGCGCGGCCTGCGACGAGGTCGACGGTCGAACGGGCTGCGGCATCGGCGGGCCCGCGGCAGCCACGGCCGGCGAACGCCGCCAGCTCAGCGGATCGGCAGCCCGTATTGCAAGCCGCCCTTGGTCCACAGCGCATTGAGGCCGCGGGCGATCTTCAACGGCGAACCCTGACCGACGTTACGCTCAAAGCTTTCACCGTAATTGCCGCCCGCCTTGATGATGCGATAGGCCCAGTTGTTGGTCAGTCCGAGCGCTTGGCCGAATTGGCCCTCCACACCGAGCAGGCGGCGGATATCCGGCGCGTCGGACTTGAGCATATCGTCGACATTGTGCTGGTTGACGCCGAGCTCCTCGGCGTCGACCATCGCATAATGCGTCCAGCGTACGATGTCTTCCCAGGTATCATCACCCTGGCGGACTGCCGGACTGAGAGGTTCCTTGGAGATGATTTCCGGCAACACGATGTTGGCGTTCGGATCGGCAAGCTGCAGCCGCGAGGCGTAAAGTCCCGATGAATCGGTGGTGAAAGCGTCGCAGCGGCTGGAGTCGTAAGCCTTGATCGCTTCATCCAGGGTCGCGAAGGTCACGCTCTTGAGCGACATGTTGTTTTGCCGAAAGTAATCGGCAAGATTGAGCTCGGTGGTGGTGCCTTGCTGCACACAGACCGAAGCGTCGTTAAGCTCGAGCGCGGAATTCACCTTCAGCGCTTTGCGTACCATAAATCCCTGGCCGTCGTAGAAATTTACCGCGGCAAAGTCGAGACCGAGCGTGGTATCGCGCTCCATGGTCCAGGTCGTGTTGCGCGACAAGACGTCGACTTCGCCGGATTGCAGTGCCGTGAAGCGGTTGGCGGCAATCAAGGGCACGAATTTGACCTTGGTCGGATCGTTGAAGATCGCCGCGGCGATAGCGCGGCAGAAATCGACATCAAATCCGGTCCAATTGCCTTGGGGATCGGGCATGCCGAAGCCGGCCAATTGGCCGTTTGACCCGCAATTGAGCATGCCGCGGTCCTGCACGGCCTTAAGCGTCGCCGACTGGGCCCAGGCCGCTTGCGCGCCTAACGAAAACGCCATTGCAATAGCGAACGCCGTGGCTGCACGTTTCATGATGCTAATCATGATTTGGCCTTTCAGCATGAGGTGCGCGCAAACGCCCCGCGATCAAGCGCGCCTAGGATGGTGACCTGGCGGTCCAGTCACTCGCATCTGAGAACGATCGCGCTTTAAGGTCAAGGGGTTGACGAGAGCGCTCAATCCCGGGGTAATGCGCAAACATGCCGGTTGAGTGGAATCGAGCCGAGATAGCACCATGAACGATAAAGAAAACGACGGGGAGCCGCGATCGCGGCGCACGGCGACGAAATTAGTGTCTGCGGGTCGTGATCCCCGCTCCTATCACGGCTTCGTCAATCCGCCGGTCTATCACGCCTCGACCGTGCTCTATCCCAATGCTGAGGATTTCCTCGCCCATCGCGCGCGCTATCAATACGGCCGCCGCGGTACGCCGACCACCGAGGCGCTCGAACTCGCGCTGCAGGAGCTCGAAGGGCCGCAATGCGCCGGCGTGTCGCTGTTGCCGTCCGGGCTTGCGGCGATTTCGGC
>JBAQAB010000510.1:0-8613 GCA_049285535.1 Xanthobacteraceae bacterium
CGCGGCCAGCTCGGCTTCTCGATTTCGTTCCTGGAGGAGATGTGGTCGCGCAATATCGGCAACCTGATGATGAGCCCACTGCGGCCGATCGAATTCATCACAGCTTTGATGGTCATGAGCGTGGTGCGGCTGTCGATCGGCGCCGTCCCCGTGACGTTTCTCGCCATCGGCTTCTTCGGCTTCAACCTCTACGGGCTGGGGTTCGCGCTGGTGGCGTTCTTTTTCAACCTGATGCTGACCAGCTGGGCGATCGGAATTTTCGTGTCCGGGCTGATCCTGCGCAACGGCATGGGCGCCGAGAATCTCGCCTGGTCGGTCATGTTTCTGTTCATGCCGCTCACGTGCGTTTACTACCCGGTCACCACGCTGCCGGTCTGGCTGCAGCCGGTCGCGTGGGTATTGCCCCCGACTTACGTGTTCGAGGGCATGCGCGCACTTCTGATCCACAAGGTGTTTCGCGGCGACCTGATGCTCGACGCGCTGGCGCTCAATATCGTGCTATTCGCCGCCGGCGTATTCGGCTTTCTCAAATTGCTGCAAAGCGCGCGCCGCCATGGCTCGCTCATGCAGACCGGGGAATAGGTTCCGGGCACTGGCGCGAAGGGACCTATGTGCGCTGCGAATAGATGCAAAACGTTGACCTTGATTGCGGGAGCGATACTGGCTCTGACAATTGCAGGAAAACCGAAACAAATTGCATATATGTTGATAGTATGACATATCCCAAAGTCCATGCTGCAGTGCAGCAAGAAGCCGGGCAAGGTTCGTCCATGGCCATCGGAGAGTTCGGCGGCGCGCCTGCCGTGCCACTCGATAACGGCGTTCTGCTGGCAACGCCGTTGTACTGGTTCTACGAAATGAGCCATGCGGCACTCAATCCGTCGCGCGCGTGGGCCGACGCCACAAAATTGTTTTTCAAAAATCCGGTCAATCCGCTTTCTTTCACAACCTTCGGTAAGTCGGTCGCCGCGGCTTGCGAATTGTTCGAGCGCTCGACGCGCCGTTACGGCCGCCCGGAATGGTGCATCGATTCGACGCTGGTCGGCGGCGAGCGGGTGCCGATTCGCATTTCCACCGTCTGGGAACGGCAGTTCTGCAAGCTCATCCATTTCGAGCGCGTCTTCGAACGCCAGCCGAAGCGGCCGCAGCCGCGGCTTTTGATCGTCGCGCCGATGTCGGGTCACTATGCATCGCTGTTGCGCGGCACCGTCGAGGCGTTTCTGCCCAACCACGACGTTTACGTCACCGACTGGGTCGATGCGCGGATGGTGCCGCTGTCGGAAGGACGCTTCGATCTCGATGACTACATCGATTACTTGATTTCGATCCTGCATGCGCTCAGCGGCGACATCAGCATCGTCGCGGTGTGCCAGCCGTCGGTCCCGGTCATGGCCGCGGTGTCGGTCATGGAGGCCGACGACGATCCTTATGTTCCGCATGCGATGGTATTGATGGGCGGGCCCATCGATACGCGGGTCAATCCGACCGCCGTGAACAATCTCGCCGCGAAGCGCGGCATCGATTGGTTCCGCAACCACGTCATCACCAAGGTGCCGTTTCCGAATCCCGGCTTCATGCGCGACGTCTATCCCGGATTTCTGCAGCTCAATGGCTTCATGAGCATGAACCTCGACCGCCACATCGAGGCGCACAAGCAATTGTTCATGCATCTGGTGCGCGGCGACGGCGATTCGGCGCAGAAGCACAGAGAGTTCTACGACGAATATCTCGCGGTGATGGATCTCTCGGCCGAGTTCTATCTGCAGACCGTCGACACCGTTTTCGTGCGTCACGATTTGCCGAAGGGCGAGATGACCCATCGCGGGCGGCGGGTCGATCCCGGCCGCATCAAGCGCGTCGCCTTGCTGACCGTGGAAGGCGAGCACGACGATATTTCCGGTGTCGGCCAGACCGAGGCGGCGCATCGCCTGTGCGCCAACATCCCGCCGGACCGGCAAGCGCATTGGCTGCAGCCAGGCGTCGGACACTACGGCGTGTTCAACGGCTCGCGCTTCCGCTCGGAGATCGCGCCGCGCATATCCGACTTCGTGCTGTCGATGAGCCAGCCGACCGGTGTCGCGCGCGCCCGCGCGCGTTCCAGCAACGGCGCCACAGTCCATACCGCATAATCGATCGAATCGTCGCGTCACGTAAATCTCGCCATCGGTAGTGGCGATGTGGCATTATCCTGCCTGCGATTGGATTCGGGGTGTTCGCCATGCTGTTGCATGCGCTGCTCTATCGTCGCACCAGTGAGCCGCAGACGATCGAAGTCGCTTTCGACACGATGGTCTATCCGGTGCGGCTGCGGCGGCACCGTCAGGCGCGGCGCTATACGTTGCGCATCCAGGCGGCGACCCGCGAAGTCGTATTGACGATGCCGCCGCGGGGCACGCTGCGGGAGGCACGCGCCTTCGCGCGGAAGCACGGCGGCTGGATCGCGGCGCGGCTCGGCCGGTTGCCGCAGCCGGTGCCGTTTGCTCCTGACGTGGTGGTGCCGGTGCGCGGCATACCGCACCGGATCGCACACCGCCACGGCGCGCGCGGCACGGTGTGGACCGAAATCGATGGCAATGGCGAGCGGCTGCTATGCGTTGCCGGCCATGCACCGCACATCGATCGCCGCGTCGGCGATTTCCTGCGCCGCGAAGCCAAGCGCGACCTGGAAGCGGCCAGCCTGCGCCATGCGCATGCGCTCGGGCTGGCGATCCGGCGCGTCACCGTCCGCGATCAGTCGAGTCGCTGGGGCTCGTGCTCGACCACCGGCATGCTGTCGTTTTCCTGGCGGCTCATTTTGGCGCCAAGCCAAGTGCTCGATTATCTGGCCGCCCACGAAGTGGCGCATCTCGTTGAAATGAATCACTCGGCAAAATTCTGGCGCGTGGTGGGGCGCATTTGTCCGGATCATGAAAGCGCCAAGGCTTGGCTCGATGCTCACGGCGCCGACTTGCATCGCTACGGGCTGCCCGATGCGGGCTGCGACACGCGATGATCAGCCCTCCATGCGGAAATCAATGAGCTGATCTGTTGCTGTGCATGCCTTGACGTCGTCGCGGCCTGCGCGGATTGCCGCAGCAAATCACACTAATCCGTGATCCGCATTGCATCGGCGGATCGTGCCCCTATTTGTCAACTCATGAAGGCCGGCCGAGCGGTTCCCCATCCCCCGACACCCCGCCGCTCGGTCAGATAAGCCTGAGTTGAGGCAACAACTTAAGAACCCCAAGCGGCGTATCTGCTTGGGGTTCTTTTTTTGCACAAGGGCCGCCGGGCACTTTTACCGCACTCAATTCTTCACCAGATCGCCAAGCAGGCTTGCGGCAACGGAAAGCTTCGACAGCGTCAAACCGGAACTGGCGATCTCCTGGATCGCACCGCGGATACGCTCGACCTCGTTCTTGCGGGGGGCAACCCAAGCTTCAACGGCGCCGGCGCCGACTGCGCCATTACCGACCATGGCGGCGGTAAGCCGGCGCTCGGCATCGCCGATGGTATCCCGCGCGCGATCGAGCGCCAGCCGGTCGAAATAATCGGCGATGGGGATGGTGCCGGCGGCGCTGGCGATGCGGTCGAGGCGGAAGAACGTGCCAGCGGCAAAATAAGTTGCCGCGACCTCCGCAATCGGCTTGCCGGTGCGATCGGCTACCAGAACAATATCGGGTGCCGCGGTCAATGCGCGAAGACTGGCAATGCTGCCCGCGAGCTCCTCGGGCACGCCGGCCGCGCCAAGTTCCCGCCGCCGTGCCGAGCGCGCCTCGCGGAGGTCCTGCGAGAGCACGCTGTCGAGCGCTGCACTGACTGCGGCGATGCCGTCGCGGTAATGCGTCACCAGGTCGGCAAGGCCCTTGGAAAGATCGACATTGCGCAAGAACCAGACGATGCGATCGAGCAGCAGGTCCTGCACCGCCGCATAGAGATCGAGTTGCAGCTTGCCGGGAATTTTGTTGTCCAGGCGGTCGATCGCGCCGTTCAGGGCGGTCATGCCGTAACTGTCGCGTACCGCAGCGAAGGCCGAGGCGATCGACGACGGCGCGGCCCCGGTCTGGTCGGCGATGCGCACGATCAAGGACGGACCGCCGCGATTGATCATCGAATTGGCGAGATGGGTGGCGATGATTTCGCGGCGCAGCCGGTGGTGCTCGAGCGCATCGGGAAACCGCACGTCGATCGCTTTGGGAAAATAGCGGCCAAGCTCGCGCGCAAGGTACGGATCGTCCGGGACCGCGGATTCAAGCAAGTCCTCGTAAAGCGTCAGCTTGGCGTAGGCGAGCAACACCGAAAGCTCCGGCCGCGTGAACGGCTCCGACCGGCGGCGCCGCTCGGCGAGCTGCATATCGTCGGGCAGAAATTCCACGGCGCGATCGAGCAGGCCGCGCGCCTCCAGCGTCTGGATCAGACGCTGCAGGAAGCCGAAATCCTCCAGGCCGCGGCGCTGGGCCAGCGAGAGTGCCAAAGTCTGCAAATAATTGTTGCGCAGCACCAGATGGGCGACCTCGTCGGTCATCTCGGCCAGAAGCGCGTTGCGCGTCTCCATGGAGAGGCGGCCGTCGCGCAACGGAATGCTCAGCGCGATCTTGATATTGACCTCCATGTCGGAGGTATTCACGCCGGCGGAATTGTCGATGGCGTCCGTATTGAGCCGCACGCCATGGAACGCGGCCTCGATGCGGCCGCGCTGGGTCATGCCGAGATTGGCACCCTCGCCGATCACCTTGCAGCGCAAATCGCCGCCGGCGATCCGAACGGCATCATTGGCGCGGTCGCCGACCGCCTCGTCGCTTTCGTCGGAAGCGCGCACATAAGTTCCGATGCCGCCGAAGAAAATCAGATCGACCGGGGCTTTGAGAACGGCGCGGATTAATTCCGCGGGCGTAAGTCGTTCGCCAACGTCGAACAGCTTCTGCACTTCCGGCGAAAGCTTGATTTCCTTTGCCGCGCGCGGAAAGACGCCGCCGCCTTTGGAGATCAACGTCTTGTCGTAGTCCTGCCAGCTCGAGCGCGGCAGATCGAACAGGCGCCGGCGTTCGGCAAAGCTGCGTTCCGGATCAGGATCGGGATCGATGAAAATATCGCGGTGGTCGAACGCGGCAAGAAGCTTGGTCGTTTTCTCGCGCAATAGCCCATTGCCGAACACGTCGCCCGACATATCGCCGATGCCGACGACGGTGAATGGCGCGGTCGCGAGATCGATGTTCATTTCCTGAAAATGGCGCTTGACTGACTCCCAAGCACCGCGGGCGGTGATGCCCATTTTCTTATGATCGTAGCCGGCCGAGCCGCCGGAGGCGAAGGCATCGCCGAGCCAGAAATCGTGCGCTATCGCCAGCGCGTTGGCGATGTCGGAGAACGTCGCCGTTCCCTTATCGGCTGCGACCACAAGATAGGGATCGTCGCCGTCATCGCGCACGACGTCGGACGGCGGTATCACGCCGGCCGTTCCGGCTCCGATATTGTCGGTGATATCGAGCAGCGTCGAGATGAACATTTTGTAGGTGGCGATGCCTTCCGCCTGGATAGCTTCGCGCGATCCACCGGCCGGCAGAAATTTCGGCACGAAGCCCCCTTTGGCCCCGACCGGCACGATCACCGCGTTCTTGACGTTTTGCGCCTTGACCAGTCCCAGGATCTCGGTGCGAAAATCCTGCGGCCGGTCGGACCAGCGAATGCCGCCGCGCGCCACTTTGCCGAAGCGCAGATGCACCGCTTCCACCCGCGGCGAATAGAGGAAGATCTCGTAGAGCGGCCGCGGCAGCGGCATGGCGTCGACCTTGCGGCTGGCAAATTTGATCGCGATAAGCTCCTTGGCGTGACCGTCGCGGCCGAGCTGGTAAAAATTGGTGCGAATGGCGGCGGAGACCGCGTTGACGAAATGACGGAGGATGCGGTCTTCGTCGAGGCCCTCAACCGCCTGCAGGGCCGTTTCGATTTCCGCGGCTATCGCCGCCTCGCGCGCCGCGCGTTCGAGCGGCGCTGGGGCCAAATTCGGATCGAAGCGCGTTTGGAACAGGCTCACGATCTGCGCGGCAATGCCGGGATATTTGCGCAGCGTCGTCCACATATAATCTTGCGAATAGGGCACGCGGATCTGGCGCATGAAGCGCGAAATGGTTCGGATCAAAGCGACGTCGCGCCAGCCCAATCCGGCCGCCAAAACCAGCGCGTTGTAGCCGTCGCTCTCCGCCTTTTTTCCCATCACGACGAGGAAACAAGCCTCCAGCGGTGTTTCGAGCGCAGCGAGATCGATCGGCTGACCGGACGCGCTTTCGATCTCCATGTCGTGGAACCAGACCTCCGCCGCGCCGGCCGGCCGGATGTGGTAGGTGCGTTCGTCGAGGACGCGGAAGCCCATATTTTCCAGCACCGGCACGCGCTCAGAGAGCGAAATCGCCCGGCTATGGCTGAACACTTTGACGCCGGCGCGTGACGGCGCCGCGCCGCTCTGTCGGTAAAAATCGACGCCGAGCGGATGCTCCGGCGTGAGTCCCTCGATGACGCGAATATCGCCGACTGCGATCGGCGAGGGATAAACCTCGCGGTAATCGATCGGGAACGCGTCGCGATACCGCGCAAACAGCCCACGCCCAAGAACCGGGTCGTGACCCAGCGTGAGCGCCTCGCGCAGCCCATCGGTCCAGCTACGCACAATAGCTTCGACGCCACGATCGAGTGTGTCGCGGTCCGGATTGGGCTTCGCGCCTCCGGAACGCACGATGATGTAGAGCACGCGCACCAGCGGCCCTTCGGGGAAGAACGGGTAATAGCCGCTCAGCTGACCGTTGAACGCCGCGGCCAGGTAATTGCCGATCGCGGCCCTGATCTGGCCGCCATAGCGGTCGCGCGGAATATAGACCAGCACAGACACGAAGCGGTCGAAGCGGTCGTAGCGCGGCAGCACGCGTACGCGCGGCCGTTCGTCGAGTTGCAGCACGTCCAGCGCAAACCGATAGAGCGAGTCTTCGTCGATCTGGAACAGCTCGTCGCGTGGGTAGGTTTCCAGGACGTTGACCAGCGCCTTGCCGGAATGGCTCGACGGATCGAAGCCGGCGCGGCGGATAATGCTGTCGGTCTTGCGGCGGAGATAAGGAATGGTGCGCGCCGATTGCGTATAGGCGGTCGAGGTAAAAAGGCCACAGAAGCGATGTTCGCCGACGAGCTTGCCGGCGCGGTCGAAACGCTTGATGCCGATGTAATCGAGCGGGACGCGGCGGTGCACCGGAGAACGCACCGTCGACTTGGTGACGATGAGCAACTTGGGCTCCTCCAAGAACGCGCGGATCTCCGGCGTCATGGTGAGCGGTTCATTCCAGCGCTGCAGTGCGCCTACATCGCGCGATCGCAATAGACCGAGGCCGGTCTTAAAATCGGGTTCGAGGACGTCGCCGGTAGACGTAAATGCAAAATCCCGCGCGCCGAGGAACGTGAAGTTGTCCTCCGCAATCCATTCCAAGAATTGAATGGCCTCGGCGATTTCGTCCACCGGAAGCGGCGGCGGCGTCTCTCGCAACTCGGTGATGACACCGCGGATCCGCGCCAGCATGGGCTGCCAATCGTGCACGCAGACGCGCACGTCGGCGAGGACAACCTCAAGCGCCCGGACGATCTCAATGCGCTGCATCACATCGTCCGCGCCTTCGACATGAAGATGGATGAAGCTTTCGCGCGAACCTCCGGCAGGGCGCGCCGGCATAAATCCGGTCAGCCGGCCCGCGGAATCGCGCTCGACCACGAACACCGGATGGACCAATAAACGGATATCGAGGCCGCGCTGATTGAGTTCGCCGGCGACGGAATCGACCAGAAACGGCATGTCGTCGTTGACGATCTCGAGTACGGCAGTGCCCGGCGACGAAACGGCCGGCTCGAAGCGGATTTTGGGCACGCCGGCGGTGCGTTCGGCCAGGAATGCCCAGGATTGCTCGGCGATGCCGGCAAGCGCCTCCGCGCTGTAGCGATCGAGGTCGTCAGGCACGGCCAAGCCGAACAGCCTGGCGACAAAGTCGGCGGGGATCTTGGGCTTGCGCTTCGCCAGCAAAGCCGCGGCCGGGTCGAGCAACGCGGCGCCGGCACGGCCGTCCTTGCTGCGGGGAATATCCTGGGCGTTCATGTTTCCCCTATCTCGCTCAATTCTGTGGGATATTACCCGTGCGTGGGATGTGCCGGCTACGGCTCCGCGGCGTCATTCCACGCACCTGATATAATTACGATTGCCGCGGCGGGAGCGGCTGTACGGAAACATCCTCATGGCCAAGCGCAGCAGCAAGAAGGCGGGTTCTTCGACCGGAGCGCAACCAAGCGCTGCGGTAAGCGATGACACGGTGATTACCGCGCTAAAGCTTCCACCGGCGCCGCTTTCCCCCGAGATGGCGGCCTATTTCGCCAAATGCGAGGAAAAGCTCGGCTTCGTGCCAAACGTACTCAAGGCCTACGCCTTCGACATGGCCAAGCTTTCCGCCTTCGTCGCCATGTACAACGATTTGATGCTGGCGCCGTCCGGTTTGAGCAAGCCCGAACGCGAGATGATCGCGGTCGCAGTGTCGGCACATAACCGCTGCTATTATTGCCTGGTCGCCCATGGCGCCGCCGTGCGTCAGCTTTCGGGCGATCCGCCGCTCG
>JBAQAB010000511.1:0-6542 GCA_049285535.1 Xanthobacteraceae bacterium
TTACTACGGCGACGGGACCGGCGAAGCGTTCTTCATGGGTCCCTATCTCGACGTGCTGCCAAAGGTCGTCGTCGAAGCGGGCAAGAAAACCGCACGCTGACGCGGCCGTATCCCGAATACTCGTCCCGCTTGCTCGCGGCGCGCGCGCACTTCCATTTTCCGAAAGGACGGTCGCGCGATCCGGCGACTACGCGCTCGGGCGCTCCTCGGCGACCTGGCGCCGGGTTGCGCTGTTCATGACGATGCGCATGAGATCGACGGTTTTTGGCGCCGAGCTTGTGCATGATCCGGCCGCGATGGATTTCCACCGTCCGCGGACTTATGCCGAGGTTTCGCGCGGTTTCCTTGTTGGAAGACGCGGCGGCGATCTGCGCCAGCACCTCGCGCTCGCGGCGGGTGAGCTCATAGTAGCCGCGGATCGATGGTGAGACCGGGGCGGGCGACCCGTCACGTTCGTGAAGCTGCTTCCACGATTCGATGGCCTCGACGACTCGCGTCACGATGGCCTCGGCGTCCAGCCGTTTCTCCAGATAGTCGAAGGCGCCGTGGCGCATTGCCTGGACGACGTTCAAGACGTCTTCCTGCGCGGAGACCATCAGGATCGGCGCCGGGTAATTCCTGGCGTCGAGCTCTTTGAGAACTTCAAGCCCGGACATGCCGGGCATACACAGATCGAGCAGAACACAAGCGGGCACCTGTCCGCGCGCCAGCCTGACGAAGGATCTGCCATCGGCGAAGGCCGCAGTGCGGTAGCCCTCCTGACAAAAGATCGCGGAAAGAGCTTCGCGCATGTCGTAGTCGTCATCGACAATGAAAACCTCGCCGATCCTGCCGGTTCTATCCAATTGACCCACCGCCTTAACCTCTTGGGAGTTCACCGTAGGCAAAACCATCGCTCACCCTCCTCGCCCGTAGCAAATCCCCACACGTTGGGTGCCGAAAACGCCCCTTCTGAGGACATGGGACATCGCACAACTTCTTGCGCGAGCGCCAGTGACCCGCGCGCCAAATCAGTCAGTTTCGGAACCTGACACAACAACAGCCAAGTCGCTGTTCAAAGTTGAACAACTTCTACGGAATCTGCGTCCGCTAATGATTTGTTTGTATGTCTGGCTTTTGCCGATTTAAGCGCAGCGCCGACAAGCAACGCGAGCGAACACGTCAGGAAATACCTGACGATTCTTTTCTTTCGCTTTACGAGCGCCATCGTCGCGCGGAATCGGGCCGCCCTCGCGAGTCTCAACGGGCTCGCGGGGCCGCCTGCCAAGGCAATTTTGTACAGCTTTGCCGGCTTCAGCGCGGAATGGACTGCACAGCAATCCCGGATGTGGGGTCGATCACCAGGATTCGACCGGGCTCGTAGACGTAGCGATAGGCGGGAGCCGCCATTGCTCCATAAGCGGGTACTCCATAGGCGGGAGCAGCCACCGCTCCCTCGTCGACCGGCGCCGCAACCGTATCGTAAAGCGGTTGCGGGCTGTCGGCGATCGGGGCCTCGACTGCCTCATCATAGAGCGGCTGCGTGGCAGGCACCGTGCGCGTCATCACTGTCGTCGTGGGTACGATTCGACGCGTTACGGTGCGTGTCGTCACCACTTGGCGGGCATGCGACCGTAACGGCCGAATAGTCCGCACCGTCTCTGTGGTCTGCACCGTCTCGGTTGCAGGCACTGCGATAGTCGCGGCGTCCGGGGTTATGATCGTTTGGGCGTGCGCCGCGGTGACTGCCGCGGCTGCGAGCGCAAGACCGATTGCGGTCGAGGAAAAAACAAATCTCATGGCCTGCTCCATCTGTTTGCCCGCCTACGGGCATGTATTGAGGCCGTTCCGGGCGCATCGCCCGAGCCACGATCCTAACGCCCGTACGTGGCCCCCGTTCCGGTTCCAACGCATTTGTCGAGAGTTGCGACCTGGGAACCGCCGGCTCTTGCTCTTTGCGTGTTCCGCCGCCGCAAATTCGACGCGGCGATGCCGTGCGGCGACCTTTTATTCGCGCGCCAGCGCGCGGCGCAGCAATGCCGACAGGGGCAGCGTCAACAGCACGAATGCCGCCACCAGCACCAAAGCCTGCCACACGCCGAGCACGTCGCCGATACGGCCGAACAGGATGGGCGCGATCGCGCCGGAACCGATCACGCCGGTGTAGAAGATGCTCAGCGCGCGGCTGCGCCATTGCGGCGGCACCAGATCGGGCACGGAACCGTACAGTACCGACGAGGTGCCATTGAGCACGATGCCGAGCAGCGGCAGCAGCAAAAGTGCAGCATCCAGCGGCAGCGGAAAAAGCGCGAGAATTACGACTGCGGTCGAGCCCTCGGTCAGCCACACCGTTCCGACGGCGCCGATCCGGGCGCCAATAAACGTGCAGGCGAGCTTTCCCGCGGCACCGCCGGTGAAGACCAGCGTCAGCGCCAGGCCGATGGTCTGCTCGCTGGCGCCCTTGTTTCTCAGCACGAACGGCAGAAACAACAAAAACGCCATGCGGGTAGCGGTGTCGATGATGCCGATCGCGACCAAGACGGGAAACGCGTAGCGCGGAGGCTTACGCGCTTGCGCCTCATGCCTATCGCCCTGCGGATGGACGATCTCGCCATGCTGGAAGCGCGGTGCGGCGATATAGATCACCACCGCCACGACCAGACCGACGCTGCCTAAAATCGCCAGCGCCGGACGCCACGCTATCAGCAGCAGCATCAGCGACAGCGTCGCCGGCAGCGTCATCTTGCCGAGGTCCCCGGTGAAATTATAGGTGCCGAGCGCCTTGAGCGACCGCGGTCCGGCGAAAGCGCGCGCCACCATCGCCGATGCGATCGGATGCTGCGTGCTCGAGCCAATGCCGCAGATCAGCAGCGCGCCGAGCAGCGTCGCGAAACCGGCGCTGGCGCCGGCGAGGCAAAAGCCGAGGCCGGAGAGCGCAGTGCCGATCGCCAAGATGGGACCGGCGCCGAAGCGCTCCGCCGCGATGGCGGCCGGAATTTGCAAGACGGCCATGGCGCCGACCAGCACGCTGCGCATCAGGCCGAGCGCCGCGTAAGTCAGCGCGAATTCCGTCTGCCACAGCGGCAGCATGATGTAGATGAGATCGGTGTAGCCATCGTGCAGCGCATGCGCGATGCCGGCGACCGAAGCGGCGCGCCGCTGATCGCCGGACATTTGCGGCGCCAGCGCCGTGAAATCCTCCCAGTGAAGCCTGCGCATGCCGACCCGTTCTCGCTTTGGCGCCGGCAAACCGGCTATTGAAGCTGCCACGGCGTCCTATGCCGAAAGCTAGTTTTCTGGCGGCCCGGCCTCAACTGAGTTAATCTCTCGCGATGAGGGAGAAAAAGTCACCCCTGGAAAGATCGGGTCTGCCGCCGCTCAACGCCATCCGCGCCTTTGAAGCCGCGGCGCGGCGGGGCAGCTTTGCAGAGGCAGCAGCGCATCTGAACGTGACTCACTGGGCGGTGGGAAAGCAAATCCGCGCGCTGGAAGACTGGTTCGGCGTGCCGTTATTCGAGCGGCGGGCGCGCGGCGTGGCGCTGACCGACGAGGGCGCAGAGCTGTTGGGTGACGTCAGCGCCGCGTTTTCGCGACTGTCGGCGGCGAGCGAAAAGCTCGGGCATCGCAAATCTCAGCGCCGCGTTTCCGGACTGGTTCGGATCAACGTGCCAACCAGCTTTGCCGTGCATTGGCTGATTCCGCGCCTGCCGGAATTTCAAGCGCATTTCCCGAATGTCGAGATCAGATTTTCGACGACCTCGCGCAAGCTCCGCTATGTGGGCAACGCCTACGACCTCGGCGTCCGCCTGAACCGGGAGCCCGGCTCGCGATTTAAATTCAGGACACTGATGAAGGATCTGCAATTGCCGGTATGCAGCCCCGAAATTTTGAGCAGCCGGCCGCTCAAGACGCTGGACGATCTGCGTCAACACACGTTGTTGCACTCGTCGACGGCGCGTTTGGCTTGGACACGGTGGTTGACGCTTGCCGGAAATCCCGGCCTTGCGCCGGCTCATCATCTGGAGTTCGACCACGTGCATCTGCAATTGCGAGGGGCGCTCGATGGACTCGGCGTAGCCATCGCGTCCGTGCCGCTTATCGAGCGAGACCTTGCGGCGGGGCGCCTGGTCTGCCCGATCCCGAAGCCTGAGTGGCCTTCGGGAGAGTATCTCCTCGTCAGCGGGGATGGCGACGAAAGCACGGCGACCCGTAATTTTCGCATGTGGATCACCGCCGCGGCGAAGGGCACGGCGCTCAAGCGCGCCGGGCCGCGCGACGAGGGCCTACGCTGATCGGGGGGGCGCCGGCACCTCGCAACTTATCCCGGACCCGCCGTTCGATTGACCGCTGCAATGGCGCAGTGCAGTGTGCCGCTCCGCAAGCGGAATCACGCAACTTTGTCAGGAGGAATCATGTTCGGCCTCGGCGACCTGTTCCAGTGGGAGCGGTTCGTGACGCCCACCGTGATCAAGGTCTTCTACTGGCTCGCGGTCGTGATTTCCATTTTGCTTGGCAGCGCCGGCGCGGTGAGCGCGCTGACGACGATGGCGTATAATCCGTTCGTCGGCATGATCCTGTTGATCGTGAGCGTGTTCGGCGCCTTCATGGGCGTGGTCCTGGCGCGCATCATCGCCGAGTTCGTGCTCATCGTGTTTCGCATCAACGAGCATCTCGGCGCGATCAGGAACCAGGGATCTGGGCTCCGAGGCCCGTGATCAGTTGGCGAAACGGAAGTGCATGACGTCGCCGTCCTGCACGACATAATCCTTGCCTTCAAGCCGCATCTTGCCGGCATCGCGCGCGCCGGCCTCGCCGCCACAGGCAACGTAATCGTCATAGGCGATGGTCTCGGCGCGGATGAAGCCGCGCTCGAAGTCGGAATGGATGACGCCCGCCGCCTGCGGCGCCTTGCTGCCGCGTGTCACCGTCCAGGCGCGCGCCTCCTTCGGACCGGCGGTGAAAAAAGTCACCAAATGCAGAAGCGCGTAACCGGCGGCAATCAAACGATCGAGTCCGGCTTCCTTCAGATCGATCGCGGTCAGATACTCCTCGCGTTCGTCGCGCGACAGCACGGCGATCTCGGCTTCGATCTTGGCGGAAATCACGATCGCGGCGGCACCTTCCGCTTTGGCCCTGGCCTCGACCTTTTGCGAGAACGCATTGCCGTTCGCCGCGGAAGCCTCGTCGACGTTGCACACGTAAAGCACCGGGAGCGAGGTGATCAGGCCGAGCATGTGAAAGGTCCTTTCTTCCTCGGGCTTGCGTTCGGTCAACCGCGCCGGCTTGCCGTCGCGAAGAAGCGTGAGCGCGCGCGTAATAAGACCGAGACTTTCCTTGGCTTCCTTGTCGCCGCCCTTGGCTTTTTTGCTCAAGGCGTCGACGCGACGCTCCAGGCTGTCGAGATCGGCCAGCATCAGCTCGGTCTCGACCGTTTCGATATCGGCGATCGGATCGATGCGGCCTTCGACATGCGTCACATCGGTATCCTCGAAGCAGCGCACCACATGGGCGATGGCATCGACCTCGCGGATATTGGCGAGGAACTGGTTGCCGAGCCCCTCGCCTTTCGAAGCGCCGCGCACGAGACCGGCGATGTCGACGAAGGTCAGCCGCGTCGGCACGATCTGCACCGACTTGGCGAGCTTGGCCAGCGTCTCCAGCCGCCGATCGGGCACCGCGACTTCGCCGACATTCGGCTCGATGGTGCAGAACGGATAATTCGCCGCCTGCGCCGCCGCGGTTTCGGTCAGCGCATTGAACAGGGTCGACTTGCCGACGTTCGGCAGGCCGACGATGCCGCATTTGAAGCCCATCGGTAATTCAATCCGTTTCCTGGCTCACGCCTCTTCGCGATCGCCTTTGTTCTCGTTTGTCGGGTCGCCAAATCCCTTCGCCACCATGGCGAGGTGGACCTTGTTCTGAAAGCTCGCATCCTCGCCGCGCGCGATCAGTTCGGCATTGTCGGCGATGATGGCGATCAACGCTTCGAGCCAGCCGCGCTCGCTCTTGGCGAAATCGCTCAGCACGTAATGCTGCACCAGATCCTTGTCGCCGGGATGGCCCACGCCGATGCGCACGCGCCGATAATCGTTGCCGATATGGGCGGAGATCGAGCGCAAGCCGTTGTGGCCGGCAATGCCGCCGCCGGTTTTGACTCTCACTTTGCCCGGCGGCAGATCGATCTCGTCGTGGAACACCGTGACGTCGGCGAGCGGCAGCTTGTAGAAATGCGCGGCCTCGGCGACGGCGCGGCCGGATTCATTCATGAAGGTGCCCGGCAACAACAACAGTGCCCGCTCGCCGCCGATCGGGCCTTCGCAGGCGACGCCCTGGAAGCGCCGGCGCCACGGTCCGATGCCGTGACGCTTGGCGATTTCCTCAACGGCCATGAAGCCGACATTGTGCCGGTTGCCGACATAGCGCGCTCCCGGATTGCCAAGGCCGACCAGGAGCCGCATCAGCGTCGTCCCGAAAGGAAGAACCTCACTTCTTCTCGGGCGCGGCGGCCGGGGCGGCCCCCGGAGCGGCGCCGGGTGCGGCACCCGGAGCGGCGCCAGATGCAC
>JBAQAB010000512.1:0-2599 GCA_049285535.1 Xanthobacteraceae bacterium
TTGGTGGCCGACTTCGATTCCATGGGCGGCAACGTTTCGCCGCCGCCCGCAGTGCGGACGCGACCGTAAGGCCGAAGCCACGCGCAGCCGCGCTTCGTCGCGCGGCTGCACCCTGCTTTTGCTCCAACAATCCGCGAGGGTATCATGAGAACCAATAAATATCCCGCCGCCGATCTGCAGCGGCGATCCGATCTCGCCACCAGCCTTAAATATGGCGCCAAAGCAACCGTGCCGCCGACGGCGAAGGGCACCTATGCCGAAAACATTCCGTTCCCCTCGGGCCTAGCGCCGACACCAAAGCCGATCGTCCCGGCGCCGGCGCCGGACGCGGCGCTGCCGCACGCCGACGTGATCGCCATGATGGATACGTCGGCCGAATCCGCCGCGATGGCCGATGTGTTGACGCCGGGGTATCGGCCGACGACGTGGTATCCATACGCCAAGAACTTCACCAAGCAGTTCCTGCCGCAAATCGGGCCGAGCGGGCCGTCGCGCGAGAGCCATCGGCTCGGCAGCTATTTCATGACCGAGATCGGCAAGCTCAAGGTGCTGGTCTACAAGACCGAGCTGCACATGCACGAAGATGCGAAGAAACTGCCAAACGGGACATATACGCTGCCGATCAAAGACATGTTCAAGCAAATGATCGGCGACGCCAAGCCGAAGGTGTTCCTAACCACTGGCACGGCGGGCGGCGTCTATTGCAGCATGCATCTCGGCGACGTCATGGTCAGCCGCGCCGCCGAGTTTTACTGCCAGAAGGATTTCGCCACGGCGACATTCAATCATCAGAAATTTCAGTCGAAGTGGACGATTCCGACCAAATATGTGAGCGCGGCGGAGAAGCTGATGCAGAGCTTTGCCGGCCATCTGACGGGACAGACCGTGCCGCACGGCACGCCGCCGAGTCCGGATTGCGCCTGCTCGTCGCCGGGATATCCGACCAACATTTATTACGACGGAACCAACGACATTCCGGCGTTTCATCCGATTCTGACAACGGACTTCTTCGAGTTCGGCACCAGCACCAATAATCTGGAGAAGCTCGGCATGGCGGTCGAAATGGACGATGCCTGCCTCGGCCTTGCCAGCAGCGAGCTGAAAGCGCCGCCGCGCTGGGCCTGCGTGCGCAACATGTCCGACCCCGCCATCAACGGAAAGCTCGCCTACAGCCAGCAGGAAAATTGCGCCGAGTATTATTATACCAAATTCGGCTACTGGACGACGGTGATGAGCGCGCTTGCGACCTGGGCGATCATTGCCGGCCTTGCTGCCGGAAAGTAGTCGCGCCGCGCTTTGACCGTGCGATCCAGAGTTTGGTCACAAATAATCGTGTATAGTGCTTCGCGCTCAGCCGTGCCTACGGTGGGCGAGCGCGCATATTGTGCTGGGAACGCCCGATGCGGATAGGATTGATTGTTGGCGTCGCGCTTGCCCTGGCAGGCGGTTCGGCCCTCGCGCAGAGCGCAGCAAAGCCGCCCGCGCTAAAGGCCGCTGTGGCGGCCAAGTCCCCGTCGGCGGTCGCCTCTACCCCGGAATTGCGCTCGGCCGCCGCGCTGGCGCTGTCGTCGGACCCGGTGTTCGACGAAGGCACCTATCAGCGCATCAAGGAAACGCTGCTCAGCTATTCGGATATCCAGGTGCGCGGCGGCTGGCCGACGCTCCCGGCAGACGCCAAGCTCGCGCCGGGAGTGAGCGGTCCTGACGTCGCGCTGCTGCGCCGCCATCTCGTCATCGGCGGTGACCTGCCGGCTGACCAGGAGGCAGGCGACGTCTATGACGGAGCCGTCGTCGAAGGCGTCAAGCGCTTCCAATTGCGCCACGGGCTTGACGCGACCGGGACCGTCGGGGCGCAGACCTTGAAGGCGCTCAACGTTCCGGTCGGCGACCGCATCAAGCAGCTCGAAGCCTCGCTGGAGCGTCTGCTCGGCATGGATTTCATCTTTGCCCAGCGTTACGTCGTGGTGAACATTCCGGCGGCGTTCGTCGAGGCGGTGGCCAACGGCAAGGTCGAGCGGCGCTATCGGGTCATCGTCGGCAAGATCGACAAGCCGTCGCCGACGCTGTCGGTCTATATCACCGCGATCGACCTTAATCCGACCTGGACCGTGCCGCTCTCGATCACCAAGACCGAGATCGCGAACCACATGCGCCGGGACCCGAGCTATCTCAGCCGCATGCATATGCGGCTCCTCGGCGCTCACGACGAAGAGATCGATCCGTCGAGCGTCGATTGGTCGATGGCGCGCTCACCGAACTTCACCGTCAAGCAAGACGCGGGTAACTGGAACGCGCTCGGTAATCTGAAAATCGATATGCCGAATCCGTATTCGGTTTATATGCACGACACCGACACGCGGAAGCTTTTCAGCGCCGACTACCGCTTCGATTCGCACGGCTGCACGCGAGTCGACAATGTGCGCGATCTGGCCGCCTGGATTTTGCAGGACGGACCGCCGGGCTGGGATCGTGCCGCCATCGATGCCGGCATCGCCGCCGGCCAGACCAAAGTGATCAACCTGCCGCACAAGATCCCGGTGGCCTGGGTCTATCTTACCGGCTGGGTGACGCGCGACGGCACCGTCGAATTCCGCGACGA
>JBAQAB010000513.1:0-15210 GCA_049285535.1 Xanthobacteraceae bacterium
CGGCCTCGACATCGCCAATGCCAATACCTTGATCGTGCACCGCGCCGACATGTTCGGGCTGGCGCAGATCTATCAGCTGCGCGGCCGCGTCGGCCGCTCAAAGCTGCGCGCCTATGCGCTGCTCACGCTGCCGGCCGGGCGCAAAATCACGCCGCAGGCCGAGCGCCGGCTCAAAGTTCTGGAATCGCTCGACACGCTCGGCGCCGGCTTCCAGCTCGCCTCGCACGATCTCGACATCCGCGGCGCCGGCAATCTCCTCGGCGACGAGCAATCCGGCCACATCAAGGAAGTCGGCTTCGAGCTTTATCAGCAGATGCTGGAGGAGGCGGTGCTGTCGATGAAGGCCGGGATCGCCGCGCCGGTCGCCGACAAATGGTCGCCGCAAATCACCATCGGCACGCCGGTGCTCATCCCCGAAGACTACGTCACCGACCTGCCGGTGCGGCTCGCGCTCTACCGCCGCCTCTCCGAGATCGAAACCGATCGCGACATCGAAGGTTTCGGCGCCGAGCTCGTCGATAGATTTGGCCCGTTGCCGGAAGAAGTGGAGTACCTTTTAGCGATCGTCGCCATCAAATCGCTGTGCCGCCGCGCCAATGTCGAGAAGATCGAAGTCGGCCCCAAAGGCGCGGTGCTGTCGTTCCGCGACAACATCTTCGCCAACCCCGAGGGGCTCATTACCTACATAGCCAAACACCCGGTCGGCGCGCGGGTGCGTCCCGACCAGAAAGTCGTGTTCTTCGACGAATGGGACACGGCGGAGAAGCGGCTGAAGGGCGCCACGGATATTTTGCGGACGCTGGTCGGGATTGCGGAGAAGGGCAAGAAGGCGGCGTAAGAACGATCCACACGTCCCCCTTACTACTCGGTTTTATCCACAGTCGAAATTTGGAACCCTCGTGAGCCAACATGTTGTTTTCATTACTGTTTGTAATTTCTAAAGCTGTGGATAAGTTCTTTTTATGTTCTTGCTTTGCTCCACTTTTGTATGATATCGCGGTACGTTTCAATCGGTCTTGCTGAGGCGATGCCATGTCAAAATTTCGCATGAAGCTGAAAGTGCAGGGACTTGAATTGGAAATAGCAGGGACTTGAATTGGAAATAGAGGGGTCGCGGGAAGATGCTTCCCTCCTCAGCCGGAATATTGGTCAGCAAATGGCGGGCTTATTGCAACCCGCCGGCATGGTACTTGATGGCCACACTCATCCAGCTTCAACCTTAGAAAATGTTATTGCGCTACCGCCCGTGCGGAAAACACGTCGGCGCCGAAATGGTGCCGCGTCTAACAGTAGCGCGGACGCCCCTACGATAATCAACTTTAAGCATGACCCCGCAAAGTTTGGAAATCCGCGGCAGGAATGGAAGACTGCGGATAAGGCGCTCCCAATTCACGTCAAGCTGTTCAATTGCCAAACGGAAATTATCGGCTCAGCGATCTTGGGTCCAGGCGCGTGCGGGAGCAGCTAGCTAACAAACTTACAATCTAACGAACAACCAAGCCCCTTACCATGGGGCCTAACCGGCTGGGCCGGACTAACTCCTCGATGGCGCATGGATTGCCGGATCGAGCAAGCGTAGCCCGGATGAGCGAAGCGATATCCGGGATCTGACTTTCCGGTCGCTCCTCGCATATCGCTTCGCTCATGCGGGCTACTTGCTTCTACCCGTCACCCTGAGGTGCGGGCGAAGCGAGCCTCGAAGGGCGACGGCCGAGGCGCCGGTGGCCGCATCCTTCGAGGGCCGCTTCGCGGCCACCTCAGGATGACGGGTCAATCGGCTGCGCTGTTGCCTCCCGCAGCGACCGAAACGTCACCGAATAGCGCAACTCCTCCACCGCGGGGATGCTGTGCTCCCAGTCCTCGCGTGAGGGGCCGCGCATGAGATAGATCGAGCGGCGGTCGAGCCGCGTGGCGGCGCGCTCCCAGCCGCTGCCGCGCTTCCTCCGCATCCGGAAGGTGCAGGGCGACAGCAGCGAAATACCGATCACGTCGTCGTAATGTGGCCGGTCGCGATGCCAGCCGATGGCCGTACCCGGCCGGTATTCGGTAACGAGAGCGTGCGCCAAGCGGTCCGGCGCAAGCCCGGCGAAGAGGGCGGCGCGGTCGCGCAGCGGCAGGAGGAACGGCGGCATCGGTTCGGCCTGCTTCACGCCGCCGCCGTTGAAATCGTAGCGCGTGCCGAACGACACGACGCGGCGCTTGCCCAAAAATCCGTGAAACTCGAATTCCTTGAACGGCAGATCGGCGAACGCCTCGACGAGGCGCGTCTCCGCGGCGGCATCGATCAAATCGGGCGCATAGCGAAAGCCGGCCGGCATCGCCGGCGGCTCGACCGGCAAAGCTTGCGATGCAAAGAGTGCAAGCTGTTCGTGTTTCATATCTGCGCGGAGGCGTTACTCCGCGCAGATAGGGATGCGGCGCCGGTCGCGCAAATGCCCGCCGCCGCAAGTCGCGCCAAAGGCCGAGACGTGACCGCCCTCGCGGGACGGTCACGTCTCTTCGCCGTATCTACGGGTGCTCCGCCAGCTTGAGCGTGGTGCGGGGCGTGATCGCATGGGTGAAGGCGTTGATCGCGAGGGTGGTCTTGAACACCGCCGTATCCAGCGTGCAGGAGTCGAGGTGCGCCGCGTCGGTGACGCCGGCGGCGACGCAGGCTTCGCGGGCCAGGGCGGCGGCTTCCGGGTCAAGGTCGGCGGCCGTGAACTCCTTGCCCGGCGCGGAATAGGCGATCGGATGGTCGGGGAACAAGGATTCGCTGGGCTGCACCAGCCAGCTCTGGGCGAAGCGCACGTTGAGGTCGTTCAGCGACACCGGCTCTTTGAGCACCGTCCCGTCGCGCAGCGACAGCGCTGTCTGGCTGGGGCTGGCCAGGATGCCGTGGGCGCTCGACCGGGCCCGTTGGCCGAGGCCTACCCCCAGGTTCATATAGCCGTTGTAGAGCGTGGCGCTGACCAGATCGCCCGTTTCGCTGGTGACCGCGTAATCCTGCCCCACCCGCATCAGATAGACGCCGCCGGGCAGATTGACGATCTCGTTGTCGGCGACAACGGTTGTCTTGCCATTGACCACGACCTGTTCGGGGCTGTCGTAGATAAGGACTCGGTTCGATCCCATCTTGACCGCGACGGCGGTGTTCATGCTGACGTTCGGATTGTTGAACACCTTGGCGCCCGACTCCTGACGCGCCTGCACGATGAAGTCCGGGCCCGCGTCGGCCAGCACGTAGTCTCCGGTGACATAGAAGTTGTAGTAGAGCCCGTCGAAAGTCGTGATGTGGGGGTCACCCAGGGCGGTCGCGCACGACGCCGGCGTGGCGGCGTTGCCCTCGTCGAAGATGATCGACGGGTACTTCTTCCTGGGCTCCATCGTCGGCGTGCTGATCAGATTAAGATTGTTGGTCTCGCCGGTGTAACTGGTGAGGATGCAGATCGGAACAATGTTGATCCCGGTGTCGACCTGGGTGCGGACCTTGATGGTCGTGGTGCCGCTGAAGACCGCCTCGCCGGCACCGCCGTCGCCGAACACGTTGAATTCGGCATCCGCCCACTCGGCGCCGATCTCCGGGATGATGCCGGTGTCGGGGGCCGAGATCAGGGTGGGCGGCGCCGCCCCGAACCAAGAGACCGTGACGCCGACGCCGGGCTGACCGGTAACAGTGATGTCAGCAAGATCGCTGGCTGTCGCCTGCGCGGCGAACGCCTGCGATGACGTCGGGGCGCTCTGAACGCAGTAGCCGACGTCGGGCTGCCATGCGCCGGGGCAGGCAGCGGTGAAAGCGGTGAAGTCGTAGTTGAGCAGCCAGTACTGGACGTAGGCGTCTTGGGCTCCGTTGTCGTAAACGAACTGGACCCAGCCGCGGCACTTCGGGCCCAGCGCGGCGGTGCACTGCGATGTCTTGATGTAGTCGGAGTTGAGCTGGAGCGAGAACAGGTTGGCGCCGTTCGACCCGCCGCTGCCCGCGCCCGCGGTCGCCACGCTCGACGTGCTGACGGTGTCGAAGGAGCCTTCCGCCAGGGCGATTGTGTTCGCCGGCTGAGCGACATAGTCCACTTTGCCGTTCCCTACGAGGTCCGACGCTGGGCCTGGGTGTGGTGGGAATCGACGGTCGGGCGCGGGCTTACAGGGGACCTCGTGCCACGTGGTGTCCGGATAGGTGGCCGTATAACAGGCGCCCTTCTCCCGCGGTGCGTGGACCATCTGCAGGCGCCAAGTCTCGCGTGCCGCCTTCTCCGCGTCCGAGAGGGCCAGCGGCGCCGGATGCGTCTCGGTCTCTGCCGCGGCCGCGCGGCTCGGCGTTACGCCCAGCAGCAGACTGGCAACAAACATTGAGCCGAGAAGGCTGGTGAGGCATCCGCGCGTTGAAGTGGAAGTGGAAGTAGAAGTAGAAGTGGAAGTAGAAGTAGAAGTAGATGTCGTGTGGCATAGGCTGGAAGATATCATGGCTGTCCTCCCAACGAATGGTTTGATTGTTCTCCCACGAATGTGGTTGCGACGATGCAGTTGTGACGAGGCAGTTGTGGCAAAAGTCGTTGCGACGAAAGTCGTGCAGCAGGATTTGGCAATGCGGCCGCGTCATCGGCGGTGCGCAGTGGGGGACTGTCCGTCTCAGCCTCCCAGATCAACCTGCCGGTATCAGATTACAATCAATGATATACATTCAATATGTCACAACTAAGACTTGTTATGCGCTGCGCGAGACGTTTTTTTCCTGAAGCGTGGCTTTTAGAAAATTTCTGCGTTTAATTCTTCAGACCGTATGCTCATCGGCTAGCTGAACGCCGCTAACGCCGGTAAGGACTTCAGGAGTGACCACAGCGCCACCCAAAAAGCCGATCCGCACCGCGATTGTCGAGGACGATCCGGCGTCGCGCAAGATGATCGTGTCGCTGTTGCAGGCGGATCCGAACTACGTTGTCGTCGCTGAGTTCGCCGAGGGTAAGGCGGCGATTGCGGCGCTGTCGCAACTGGCGCTCGACATCGCGCTGGTCGATATCGGCCTTCCCGACATTTCCGGCATCGAGGTCATCCGCAACGTCAAGCGGGTCTGCCCGCAATGCAACGTGATGGTCATCACCACCTTCGGCGACGAGAAGACGATCACCTCCGCGCTCGAAGCTGGCGCCGACGGTTATCTGTTGAAAGGCACGCCGCTCGAAGAACTCAAGCGCGACATCGCCGCGTTGCGCGACGGCGGCTCGCCGCTCTCCCCGATGATCGCGCGCAAGCTGTTGAACCGCCTGCAAACCGCGGCTGCCGAGGAAAAACCGGACGCCGGCGCCGAAACCGCGCTGACCCGGCGCGAGCAGGAAATTTTGGAGATGATCGCCAAAGGATTTTCCTACGCCGAGACGTCGGCGATCTGCGGCATCAGCGCGGCCACCGTGCACAGCCATCTCAAGAGCGTCTACCGCAAGCTCGAAGTGCATTCCAAGACCGAAGCGGTCTATGAGGCGCGCCGCCGCAAGCTCATTCCTTAAGGGCTCTGACGCGACGAGATTGGAATTGATCGCTCGTCCCCGCGAAAGCGGGGACCCAGTTACGTCATCTCGATCGCGCAAACGTCCTGGATTCCCGCTTCCGCGGGAATGAGCGGAAACCGTGCCGACGTTTCTACACGACCGGCGGCACTTTCAGATCGAGCCGCACCGTCGTTCCGCGCCCCGGCGCGCTGTCGATGGTCAGCGCAGCGCCGGTCGAGATGCTGCCGGCGCGCTTTCGCATGTTGGCAAGCCCGCGTCCGCTGCCGGCATCAGCCGGATCAAATCCAATGCCGTCGTCGGCGACCGTGACAATGATCGAAGCCGCCGCGCGATCGTAGCTCGCGGTCAGCGTCGCGGTCCTGGCCCGCGAATGATGCAGCACATTGCTCAGCGCCTCCATCAGAATGAGCTTGATCGCCAGCGCATCGCGCGCGGTCAGTCCCGCTATCTGCGGCAGATCGGCCGCGGGCCACGCCAACGCCACGCCCGCCAATTCGATGCCGATCCCCATGCGGTGGCGGACATTGCTCAAGAGCAGGTTGATATCGCCGTCGTCGGTCTCGGCGCTGTCGACCAGAAAGCGCAGCTCCATCAGGATTTCGCCGGCCCGGCGCCTGACGTCGGCCAGGTTGATAGTTTCGGTGCCGAGGTAAGCCAGCAGCGCGGCGAGGCTCGAGCCGATGCTGTCATGCATGTCGGCGGAGATTTTCTGCCGCTCGGCGAGCACCGAATTGATGACGTCGATCTCATGCTGCTGGCTGAGCTTGCCCAGCCGGTGCACGAAAGCCGCCGTCGCCAGCATCGCCGCGGTGAGCACGAACCAGCACAGCCCAAGCACGTAGAAGAAGCCGATATATTGCGCGCGCAGATAGCCGTTGTCGTAACCGACCGTCACGTAGAACGGGGTCGTCGGCGAAACCACGAACGAGCCGATCCGCGTCACGTCGTCGGGGCCGCCGCGGCTGTAGAAAGTGCCGCTTGTCTCTCCGGCGAGCGCCCGCTCATAGGCCAGCGGCATCTTCGAGACCGCCGCGCCGTAGCCGATCACGCCGTTCAAGGAGCGGATGCGCACCACGCCGTCCTTGCCGACCAGGCCGACCAGGCCGCCATTGCTCAGCTTGAGCTTTTCATAAAGGCCGACGAAGTGCGACAGCCGGTAGGACAGCAGCACCACGCCGGAGAAGGCGCCGGTTCGATCGTGCAGCGGCCGCGAGAATTGGATGACCCAGTCATTGGTGATCGGGCCGCGCATCGGCGTGCCGATATAGAGGCTGGATTCGTTCGGCGCGTCGGCATGAACGCGAAAAGTGTTTCTGTCCTTGAGCGATATGTTGGGCACGTCGGCGGCGCGGGCGCTGGCGACCAGCGTGCCGTTGCGGTCGAGGACGGCGGGTCCGATCATCGACGGCGGCAAGGCGTAGCCGGCGAGCAATCGATGCAGCTCCGCTTCGTTGGCATGCGAAACCTCGTCTTGCGCCATCTCCGACGCGAGCCCGCTGAGTATGGCGTCAGCGGTGGCGGCGTCGTCGTCGAAACCAGCCATCAGGATCTGCGAGATATTGCCGGTCTCGCGATAAAATTCCTGCTCCACCGCGGTTTTGAAATGCACGCCGGCGAGCACGCACAACACCAGGACGACGGCGGAAAATCCCGCGCAGACCAGCACGATCGAGGCGCGAAAATACCGGCCGAAGAATGAGCGCAAGCCCGAGCCAACCACGTTTAGTTCCATCACGAGTGTGACGCGGAAATCCTACAGGTGCAGTGCATGTTGCGGGCACAACCGCAAGCGCATGCGCCTCCCCAGTTTTGGGGAGGCGGCCAGTTACCCCGATGTCATGCCCATTTCCGGGGGTTGGTCCAAGTCCCGGCTTGATCCATGTTGCGCATCCGATTTTCGGCCACATAAGGGTGCCAGGCCCGATGCTTGACGTTCCTCACGCCGCCAAGCCGATAACTCCTTCGCATCATAATGCGTCTGCGACCGCGCCGGCCGAGCTGACCGGCAAGCAGGTGTTCAAGCTGTTCCCGACGCCGATGTTCACCGGCATGCTGTCCGACATCACCATCTGCGATCGCGTCGAAAAGACATTGCGCGCGCTGCAGCGCGCGGGGCGCGGTTCGTTCGCCGCCAAGGACGCGATGCGCGCCTATATGTCGCCGGACGACCTGCAAAACCTTCCCGAGATGGCGGAGCTGGTCGACGTCATCATGAGGGAATCGGCGCAAATCCTCGACATCTACGCGATCAAGCGCGACTCTCACTACGTCACCAATATGTGGGCCAACATCGCGCACCCGAACCGCCGCCACTCCATGCACATGCATCCGAACTGCCTGTTCAGCGGCATCGTCTATATCAAGACGCCCAAGCATTGCGGGCCGACGGTGTTTGCTTCGCCGCGCCAGCTCGCCAAGAATCTCGAGCCGACTTATCTGGCGAAAAACGAGTTCAACGCCGACGTGTTCGTCATGCCGCCGGAGAAAGGCCGCATGCTGTTGTGGCCGAGCCACGTGCCGCACGCGGTCGAGGAAGGCAAGGCCGACGAGAACGAGGACCGCATCGTCATCGCCTTCAACATCATGATCCGCGGCCGGGTCGAGATTTCCACCGCGCGCTTGGATTTGAGCTGACGGATTTTTGGGCGCGCCGAGGCGGCGTCACCGATCCCTGGCTCCGCTACAGCCAAACGCTCGATCTTTATCCATTCTGACCGATAGGAATGCGCGGCGGCTGGCGCGACTCCCTACCGGGGTACCCCTGTCGCTGGAACCCGTAAAACCCCAAAATTTCCTTATTTCGGGCTCGACCGCGTCTCAAACAGACGTTTGAATTTCAATCATGCGTTTGAGAACGTGCAAGCGTGCAAATGGGGTTCCACCATGTTGGCAATTCAGAATCTGTTGCGTCCGGCCGCCCACCCTCTAACTGCCGGGCCGGCTTGTCCGAACTGCGGGCGATCGATGCATCTGGCGCGCATTGCGCCGCGCAGTGAGGGCCTGCCGGATATCCACATCTTTCGCTGCGGCGAGTGCGGCGTGTCGCTCACTGAAGCCGCCGACGATGCTGCCGCGGCGTTTCGCGGCTGAGCCGATGGGGCCGCCTGCAGGAGAAGGCTTACGGCATCTCCCGCATCGAAGCGGCCTGTTCTGACCGCGGCGCGAACAGCGCGGCGTAGGCTTCCGCCATCGCCGCGGAGAGCGAATAATTTCGCGTCTGATTGCAGGGGGCACATAGAAACACCGTGCGCCGCATCTCCGGGGCGTAGGGATGCGGCAGCGCCGTTACATAGACCATGCTGGCGCGGCATTTCGGGCAAGGCGCCGTCAGGTCTTGCGCAGTTACTTCAGCAGTCTGTCGGGCCGGCTCTTGGATCATCTCTGGGATCGTCGCCAATTCCGGATGTTGGATGTTGTCGGCCCGGAATCGTTACTTTTATCTGAATTTGATTGAGGTTTTGTTGATCGGGGGGGCGTTTGCCGGGTGCGGCGCAGCATAAGGAGTTACGCGCGCATCCTTGTGTGCCGGCCCGACGTCCGCTCGATAGCGCTCGCTAGATATTCCGGCGACTGCGCGCCGGTGACGATGACGCTGGAGCCGAAGATGAAGCAGGGCACGCCGTCGATGCCGGCTTCCTTGGCGCTGGTGACTTCGGTCTCGATACGCTCGACGTCGGCGTCGCTGGCCAGAAGCCGCCGCACCAGGTCGCCATCCATGCCGCAATCGACCGCGGCCTGGATCAGCACCCGCGGATCGGACAGATCGGCGCCTTCGGCGAAATAGAGTTCCATCAGCCGCTGCTTCATGCGGCCCGGATCGGTGGCGCTACGCGACCACAGAATGAGGCGGTGGCAATCGAGCGTATTGGGCTGGCGGGCGATCTTGTCGGGATTGTAGACGAGGCCCTCCATCGCGGCTGCCGCCGTAATGCGTTCGGCGATCACGGCGTAGCGCTCAACCGAGCCGAATTTGGTTTCCAAATAAGTCTGCCGGTCGATGCCGTCGCGCGGGATCCAGTCATTGAGGAAATACGGCCGCCAATTGACGTCGACATCGACATCGGGTGTGAGCGCGATGGCGCTTTCGAGCCGGCGTTTGCCGATATAGCACCACGGGCAAACCACGTCGGAGATTACGTCGGCGTGGACGGCAGCGCGCGGTTCCGAAATCTCGTCCATACGAAAGGCCTTCGACTCGAATGGATTTGAGCCTACCGCATATGTTGGCGCGCTGGAAACCGGGCGCCAGTCCGGGAAATGGCCGGTGCCTCAACCGGCCACCGCTTCGCCGACGATCCGGGCGATCAGGGAATCGATGCTGTCGGTCGGCTTCAAGGTTGCCAGCGTCACCGCAGTGTCGATGCCGCCTTTTTTGGCGTCCGGCGTCACCATGGTGTTTTTGAGCACGCTGGCGATGCGGCGGGCCACGATATGTACGGCGCGCAAATCGGTCTCGGTGAACACGGCAAAGATCGAATTGTCGGCTTCGCGGCAGGCGAAATCGACCTGGCGCATCAGCCGGCCGAGGAGCCGTGCCGCGTCGAGGCTGAGCCGCCGGTCGTTGCCGTCGAAGGAGAAGCGCGCGATAGACAGCCCCACGCCGCGCTTTTCGGCGTCATCCACGGCCCGGTTGAGATCGCGCCAGAACGCATCATGCGCAAGCAGCCCGGTGTCGGGATCGAGCATGCCTTTGGCGTCGAGCGATTTGAGCATGCGCTTGAGCCTCTGGCTGAAGGCGTGCGCTCGCACATAAGGCAAGAAACGATCGACAAGCCGCTGCGGGCCTTCGGAAATCCGCTCAAGATTGGCAAGCTCGGCGGCGAACGGCTCGATGACGGCAGGATGGCCGCCAAGCACTGCGACCGGCAGGTCGCGGAAGCGCGCATCCTCGGCGAGCACGGTCAATAAGGCCTCGACGATTTTCGGGCCAAAGCCGTCGCCAATCACCATGCCGTCGATGTCGCGCGCGTGGAGCGTGCGCGCGGCGCTCTCGACGGAAAGCGCGCCGACCACGCCGACCTGCTCGCCGATCGCGACCGACAGGCTCGGGTAAGACCGGCCACGCCCGGCGACAAGAACGCTCGCCTCGTCGAGCGGATCGGTAGTGGAGAGCTCCGCCAGCTGTTCGCCGCGCGACGCCAGCGTGCGCATGCGGCGCAATACCGTGCCGTGCAGCGTACGGATACGGATCGCCGTCGACAATCGCCGCACCAGGCGCTGCGCCGGCGCGTTGGCGGCAATGGCGAAGGCGTCCGTGATCGATGGCGCCCCGTCGTCGCGGGTCCGGGCGATCACCGGCATGAAGAGGCCTTCACCCTTGTCGCGTTGCTCGCCCAACAGATGCGTCAGCGCCGCTGCGTACGCGGGGTCCGGGCAGGCATCTGCAAGCACGATCGCTTCGGGTTCGACCGCAGCGAGCGCCGCCGGCGCGTCGGCCCACGTCGTTTCGACGATCGGAAAGCCGCCGGCCGCACGCAAGGCGTCGACCACCTCGGGCGCCGGGCTGTCGGCAATGACGGCGAACGGACCTTGCAGCGCCATGGTACGCGGATGCTGACTTTTACGGATAACGACATCTTCAGCATGCCGGACCGCTGTTAATGTCCCGTTAAATCCGAACTAAAAAAGAACTTATTTCTCAGAATGTTAGACGACAAAAGTTTTCAAACTCGCCGAGAGTTTTCAAATTCGGTCATCTTCTGTTCACGTCGGTCGCGGCTTGCACGCGCGGATGCGGACTTGTCGGCGAAGCGCAGATAGCGGGAAATCATCTTGACCGACATGCCAAGTTCATCGGCAATCGCGCCGTCCTCAGTCCCGGCGCGGCGCCGGTCGTGGATCGCGGTCGCGCGCAATCCATGGATCGTCATGTCCAGATCGCGGATGGGCGCGGCTTTTTCTTCGTCGCGCCAGTCGCCCCATAGGTCGTTCAGATACCGCGCGGAGCAACGCTTGCCGGTCGGCGTCGTGATAAAGTAGTCAAGGTCACGGACGCCCCACGACTTAATCTCGGTCATCTGAGCTGCCGTCAACGGCACGAAATGCGCTTTATCGCGGAGCTTGCCGATACGCAGATTGATGCCGTCCGCGACAAGATCAGCGGCGCGCATCCTGACCAGATCGGAAACCCGCTGGCCTGTAGCGCGGCCCAAGAACGCCATACGGCGCAAGTGCGTCGGTGCGTTTGCCATGACACAGGCATATCCGCCTCAGGCCACGGCGCGTGGCCGCCATCCTCGGTGCGAAGTCGCTTCACTCCGATTGCCGGATTGTCGTCGCGATACCCGCGCGGGACGCCCCATTCCAAGACTGCACGAAGCACGGCCAGCATGTAGTTTGCTGAAACCGGCTTGTCGCTCATGCTATCCATCAACGAATAGATGTCGCGTCGGGTCATGGCGGAGACGAGGCGGTCGCCGGCTCTCACTTCGAGCCCATTCAAAAAGTGAGTGTACCCGCGACGCGACTCCGGGCGCAGGTCCGTGAATTGTTTGCTTGCCTTGTAGGCCCCGAAGAGCGCCGACAGCGTGCCGTCCCGATTCTGATCTGGAGTCCTCGCATCGCGTAAGCGGCGCCAAAATTCGGGATCGTTGGAGTCGCTACCAAGCGGAATGCGAACGCCAGCGTTCTTGGTGCCTCGGCCGGGCGCGTAATAATAATAGACCTTGCCTGACGGCTTGGTGACGACCTGAACGTCAGGCGGAAGCATGACGCCCACGCTTCTGTGCCGGCCCATTCACAGGCTCTCTAAAAAACGGCTCATCGCCGCTCGGTGCAAGGTCGTCTTTCGATATGGCCTTGTCAACGTCGTCCCACCGCCAGCGCAATGCTGTACCGAGTCGGTGTGGCTTGGGAAGGCGACCGCATCTGACAAGATCGTCCCAAGTGGACGGCGAAAGACGTAATTCCGCTGCCCCTTCCTCGCGTGTCACATAGGCTGTGAGCCTAGTGGTCAATTCGATGTCGCGCTTGCGGGAGGTCATAGCCTTGAGCCTGTAATTTAATCTGGATTGGAACTAGCGACCGCCGCGGAGGCCCAAGTGACCGCCGCGTTTGACAGCCTTGTTAAGCGCCTTGAGCATCGCGCCGTCGTTTGCCTCGAAGAACCGGCCAACATCGCCGGAGTCGATGGCGGAGATGTTCAGATGAACGTCGCCGCCTCTGCCCTTACCGCCAGCACCGCCCGTAAACGGATCGCCGCGCGCTGCGGCCGGAGTGATCTGCTCGCCCTCATGGATCATGGCGAGGCCGCTCTTGGTAATCATGTCAGAGCCGACAGCGAAGCCTGGGATGGCGAACATGCTGAAGAGGCTCTTGAGCCCGCCGAAAATTCCACCGGCGCCACCGGCCGCCGCTCCCGCGGTAGTCGCTGAAGCCTCAGCGGTCGTGGCAGCCGTCTCGCCGGTGAGGGCTGGGATCAAGCCGCCAGATATAACGCCGGTCAGCGTGCCAACGGCGGTCGTGTTCGCTGTAGTCGCCGCTGAGCCAGCGCCGCCGCCCAACATGCTGCCGAGCAAGCTCGAAGGTCCGCCAACGGCGCTCGCCAAGCCCATGGCCGCCTTTTGGACGGCGATCTTCTCAGCGGCTTCGATGAACTGAATAATCAGGTCGCCAAGTATTTTCTTTTCCGCCTGCGCCCAAGTCTCAGTGCCGGAAAGCAACGAACGGAGTTGCGAGTTGAACGCGCTGACCATCGGCTGAAGCATCGAGTCCCATTCTTTGGCGTCGGACTTCAATGCAGTTGAGACAATCTCGTCATGTTGTAGCTTCCACTTGTTGTCCGCCTCAGTCTTTTTCTGTTGGATCGAAGCGTACTTTTCCGCGTCGCCTTGCGCAGCTTGAAGCGCCGCGTCATACACCGCGTCCTCAGCGGCGTGGCGGAACGCGAGCGCAGCCAAGAGGGTCTTGCGTCTCTTCATCGACGCTCATCTTGTGAGATGCAACGTCGCCGGCGTATTGCTGCTTTAGCTGCGCATAGGAAGCGTCCGCCTGCGTAACCATCGTCTGGTATTGCGAGAGTTTGGCGCTTAGCTCATTGCTGGCGTTGGTATCCATTGCCGGCGCTTGTGGCTTGTTGCTGCCCTGGTCGGTGCTGAACTTCTGTTGCATCTGCAACGCAAGCTTGGCCTTAGCCGCCTGCATCAAAAGGTTTTGGTCGCTCGCCTGTTGGATGGACAGAATCTTAGCGTCACCGGCCTCCCAATCCTCAGCGATATGATTCCATTCGAGCGAAAGCGCGTCGGCGATCACCGTCATCGTGGACACAAAGTTGGCGCCCACGATAGCGAGGCTGTCTGCCAGCGCGGTCATGGCGGCCTTGGCAAAGCCGCCCGACTGCACAAGAGCAGTCAGGTCGCCAGTGAAAGTCGTCATGTCGTTAGCCGCAGTGACCAATGACTTTGAGAACGCGCCAACAATGGCAGCGCCAAGCGAAGTCATGGCGGCGTTCATCGTAACGCCAGCGTGTTCGGCGTCCGACAAGCCCTTGACCGCCTTGTCCGTCAGGACAATGCCGGTGCTTTCCGCGGTGGCACGAAGCGCGTCCATGCCGGAACGGCCTTGATCCAGAACCGGAATCATCTGGACGAAGCCGCGATTGATCGCGCCAATCGCCGCAGTCTTTTCCGGCCCGTCAGCAAACTTGGAAACCGCGTCAGCGAAGCGGTTCATTTGCTCCGGCAGCGGCAGCCCGATTAGCTCTTTCGCATTGAGCCCAAAGACCTTGAGGGCCTGGGCTTGCTGCGACATCGGGTTTTGCGCGCGAGCAAGAGAAACCTGAAACCGCTCCATCGCCGTAGCCATGCCATCGGCGGAGCCGCCGGTGACTTCAGCGATATAGCCAAGCTCTTGCGTATCCTTATTGGTCGTACCGAGCATCGCTGACGTGCGCTCGATAGACTCGCCAAGCTCCCCCATCTTCTCGACAAAGCCCACAAGGGCCTCGACAGAAAACGCGGCACCAAAGGCGCCGGCAAACTTTTCGAGCGTGGACGATAAACCCTCCATGCTTTCGCCCAGCGAGCCGATTTGGCTTTTGGCGTGGCTTACGCCTTCGTCAAGGCCGCTGGTCGTGGCGCCAAATTGGACTTCAACGTCGCTGTCGGACATCGCAATATCTCATGATCTGAAAATGGAAAGGGTGGTGTGACCGGCGCAGCCCAAAGGACAAAAGGCGCGCCAGTCACCCAACGCCCGCGACACCTGTGTCAGAACGCGGGCAGATAAAAGGGCGGAAGGATTTATCCCCGTGCTCGCCGTCGTCTCTGCATCCGTAAGCAGTCCGCGCGCTTCGGCGTGTTTCGCCACCAATGTGGCCAGCACGCGGCGGATACGATCAACGCTTGCCGCGGCGGCCGCAATCTCTTGGGCGAGCTTCGGCGAGTCGCGGCCTTTTTCGATGATCTCATCGGCTTCGCGCGCTTGCAGCGTTGCCAGCTTGGTTTCGGCGTCGTGCAGCATGGATTTGGTACCGTCGATACGATCCAGCGCCTCTAAAACTGGCGCGCGTGCTACGTCGCAACTGGCTGCGTAGTCTTTCGTCTTGTTGTTGAACGCGGCCAGAGCCGCGGGGGCGGGTGATGTCATTTCAGTTCCTCATAATGAAAAAGCCCGGACGAAGTGCCGGGCGGGGTGGATTTAAGTTGTGGGTAAGTGGGTCGAACGTAAAAAAATAACCGCTCCGGCCGTCTCCCGCCGCGCCCCTCACACGTTGAGATCAAATTCTTTCAGT
>JBAQAB010000514.1:0-15407 GCA_049285535.1 Xanthobacteraceae bacterium
CCAACATCGTGCGCAAGGAGCTCGGCTTGCCATTGGCCGAATGCCGGGCGGCAGACGAGCGCTACTCGCTGGTGATGGCGCCGAAATAAGTCGCCGCGCGCGCTGTTTCCGCTGAAATGACTTTATCGCCGGGAGGAAACCATGGCTGACGAACAAGCCGAACCGAAACTGCTTATCCCTTCGCTCAAGCCGTTCTACGACGCCATGCTGCCGCTATCGTGGCTGGTCATCCGCGTCGCGGTCGGCTGGAACCTGTTCGTGCACGGCTACAGCAAAATCCTGTTGGGAGCGACCCCGGCTTTTGTGAAGGGCTATGCCGATATGGGCTTTAGTCCGCCGGAAGTCTGGTTCTGGCTCTCTACACTTACCGAAACGCTCGGCGGTATTTCGCTTATTCTTGGCCTATTCACTCGCTTTTTCGCGGCGGCGGCCGCGATTGAGATGCTTGTCATCTTCTCGCTCTATTGGGGCAACGGCTTCGGCTGGATGAAGCGCGGCTACGAATACGTGCTGCTGTGGGGATTGATCGCGTTTGCCATCGCGCTGCGCGGCGGGGGACCCTATTCGCTCGACCGCAAGATCGGCCGGGAGCTCTAACGGCCGCCGGCCTTGTTTCGCCGGCGCGCCGCCGCTACATAGTGCGCCGCGACGCTCAGGCTTTTGCCCTCCCGGAGAGGTGGCTGAGTGGTTGAAAGCACCGCACTCGAAATGCGGCATACGGGCAACCGTATCGGGGGTTCGAATCCCTCCCTCTCCGTCATCCCGCTTCGCGCAGCAAACCTTCAATACGTCGGCGGCATGGGCCCGTTGACGTGGGTCCCCACGCAACGGATCGTACCGCTGCGTCGCGCGTTATCTGCGTGGTGAGGTTTATCCTTGGATATTCGATGCGAGCTTTGGGTCACGGACCTGCCCGCAAACATGGCCGGACCCGTGCATTGCCGCTTTGGGCCGGTCGTTTGATCGCAGTTAGTCTTGTCTTAACCGCGAGTACCGCGATAGCCGCCGCGGCGGCGACCGCAACCAATGGCGCATCGGCGGGCGCTTCCGAAGTGTTGTTCATTGCCGAAGTCGGCCTGCTGCTCTTGGCCGGCCGGCTGCTGGGCGAGGCCGCTCAACGCCTCGGTCAGCCGCCGGTGATGGGCCAGCTCATTGCCGGGGTGATGCTGGGGCCGTCGCTGTTCGGCCTGATCTGGCCGTCGGCGCAGCACGCTCTGTTTCCGGCCAACGCCGCACAGCAGAGCATGCTCGACGCCGTTTCTCAGCTCGGCATCCTGATGCTGCTGCTGCTGACCGGCATGGAAACCGACCTGCCGCTGGTGCGCCGCGTCGGCCGCGCCGCCGTGACCGTAGCCATCGCCGGCGTAACGCTGCCTTTTGTCTGCGGTTTCGTGCTCGGCGAATTCCTGCCGGCCGCGCTGTTGCCGAATCCGGAAGCGCGGCTGGTCACGGCGATCTTTCTCGGCACCGCGCTGTCGATCTCGTCGATAAAGATCGTCGCCATGGTGGTGCGCGAAATGAATTTCATGCGCCGCGATCTAGGCCAGATCATCGTCGCCTCGGCGATACTCGAGGACACCATCGGCTGGGTCATCATCGCCGTCGCGTTGGGCCTGGCGTCGGCCGGCCGCGTCGACCTGTGGACGGTCGGCCGCGCCGTGGTCGGCACGGCGCTGTTCATGGTGGCCAGCCTCACCGCCGGCCGGCGCATCGTTTTCAACCTGATCCGCTGGAGCAACGACAATTTCGCCAGCGACTTTCCAGTCATCACCATGATTCTTCTCATCATGATCGGGATGGCGCTGATAACGCAACTGATCGGCGTCAGTACGGTACTGGGCGCATTCGTCGCCGGTATCCTGATCGGCGAATCGCCGATCCTGACCCGCCACATCGAGGAACAGCTGCGGGGGCTTATCGCCGCTTTGTTCATGCCGGTGTTTTTCGGGCTGTCCGGGTTGCGCGCCGATCTCACAGTGCTGCGCCATGGCGATCTGGCGCTGCTCACAGTCGCCATTATCCTCATCGCCAGCATCGGAAAATTCCTCGGCGCCTTTCTCGGCGGCAAGCTCGGCGGGCTCAGCCGCGCCGAGTCGCTGGCGCTCGGCTGCGGCATGAACGCGCGCGGCTCGACCGAGGTGATCGTCGCCTCGATCGGGTTGTCGATGGGCGTGCTCAATCAAAATCTTTTCACGCCGATCGTCACCATGGCGGTGGTCACGACGACGGCGATGCCGCCGATGTTGCGCTGGGCGCTCAAGCGCCTGCCGCTGCGCAAAAAGGAACGGCTGCGGCTCGAGCGCGAGGCGCTCGACGCCAAGGGCTTCGTCATCAATCTGGAACGGCTCCTGCTTGCCGCCGACGGCAGCGCCAACGGCAAATTGGCGGCGCAGCTGGTCGGCGCCGTCGCCGGCTCCGGCGGCAAGCCGACTACGATCCTCGATCTGAGCGAGGGCGGACGCGACAAGAAAGCGGGGAAGCGGGATACCGAGCAGGAAAAACCCGCGGCCAAGCCGGACAAGAGTTCTTCCGACAAGAAAACCGCTGCCGAGAAATCGAATGGCGGAGATTCGAAACAGCAGGTCGAACAGGCCGCCGAGGCCGCGACGACGCTTGAAGCGCACCCGAACGAGGAGAAGCCCGGGCGCGTCGAGGTCACCACCCGGCAACAGGAATCGAATGATTCCGAAGCGGTCGCCAGCGAGGCGCGCAAGGGCTACGACCTTCTGGTCATCGGCGTCGCCAAAGCCCGCGATCCCAATGGCGGATTCAGCAAGGACGTCTCCCGCATCGCCGACGGCTTCGACGGCCCGCTCGCCGTCGTGGACTCGCATCGCCATAAAGATCGTCCGTCGGACCGGCTTAGCCGAATTCTGATCCCGGTGAACGGCACTGAGGTATCTCGCCGTGGCGTGGAAGTCGGGCTTGCTTTGGCGCGGGCTACCGGCGCGAATGTGACGGCGCTCTATGTCACGCGCGCGAGCACGAACGCCGGGGACGGAAAGGCCGGGCGGCGTCGGCAGGCCACCCGGCGCAATGAACAAGCCGTCTTCAAGGATATCCGCGCTTTGGCCGAGCGTTATGAAGTCGATTTACGCATGAAGACCCGCGCCAATGTGGCGCCCGACAAGGCGATCCTCGATGAATCGAAGCATGGCTATGAGCTCATCGTGCTTGGCGTCAGCCGGCGGCCCGGTGATACGCTGCACTTCGGCAACACCGCGGGAGCGGTGCTCGACCGCTCAAATGTATCGAATCTCTTCCTCGCCAGTTGATAGAATGAATTGCAAACACGGAACCGTGTCATGTCGATAATTCCCCTTTTGGCGCAGTCGGCGTTCGAGCCGGAAACGGTTGAATTCCTGGTTTCGGTTTACGAAACCGCATGGAAGAGGGTCGAGCAGTCAGGCAGCACGCTCGCCTCGCCAGCCTATCAGCGGGCGGCGCAGGAGCTCCTCGCCAAGCGCATCATTGAGAATGCGCAACGCGGCGAACGCGACCCGAAGGTTCTCGCCGACGACGCGGTCAGTTTTCTGGAGCGTTCTTACGCGTAATGATCGACGCGGATCAGATCGCCGGCAATCAATCGTCAAAATGCAGGAACCGGGTCTCGAAGCTCGAACGCTCCCGATAGGCCAGTTGCTTGGCGCGTTCCTTTTCGGCCAGCCGGCGGAAATGGGCTTGCGAGAACAGCGGCTTTTGCCGGGCGTCGATGGCTACCGGGGAGTCAGCCGCAGGCGTTGCGCCGGCGGCGGCGATTTGCCCCTCCGCTCGGCGGATCTTGGCCATCGTCCGGGCTGACGAAGCGGACGCCGGCGAGCCGTTATTTGGGCTTTGGCTGGGTGTTGCCACCATCGCTATGGCGTTGGTGGGCGGCGCCGAGAATTCTCCGGGAGCGGAAAAGAAAACCACGAATGACATCACCAGTCCGGTGAGGAGCCCGGCGATGCAGACGAGGTAAGCGAACATGGCGGCTAGAATATCCATCGACGACCGCTTCCAACCCCGCCACGGCTCTATAATCGTCGTCGTCGCTATTCGTTCCTACTGGCGTTCTCCGGAACTTCCGATTGCGGTTAACGGCGTGCTGCCGTTGCTGCCGCACGAGCAACACATTCGCGTTCGAAACGTGGCGAACTCCGAGCGGAATTTGTTGCAATCAATTAAAAACCGCCGGGACTTTTAGGTCCCGGCGGTTGCCGTCGTCGCAATCGTTGGCGGCTTTCGCCTCAGCCCTGCGAGATGAACTTGGTGACGAGATAAGCGCCCAAGCCCTCGACGCCGCCTTCGCTGCCGTGACCGCTTTCTTTGACGCCGCCGAACGGCGTCTCCGGCGTCGAGATCGCCACCGAATTGACGCCGACCATGCCGGACTCCAGTGCATCGCCGATCGCGGCCGCGGTGGCGTTGGATGTGGTGAAGGCGTAAGCGGCAAGTCCGAATTCCAGCGAGTTGGCGCGCTCGACCACTTCGTCGAAAGTCTTGAACGTGACGACCGGCGCGACCGGACCGAACGGCTCTTGCGTCATGATTTTGGAGTCATCCGGCACTTCGGTAATCACCGTCGGCTCGAAAAAGTAGCCCTGGTTGCCGCGGCGCTTGCCGCCGGTTTCGATCTTGCCGCCGCGGTGTTTGGCGTCATTGACGAAACTTTCCATGGCGTCGATACGGCGTGCATTCGCCATCGGCCCCATGGTGATGCCCTTTTCCATGCCGTCGCCGAGCTTGATGCCGTTGGCGTATTCGGTGAAGCGCTTGAGGAAGCGCGGGTAGACGTCTTCCTGAATGTAGAAGCGTGTCGGCGAGATGCACACCTGCCCGGCATTGCGATATTTGAAGGCGGCGATGGTGTCGGCCGCCTTTTCCGGATCGGCGTCGGCGAACACCACGACCGGCGAGTGACCGCCGAGCTCCATGGTGGTGCGCTTCATGCCCTTGGCGGCGAGCGCGGCGAGATGCTTGCCGACCGGAATCGAGCCGGTGAAGGAAATTTTGCGGACCGCATCCTTGGCGAGGAGATATTCGGACACTTCCGCCGGTACGCCGAACACCAGGTTCAATACGCCGGCCGGCACGCCGGCATCGGCAAAGCAACGCACCAGCTCGATGCAGGCACCCGGGGTTTCCTCGGACGCCTTGAGAATAAGCGAGCAGCCCGCCGCAAGCGCGCCGCCGATTTTCCGCGCCGGGGTGAGCACCGGAAAATTCCACGGCGTAAACGCCGCAACAATGCCGATCGGCTCTTGCACCACGAGCTGACGGACGCCCTTGCCGCGTCCGGGAACGATGCGGCCGTAAGAACGGCGGCCTTCTTCGGCGTACCAGTCGATGATATCGGCCGAGCCGATCACTTCGGCGCGGGCCTCCGGATAAGTTTTGCCTTGCTCGAGCACCATGATCTTCGCCATGGCGTCGTGGCGCTCGCGCATCAGGTCGGCGGCCTTGTGCATGATCTTGCAGCGGTCATAGGCCGAAGTGGCGCGCCACACCGCGAAGCCTTTTTTGGCCGCTTCCAGCGCCTGGTCGAGGTCGGCTTTGCTCGCATGCGGCAGATGGCCGAGCGGCTTTTCCGTCGCCGGATTGAGCACATCCTCGCCGTTGCGGCCGGCGCCGCCGTGCCACTTACCGTAGATGAAGAGTTCGAGATTGGGATACATGGCGTCCTCGCTGGGCTTTGTGTTTCAATATTTCTTGGGCAACGCTTAGCAGGTTTCGCGGGTCGGTTCACCCCTCCCCGCCTACGCTCCCGGACGCGATACAGCGCGCCTTGTGCATCGATGATCCGGGTTCTTCGAAAAGCGTTGAGGGATTTTCTCGAGTTCGCGACGGGAAGCAAATACGCGTGTCAATCGGCGCGCGTCGGGTCGATGACGAAATTGGTGAAGCCGCCGTTGCGATCGTCCATGCCGGCGAGCACCTCGTTGACTTTGGACAGCGGCGACACGCGGTGTTCGAGCGCCGACAAATCCAATGTCCCGGCGCCAGCCATCGCCGCCATCTCCTCGCCTTCGCCGGTGGTGAACCACACCGAGCCTTGCAGGCCGATGCGGTTGGTCATCAGCCAGAAGGCGTTGAGCGGCAGCGTCTCCATCACGGCACCGACATTAACGGCGCGGCCGCCGCGACGCAGGCAGTAGAGCGCGCGCATCATCGCGCTTGCCGGCGCGCCCGGCGGCAGGCAATCGATCATGCCGTCGACGCCGTGGCCTTCAGTCGCCGCTTTGGCCCAGGCGACCAGCGGATCGGGCTGCGAGCCCCCTCCCTTCCCTTCCCTGCTTGCGGGGGAGGGTGGGGTGGGGGAAACCGCGAGCACATCGATGCGGCCAGGCGCCAGCGCCCTGACACGATCGAGCAGCGCCTGATTGCGGCCGGTACCGAAGATTTTGGTCACGCCCATCGCCAGCGCCAATTGCGCGGCATTGAGGCCGAGCTGGCCGCTGATGCCGTTGATCAGCAACGACCGTCCGGGACCGGTGTCGATCTTTTTCATTGCTGCATAAGCGGTGCCGAGATAACCGAGCCTTGCCGCCACCTCGAAGCTCATGCTGTCCGGCAGCTTGACCAAAGCAGCCGCCGGCGCGGTGAGGAACTGCGCGAGGCCGCCATAAGGATAGGCCCGCATGATGTCCTGCGAGCGGCCGAAATAGCCTTGCAGCGTCCAGCTCGGGCAATCCAGCGTCTGGCCGCTGCGGCACATCCGGCACGAGCCGCAAGACCGCGCCGGATTGACATAAACCCGGTCACCCGGGCGCACCGCCCAGACTTGCTCGCCGACCTTCGCTACTACGCCGGCCGGATCGAGGCCGAAAATTGCCGGCAGCGGCGGCATTATCTTATTGTCCGGCGTGAGCTTGCCGAAGAAATTACTCACGACGCGGGCGAGGTTCGGCACAACACCGCAGGCTTTGACCTCGACCAGCACGTCGGTCGGGCGCGGCTCCGGCACCTCGATGCGGTCGAGCGTCATCGGTTGGCCGTAGGCATGCAGCCGCGCGGCGATCATCGTATTCATTGCGTCTCCTGCCCTCGCGAACGATCGTTATCGTCATCCGCAGGGAAGGAATTGCATCAAAATTGTCGGTTCAGCGCGAGCCCCAAAAACGCATAGGCTGTTTGGTGGAGCATGTCCTTATCGCAAAACCGGTTTCCACCCTCGGATCAAGTCCGAGGGCAGGCATTTTGCGGCACATGCGCTAAAGCGCGGCGGCGTCGGTTTCGCCGGTGCGGATGCGCACCGCATGGTCGAGCCCGAATACGAAGATCTTGCCGTCGCCGATCTGGCCGGTTTTCGCCGCCGCCGTAATCGTGTCGATGACCTTGTCCACCTGGCTGGAGGGACAGGCGATCTCGATCTTGATCTTGGGCAGAAAGCTCACCGCATATTCGGCACCGCGATAGATCTCGGTGTGGCCCTTCTGCCGACCGTAGCCCTTCACTTCCGTCACCGTCAGCCCCTGCACGCCGATTTTGGTGAGTGCATCGCGGACATCGTCGAGCTTGAAGGGTTTTATGATGGCCATCACCACTTTCATCGTTTTCGCCCCATGGCCTGTTGTGCATTGAAGGCGCCGGACTGCGGCGCAGCGATGACCGTGCAAGGTCTGCGGCTGGAACCGTGACTCGCCCTGTCGTCGCCGCACGGCAGCAATCAAGCCCCGTGCCAAGTCCGGGAAGCGGGGCTAAGACGCTGAGCCATTGAGCTAATCCGTCTTCTGCCGGATCGTCGCTGGATTTGTAGGCGTTGGCCGAGCGGATCGCGTCACCCCCGCCGGCTACTTTGCTTAAAAATTGGGCTGATGCGGCCAAAGCCGGGGGCCCTGACGTGAGGCTTTGCATTGCTGGGTGACGTCGAGCCCTTTAATTTCCGCATTTCCGCGCTGTTTGTGCCTGGCATCACAGCCGTTCCGTTACTTTATTGCCTGGCTTTCGAGCGGCCTCTAGGTGCCGACCGTGCCACGGCGCTGCCGCAGCAGCCCCTCTTGGGCCACCGAGGCGACCAACGTGCCGTCTTCGGCGAAGATCAGGCCGCGCGAGAAGCCGCGGGAGCCGGCGAGGTTCGGACTGTCCTGCGCGTAGAGGAGCCACTCGTCGGCGCGGAACGGGCGGTGAAACCACAGCGCATGATCGAGGCTCGCCGCCATGATGTCTTCGCTGAACACCGAGCGGTGGTGTGGGATCAGCGCCGCATCGAGCAGCATCATGTCCGAGGCATAGGCGAGCACGCACTGATGGATCGCCGGCTCATCCGGCAGCTGGCCGGTGGCGCGCATCCAGACGTGAAAGCGGCCGTCCTTGAAAGTATCGCCGAGATAGCGGTTGTACTCGACCGGCCGCAGCTCGATCGGCCGCTCGCGCTCGTAATAGCGCCGCACCGGCTCGGGCATTTTCGGCCAGACATTCTTTTTCAGTTCGGCCTCGTCCGGCAACTCTTCGGGCCTCGGCACATCGGGCATGGCGAACTGATGTGACAGTCCTTCTTCATGGACGTGAAACGACACTGACATTGAAAAGATCGCATGGCCGTGCTGGATCGCCTTGACGTTGCGGGTGGTAAAACTCTTGCCGTCGCGGATGCGGTCGACGTCATAGATGATCGGCACTTTGGGATCGCCGCCGAGCAGGAAATAGGCGTGCAGCGAATGCGGCGGCCGCGCCGTCACATCGTCGACGGTACGGCAGGCGGCGACCAACGCCTGGCCGATGACCTGGCCGCCGAATACCCGCTGCCAGCGCGATTGCGGCGAACGGCCGCGAAACAGATTCACTTCGAGCGGTTCCAGATCGAGAATATCAACCAGTTCCTGGACGGCGGAGGTCATGCATTCTCCGTGGTCTTGTTTCCCGGGCGCAGCGCAGCACGAAGCGCAGCGAAGTGGTGCGTTGCTGACCCGGGATCGTCACAAACACCGAGTTTGATACGGTCCCGGAACAGCGGTGCACCACTTCGTGCTGCACCGCATCCGGGAAACGAGGCACTTGTACTCTTGCATATAGGTTCGGCGGTTGGGTCAAGCCCGACCCGGACCTGGCGTGCTAGGATAGGGCATGACACGGAGCAATGTCGACGTGCTGGTTGCCGGCGGCGGCTTTGCCGGACTGACGCTTGCCATCGCCTTGCGGCAGGGGCTCGGACCGTCGTTCGCGGTAACAGTTGCCGATCCGACGCTGGGCGCTAGCCGCGGCGAAGACGAGCGCGCCTCTGCGATCGTCGCGGCGGCACGGCGCCTGTTCGAGACCATCGGTGTCTGGAAGGCCGTCGCGGCGGACGCCCAGCCGATCCTCGACATGGTCGTCACCGACAGCAGGCTCGCCGACGCGGTGCGGCCGACCTTCCTCACCTTCGGCGGCGAGGTCGAACCGGGCGAGCCCTTCGCCCACATGATCGAGAACCGGCTGCTGGTCGACGCCTTGGCGGCGAAAGCGCGAGACGTCGGCGTCATGCTGCAGCCCTCCGCTCTCGCCACATTCGCGCGCGACGGCGACCGCGTGACGGCAGCACTCGCCGACGGCAACGAATTGAACGCGCGCCTCCTCGTCGCCGCCGACGGGGCGCGCTCGAGTATTCGCACTGCCGCGGGCATTGCCACCCATGGCTGGACTTACGGCCAGTCCGCCATCGTCATCAATGTCGCGCACGAGCGCGACCACGAGGGACGCGCCGAGGAGCATTTTCTCCCCGCCGGTCCGTTTGCGATCCTGCCGCTCAAAGGCCGCCGCTCGTCAATCGTGTGGACCGAGACGACCGCGGAGGCGGCGCGTATCATGGCGCTCCCTGACGATGCCTTCCATGCCGAGCTGGAGCAGCGCTTCAAGCTGCATCTCGGCGACATCCAGGTGATCGGCGCGCGGCGCGTGCACCCGCTCGGCTTCTTTGTGGCGCGCGCCTTCGTCGCCGACCGTATCGCGCTTGTCGGCGACGCCGCGCATGTCATCCACCCGATCGCCGGCCAGGGCCTCAACATGGGATTGAAGGACGTCGCCGCGCTTGCCGAAGTCATCGTCGATGCGGCCCGGCTCGGGCTCGATCCCGGCACGGCGGACGTGCTGGAGCGCTACCAGCGCTGGCGCCGCTTCGATACCGTGGCGATGGGGCTCGCCACCGATGGTCTGAACCGGCTGTTCTCCAACCGCTCCGATGTGCTGCGCCTGGCCCGCGACGTCGGCCTCGGCCTGGTCGACCGGCTGCCTGGGTTGAAGCGGCTATTCATCCGCGAGGCGGCGGGACTCGTCGGCGAAGTTCCAAAACTCTTGCGCGGCGAAACTCTCTGACCGTCATGGCCCCAGGCTAAACACTTGTCCCGGCCATCCACGTCTTTAGAGTCGGACCGTTCTGAAGACGTGGCTGCCCGGCATAAAGCCGGGCATGACGAGCGCGCTGAGAAAATGCCCTTCAATCACATCGCGGTCATCGGCGGCGGCGCATGGGGCACGGCCTTGGCGCTGACCTGCGCGCGCGCGGGCCGCAAGGTCACGCTGTGGGAACAGGATCCCGCCAATGCGGACGCGCTGAAGACGAAGCGCGAGAGTCGCTTCCTGCCCGGCGTGCGGCTCGATGACAGCATCGCCATCGCGGGCGACGTCAGCGAGGCCGCGCGCGCGGACGCACTTCTCCTGGTCGTTCCCGCCCAAGCGGTGCGCGCGGTGGCCAAGACACTTGCGCCGCTCATCGCCGCAGGCACGCCGGCGATCGTTTGCGCCAAGGGCATCGAGCGCGGCAGCAAGAAATTCATGAGCGACGTCATTGGCGAAAGCGCGCCGGGCGCGGTGCCCGCGATTTTGTCCGGGCCGAGCTTTGCCGCCGACGTGGCGCGGGGACTGCCTACCGCGGTGACGTTGGCTGCCGCCGACGCCAAGCTCGCCGCCGCATTGGCGCAAGCGGTCGGCTCGGCGACGTTCCGGCCCTACCACTCGAGCGACGTGCGCGGCGTCGAGATCGGCGGCGCCACCAAGAACGTGCTCGCCATCGCCGCCGGCGTCGTCACCGGGCGCGGCCTCGGCGCCAGCGCGCTTGCGGCGCTCACCACACGCGGTTTTGCCGAACTGGTCCGCTTCGGCAAAGCCTATAGCGCGAAACCGGAAACCATGACCGGCCTGTCCGGGCTCGGCGATCTCCTGCTCACCTGCTCGAGCCCGCAGTCGCGCAATTTTACTTTCGGCGTCAATCTCGGCCGCGGCCACGATCCGGCAACGATTCAAAAGACCACCGGCCTTGCGGAAGGCGCCTTCACCGCGTCGGTGCTTCTCGACATGGCGCGCGAGCGCTCCGTTGACATGCCAATTTCGGCGGCCGTGGTTGCGTTGCTTGAAGGCAAGATGAGCGTCAATGAAGCGATCGAATCGCTTTTGACGCGGCCATTGAAGGCGGAGGGATGAGCATGGCTTATTGGCTGTTGAAGACGGAGCCCGAGGAGTTTTCCTGGGACGCTCAGGTCAAGCGCGGCAAAAAGGGCGAGGCGTGGAGCGGCGTGCGCAATTTCACAGCGCGGCGGCATCTGCAGGAAATGAAGAAGGGCGATAAATTTTTCTTCTATCATACCGGCGACGAGAAGCAGATCGTCGGCATCGGCGAGATCATCCGCGAAGCCTTTCCGGACCCGACAGGAAAGAAGGGCGAGCCCTGGGTCGCCGTGCAAACCGCGGCGCTTGAGCCGCTGCCGAAGCCGGTGACGCTGGCGGCGATCAAGGCGGAGCCGAAGCTCAAGGACATGGCCCTGGTGAAGTATTCCCGCCTTTCGGTGCAGCCGGTCAGCGACGCCGAATGGAAACTCGTCTGCACGATGGGCGGCGTAAAGGCGTAAGCGGCCAAAAGCACGCCGGCGGTCCGCGGCTCTGCCCTTGTCGGTCATCAGGCCGCCGTCGCATAATGGGCGCAGGAAACGCTCATAATCTGGCGGTATGAGCCGCGTGCGCGTGGAGGATAAGAAAATGCCGGACAAGATTTACCAAGTGCCCGCCGAGTGGAAAAAGCGCGCCTTCATCGACGGCGCCAAATACAAGGAGATGTACCAGCGCTCGCTCGCCGATCCCGACGCGTTCTGGGCCGAACAGGCCAAGCGCATCCACTGGACGCACCATTTCAGCAAGGTCAAGAACACCTCGTTTACCAAGCCCGACGTCTCGATCAAATGGTTCGAGGACGGCTCGACCAACGTTGCCTACAACTGCATCGACCGCCATCTGCACGCGCGCGGCAACCAGACCGCAATCATCTGGGAAGGCGACGACCCGAAGGATTCCAAGCACATCACCTATAAGGAGCTGCACGACGAGGTGTGCCGCTTCGCCAATATTCTGCGCAACCGCAACGTCAAGAAGGGCGACCGCGTCACCATCTACATGCCGATGATTCCGGAGGCGGCCTACGCCATGCTCGCTTGCGCGCGCATCGGCGTCATCCATTCCGTGGTGTTCGGCGGCTTCTCGCCGGATTCGCTCGCCGGCCGCATCGAAGACTGCAAATCCAACATCGTCATCACCGCCGATGAAGGCATCCGCGGCGGCCGCAAGATTCCGCTCAAGGCCAATACCGACGCGGCGATCGCCAAAGTGGGCGGCGTCGATTTCGTCGTCGTCGTCAAGCGCACCGGCGGTCCGGTCGACATGGATCCGGTGCGCGACGTTTGGTACCACGAGGCCAAGGATGTGGTCACCGCGGAGTGCCCGTGCACCGACATGAACGCGGAGGATCCGCTGTTCATCCTCTATACCTCGGGCTCGACCGGCAAGCCGAAGGGCGTGCTGCACACCACCGCCGGCTATCTGGTTTACACGTCGATGACGCATCAATACGTCTTCGACTATCACGATGGCGACATTTATTGGTGCACCGCCGATGTCGGCTGGGTCACCGGCCACAGCTACATCGTCTATGGACCGCTCGCCAACGGCGCCACCACGCTGATGTTCGAAGGCGTGCCGAATTATCCGTCGATGTCGCGGTTCTGGGAGGTCATCGACAAGCACAAGGTCAATATCTTCTACACCGCGCCGACCGCGATCCGCGCGCTGATGCAGGCCGGCGACGACCCGGTGAAAAAGACCTCGCGCGCCTCGCTGCGCCTGCTCGGCTCGGTCGGCGAGCCGATCAATCCGGAAGCCTGGGAATGGTATTATCGCGTGGTCGGCGATAACCGCTGCCCGATCGTCGACACCTGGTGGCAGACCGAGACCGGCGGCATTTTGATCACGCCGCTGCCGGGCGCGACGCCGCTAAAACCCGGCTCGGCGACGACGCCGTTCTTCGGCATCGTGCCGCAGATCGTCGATGCCGAGGGCAAGGTGCTCGATGGCGCCGCGTCCGGCAATCTCTGCATCGCCGATTCCTGGCCCGGCCAGATGCGCACGGTCTATGGCGACCATCAGCGCTTCATCGACACTTACTTCAGCGCCTATCCGGGCAAATATTTCACCGGCGACGGCTGCCGGCGCGACGCCGACGGCTACTATTGGATCACTGGCCGCGTCGACGACGTGATCAACGTCGCCGGGCATCGGCTCGGCACCGCGGAGGTGGAATCGGCGCTGGTCGCGCATCCGAAAGTGTCGGAGGCGGCCGTCGTCGGCTATCCGCACACCATCAAGGGCCAAGGCATTTATGCGTATGTCACGCTGATGATCGGCGAGCACCCGACCGAGGAGCTGCGCAAGGAACTGGTGAACTGGGTGCGCAAGGAAATCTCGCCCATCGCTTCCCCCGACCTCATCCAGTTCGCCCCGAGCCTGCCGAAGACCCGCTCCGGCAAGATCATGCGCCGCATCTTACGCAAGATCGCCGAGGACGAGTTCGGCAATCTCGGCGACACCTCGACGCTCGCCGACCCCGCGGTGGTCGACGATCTGGTCAATAACCGGCAGAACAAGAGCAAGGAGAGCGCCTAACCCCCCTTCCCGCGTGCGGCATGACGGAACTTATGGTGCGCCGGGATCACACTCCGGAAAAATTAGCGAAAACCTTACCCTATTGCCGCCGCGCTGCTGAGGAGCGGCCGCGGTTAGGCTAAAATGCGATCAGTCAGCAGCCCCGCGGTGGCGGGGTGAGCGGGGCGGGTCCGTCAGTCAGTCAGGGAATGGTGCCATGCGAGGGAAAATTCTGTTTTCGGCCGCGCTGGCGGCCGTCGTCGGTCTGTTCGCCTTGGCGCCGAATGCGGCGCAGGCTCATGGCGACTTGGTCACGGTCCGGGACAGCTATCTGCCGGGCACCATCGTCATCAGGACCAATGAGCGGGCACTGTATTACTTCGTCGGCCCCGGCCAGGCGCTGCGCTACCCGGTCGGCGTCGGCCGCCTCGGCATGCAATGGAGCGGCACCGCTTTCATCGACGGCAAATACATCAGGCCGGCCTGGGAAGCGCCGGAGTCGATCCGCAAGGACTATTCCCGGCTGCCGGAGGTGGTGCCGGGCGGCTCGCCGCAAAATCCGATGGGCGTCGCGGCCATGACGCTCTCCGGCGGCGGCCAATACGCCATCCATGGCACCAACAATGAAGGCTCGATCGGCAAATTCGTGTCGCACGGCTGCATCCGCATGCACAATGTCGACATCACCGATCTGTACAACCGCGTCAGCGTCGGCACGCGGGTGGTGGTGACGCGGTAGCCAGTAACAGCACATCGCAGAGCGGGGAGGATGCGCACTTCTCCGCTCATTCCCGTGGAATCGAAGTGATCGTCCGCCTTCTGCATTATCCGCACCACGAGCCGCGCTTGCCGCCGTCGTAAGCGCGCGCAAAGCCGCCGTTGAGCAGCGCCGCCGATACATCGGCGGTGCCGTGCGTGGCGATCGTGGCGTCGACGCGTCCGCCATATTTATCGACGCCGACGCGCGAAATCGTCACGCCGCCCTCGCTCAGGATTTTTTCCAGCGCCGCACGCGCGGCCTGCGCCTTACCGAGCTCGCTGGCGCAGCGCGCATGCAGCTCGGCCGCGTCGACGCCGCGCAGCCGCACTTTGGTATCGACGTCGAGCGCCGGCCACACCCGCACCCGCGCCTCGAAGGTGTCGCCGTCGATGATGTGGTCTTGGGGGTGCCGTTTCCTTCAACGTTAGGGTCCGGACCGCCGTATTCGGGTCTTTGCTCGTAGCCGCTTGATATCGTTACTCGGTTGCGCTGGGCGTAATCGTAACGAGCGTTGCTGCACCATCGTCCTCAATGGTGATTTTCCTGCTGTATTTTCCTGGCGACAGAACAAGCTGCCCGCTTCTGCGACCCTCCACTTGGAAGCCTTTGCTTCGTAGGTAAAGTAAATACTGGGCGGCGACGTCCCAATCCGCCTGTGAACCTACCGCGTGGACAATTACTGGTTTTTCAGGTGGAATTTTGCTCGCAAGTTCGTCCGCGACGGTTTGGTCAAATGTAAGTCTGGTCGAACCGTAATTAATTGTATTGTTGCCAACCTGCCCTTGAGTAA
>JBAQAB010000515.1:0-5688 GCA_049285535.1 Xanthobacteraceae bacterium
GCGCCGGCCAGATCGATTGCGAGGGCTGTGCGGCCTGCTGGGCCGGTGCGCTCTGCGCCGGCGACGGCCACGCGACTTGTCCGCCTTGCTGCGCAGCCGGTGGGGAATTCGGCCAAACCGCATCGGAAGGCTGTTGCGGCGGAGCGCCCTTCGCACCGATGTCGATCCGCGTCGGCGATGACGATGGCGGCTTCTCGATCTTGGCTGACCGCGTTTGCGGCCGTCCGACCGCGACTTTCGGCTTCGGTTTCGGTTTTTCTACCGGCGCTGCAGGCGCGGCCGGAGCCGGCGCGCCCTGCGCAGAGGCATCCGCGTCGGTCTGATCGGGCGGCGGTTGATAGCCCTTGACCAGATCGGCCGGCACGCCCGTGGTAGTGCCCGGAACGCCATTGGGAAATAGCGGCTCGCGCTGGCCTTTCAGCTTTGTTTTGCTGTCGAACATGTCCGAATTAAAGACCTCCGTCGGATCGAACTGACCCCCGGGGGTGCAAGCTGCGAGCACGAGCAAAAACGCCAGCGTCAAGGCGGCGCGGAATAGCGAGGAATGGTAGCGGAACGCCATCCGTTCAGCCCTTATTGCTCGCCGCGATGAGTTCGCTCAAAACTTCGGCGCGGCTGCGCGTTCCGGCAGGCGTCTGCGGATCGGCCATGATCATGTCGGTCCACTTCCGCGCGGCGGTAATGTCGCCGGTCTTCCAGGCCGACAGCGCCAAAATCTCCCGCGCGGTGTGCCGGAACGTCCGGTCATTCGCCGTCAACGGCTCAAGCCGGGCAAGAAGCTCGGCGTAAGGCGCCGTATCGACAAGGAGATAACCGGCGCGCACCGCCGCCAAATCCTGGATGACCTGTCCGGCATTCCTGTCGGCAGCGATCTCGTCATAAGCCTTGACGGCAGCCGTGCGGTCGGTCGGCGCCAGTTCGGCCGCCTCGCGCAGCCGCGCCAGCACGCGATAGCCGGCAGTGCCGTCGCCGGCGAGCTTGGCGAAGGCCGCTTCGGATTCCTGATGCTTGCCGGCTTCAGCCAGCGCGACGGCCTGTTCGAACGCTGCGCCGGATTGTGCAGCCTGCTTGCCCTGCCACCACTCATAGCCGCGCCAAGCACCAACGCCGACGACAATGAGAACGCAGAGCGCAACGAGGTAAATCCCGTAACGCTCCCACAGCCTCTTGAGCTGTTCGCGGCGGACTTCTTCGTCGACTTCATTGAATATATCGGTCACGCCACTCGTCCCCAGCCCAGCCCAGTCTTAAGCCCGCGCCCCATTCATCCGCCCGGAATATCGTGGCCGGAAAAAACCGTGCCGGCCCTGCGCGTTGGACAGAGCCCGCTTTATGCGCCGAACAATCAAAAATACCTATATTTAGCACCATTTGGCGCGGTTCGGAGGTTCTAAGGCGTTGTCGCAACTAGTTTAATGATATGGCGCAAGCAAGGCAAAAGGCAGCCGCGCAAGCTGCGACCATTGCGCATGGTTTAGACCATTCCGCCGCACTTTTAGGCCCGGGACGGACCCTTACCGCGCTCCGAGAGCTTGGTCACTGCCGAACCCCTGCCCGCGCCGGGTCTTCGCATCGGATAGACGTGATCCGGCCCCGGGAAAGTGCGGTCCCGGACTTCCTGCGCATAGCTCTTGATCGCCTGCTCAATCGACGGGCCGAGATCCCCGAAGCGCTTGACGAACTTCGGCACCCGTGGCGACAGCCCAAGCATATCTTCCAGCACCAGGATTTGGCCGTCGCAGGCCACGCTGGCGCCGATGCCGATGGTCGGGATCGCGACCTGCGCCGTGATGCGGCGCCCGAGTGGCTCGGCGATCGCTTCGAGGACAACGGCAAAGGCGCCGGCATCGGCGACCGCCCGCGCGTCGGCTTCGATCGGCCCCCAATCGCTCTCATCGCGTCCCTGGGCACGGAACGAGCCGATGGTGTTGATTGCCTGTGGGGTGAGCCCGACATGGCCCATGACCGGGACGCCGCGCTCAGCGAGAAAAGCAATGGTCTCCGCCATCCGCCTGCCGCCTTCGATCTTGATGGCGCCGCAGCCGGTCTCCTTCATGATCCGGGCCGCCGAGGCGAAGGCCTGTTCCTTCGAGGCTTCGTAAGAGCCGAATGGCATGTCGACGACGACCAGCGCGCGCTTGGAGCCGCGCATCACCGCGTGCCCCTGCAGGATCATCATATCGAGCGTGACCGGAATCGTGGTTTCGAGCCCGTGCATCACCATGCCGAGCGAGTCGCCAACCAGAATAACGTCGCAATACGCATCGACCAGGCGCGCGGTGTGCGCGTGATAGGAGGTCAGACAGACGATCGGTTCGCCGCCTTTGCGGGTGCGAATGTCGGGCGCGGTCAGCCGCCGGATTTGCTCCTGCACCGACATCGTCAATGCCCCAGCGCCGGCGTGGCGAACGCCGGCACGCCGACAACGATCGGATGGAACACGAAGCCGAGCGCCAGATAGATGATCGTGCCGACGACGATGGCGATGATGTCGTTTTTGGTGCCGCCGACCGGAATTGGCGGCGCACCCGGATCGGCGCGGCGTTTGAGGGTGATGCGGTCATAGACCGCCCAAGCCAGTATCGATCCGAACAAGATGATGCCGCCGAGATCGCCATTGGCGCACAGATGCGCGAAGGCCCAGGTTTTGACCCCGGCCAGCATCGGATGCTTGAGCACGCGCTTGATATTGCCGGGAATGTAAGCGGCAGCGACCATGATGCTCGCCGGCCACATCAGCACCACGACAATGTGGCGCGTCCAAGCCGGCGGGTACCACAGGTAGATCATGCCTGCAGCGCGATAGGCGGCGAAGCCGTAGGCGATGAGGAGAATTCCGACGATCGCGACCACCGAGAACAGGCCGCGATAAGGCCATTCGCCGATCCGGGCTACCAGCGCAGCGCGACAGTCGCGCATCGTCACAAAGACATGCGCGGCGAGAAAGACAACAAGACCGAGGATTTCTTCCGCAAGTCCCACGATAGGCTCCTCGCCCGTCAGTTCGGGCCGCGATCATGGCGAGCGCGGTCTCATTGTCAATGACGCCGCACCGGCATTCAGGCGCCATATTTCTTGTCCACGCTCAAGATAGGCCGCGGTGCCGATGAGCGCTTCGCGCTCCTTGAACGAAACCATATCGCCCCGCATCGATGCGGAGCTGCCGTCTTGGGCGATGGCGGCCAGCACGCGCTGCATGGCCTTGATCGCCGCACGCTGGGTGTCGCTCGGGATAATGACGACGCTGTAGCCGAGCGCCTCCAGCCGCGGCGCGGGCAGCAGCGGCGTCTTGCCGCCCTCGAACATATTGATGAGCTTCCAGCCCGGCAGTCGCTTGGCGACTTCGGCGATCTCGTTTTCCGTGGTTGGCGCTTCGACAAAAAGCATGTCCGCGCCAGCCTCATGATAGGCCGAGGCGCGATCGATGGCGGCGGAGAAACCCTCGACGGCGATCGCATCGGTGCGCGCGATCACCACGAAATCGGCGTCATGCAAGGCATCGCGCACGGCTTTGAGCTTCTGCACCATCTCGGCCACCGGCACGAGGCTCTTGTCGTCGTAGTGACCGCACTTCTTCGGGAAAGTCTGGTCCTCGAGATGAAAGGCAGCCACGCCGGCGCGCTCGAAGGCACGCGCCGCGGCCTGGGCGTTGAGCGCGTTGCCGTAACCGGTATCGGCGTCGGCAATGATCGGCGCGGCAACAACGTCGACCATCGAAGCGAGCCGCTCAACGATCGCACTTACGGAGAGAAGCCCGAGATCCGGCACGCCGGCCGAGCGCGCGATGGCGCCGCCGCTTGCGTAAATCGCCGGGAATCCGGCTTGCTCTACCAGCCTTGCCGACAGCCCATCGAAGGCGCCCGGCGCGACCGCGATGCGCCCAGAATTCAGCAAAGCCCGCAATTTCGTCGTGGCGCGCACGATTGCCCTCCGCTTCGATTTCTTTCGCCAGCATGATACGTCTTACGCAGCGAAGGGGAAACGCAGAGGGAAATCGATGAAGCGCGCCGTGCTGGCGGCATTGGCAGTTCTGTTTTGCACGGTTTCGGCGAGCGCGCAGCAATGGCCGACCGCGCCGGTGCGGATCGTCGTACCGTTCGGCGCCGGCGCGACGCCGGACCTCGTGGCCCGCATGATCGCCGATTACCTGCACGACAAGACCCAAGTGCCATTCATCGTGGAAAACAAGCCAGGCGTCAGCGGCAATACCGGAACCGACGCCGTAGCTAAGGCGGCGCCGGACGGCACGACCATTGGGATTAGCATCGGCGGCCCGCTCGCCATCAACACGCTCTTGTTCAGCGATCTGCCCTACGATCCGAAAAAGGACCTTTCACTCATCACCATGCTGGTGACGCAACCGAGCGCGCTTGCAGTGAATACCGGCCTAGGCGTCACTGCGCCGCGGGGATTGCTCGATCTGATCGCGCACAATCCCGGCAAATACGCCTACGGCTCGATTGGCACCGGGTCGCTGTCGCAGCTCGCCATGGAGGCGATCGCGCTGAAAAGCGGCACGCAGCTCGTCCACGTGCCGTATTCCTCATCGCCGCAGGCGATGACAGCGCTGATCCGCAATGACGTGCAGATGGTGTGCCTGCCGGCGATTTCGGTGGTGCCGCAGCTTGGTTCCGGCAAAGTGAAAATCCTCGCGGTGACGACTGCCGAACGCTCGGCGCTGCTGCCGGGAATTCCAACGTTGAAGGAGGCAGGCATCGACGTCGACGCCGATGCCTGGATGGGCCTCATTGCACCGGCCGGCCTCCCGAACGACATGATCGAGCGAATCCGCGCGTTGGTCACGGAGGCGATCGAATCGCGGGCGATCCGCGAGAAGCTCACGGCGCAATTGATGGAGCCGATCCCCGATACACCGTCGCAATTCCGCGCTCGCATTGACGCCGACATCGCGCGCTGGTCGCCGGTGATCGCCGCGGCCAAGATTAGAATTCAATAATCAAGCGAGAGCGGAAAACAACGAACAGCGACTGAGAAACGAAAACTCCGTTCCTGTCGCTGTTCGCAATCTTGCTGATGCCTTTACGGCCCGAACTTGTAGTCGAACCCGGCCTTCACTTCCTGAACATTGAGATCCGCGTTTGTCGTCACAGGCGTGAAGCTGAGCTGTTTCGAACCGAAGCCGAGATAATCGTATTCGGCGCGGACCGACCAGTTGTCCGTGAGCGCGTATTCCAAGCCGGCGCCGGCCGTCCAGCCAACCCGTGTCGTCGTATCGGTTGCGGTCGCGCCGCCGACGGGGGTGAAGGTGCTTTTATCTTCCGCGAACGCGACACCGCCCTTGCCGTAGACCAATAGACGATCGAACGCCGCACCAATGCGTCCGGTCACGGTGGAGGTCCACTGCGGACTGGTGGTGATGCTGTCGCCCAGCGAATCGGTGCCGGTGCCCTTGATCGCGCTGGTCCAGCTGAAATCGCCTTCGAGGCCGAGGAGGAGCCAGTTGAACTGCGTGTTCACGCCGATCTGGGCGCCGCCGAGAAAGCCGCTGTTGTTGAAGGTATCGTTGCTGCCGGTGAATGGATCGGTCCACGACGAATTTTCGAAGCCGCCGCCGATATGGCCGCCGATATAGAAGCCGCTCCAATTATAGACCGGCGGCGCATAGGCGACCGGCGCTACAGGCGCGGGCGCAGGACGCATCGGCAAATCGGCGGCTTGAACCGAACA